>JAPUDW010000380.1:0-22454 GCA_027492915.1 Bacteroidota bacterium | reverse complement strand
CAGGGGTTGCTGTTGCAGGGCTGCCGCCGAGGTTGACATTAATCAGACCACCACCGTTGTTGCTGCCACCACCGACATTGACATTCACAATCGGAGCCTGCGTAGCCGGAGCCTGTGTGGCTGGAGCTTGTGTTGCCGGAGCTTGCGTGGCCGGAGCCTGAGTAGCGGGGGCAGGGGTTGCTGTTGCAGGGCTGCCGCCGAGGTTGACATTAATCAGACCACCACCATTGTTGCTGCCACCACCGACATTGACATTGACCAGACCAGAACCGGTGCCGGTTGAGCCGCTGCCGGTTGAGCCAGAGCCAGCGTTGACGTTGACCAAGCCGCTGCCGGTCGAGCCGCTGCCGGTGTTGACATTGACGAGACCAGAGCCGGTGCCGGTCGAGCCAGAGCCAGTGTTGACGTTGACCAAGCCGGTGCCGGTTGAGCCGGAGCCAGTGTTGACATTGACCAGACCAGAGCCGGAGCCGGTTGAGCCGCTGCCCGTGTTGACGTTGACCAAGCCGCTGCCCGTCGAGCCGCTACCGGTATTGACATTGACGAGACCAGAACCGGTGCCGGTTGAGCCAGAGCCAGCGTTGACGTTGACCAAACCGCTGCCAGTCGAGCCAGAGCCAGCGTTAACATTGACGAGACCAGAGCCGCTGCCAGTCGAGCCAGAGCCAGCGTTGACGTTGACCAAACCGCTGCCGGTTGAGCCAGAGCCAGCGTTAACATTGACGAGACCAGAGCCGGTGCCGGTTGAGCCGCTGCCCGCATTGACGTTGACCAAACCGCTGCCCGTTGAGCCGGAGCCAGCGTTGCCATTGACCAAGCTGCCGCCGGTTCCGGTCGAGCCAGAGCCACCGTTAACATTCACGAGTGAGCCAGAGCCAGTCGAGCCGCTGCCGAGGTTGCCATTGACCAAACTGCTGCCAGTGCCGGTCGAGCCAGTGCCACCGTTCAGGTTGACGAGTGAGCCGGAGCCAGTCGAGCCGCTGCCGAGGTTCAAGTTAACCAAGCTGCTGCCGGTTCCGGTCGAGCCAGTGCCACCGTTCAGGTTGACGAGTGAGCCGGAGCCAGTCGAGCCGCTGCCGAGGTTCAAGTTAACCAAGCTGCTGCCGGTTCCGGTCGAGCCGTTGCCGAGGTTCACATTTAACAAGTTGTTATTGATAACGGCCAAGCCACCGCTGACGTTGAGTGTGCCACCATTCAGGTTGGCAACCAAGTTCAGGTCAAGCAGGTTGATGCCGAGAACTGTCAGGTTGATGTCGGCGATAATGTTGCCGCCGAGGTTGCCCAGATCAATATTAATGTCGGTGCCTGTACCCACATCCACGACAACGATGGGGGTTGCGGTGGTACCCGGCTTCGGGGTTACGCTTGGGGCAGGGGTGCCAATGACGACCGGTGTTGCCGTTGTGCCGGGGTTGGGTGTCGCCGTACCAACAGGGATAACCGTCGGGATGCTGATGATCGGTGTCGCTGATGGGTTGACACCGGGGATGACGGGTACGTTCACATTGTCACCAATGTCGGTGATCGTGTCGATGATGCCGGTAACCTGCTGACCATCACTTGATAAGCTGCTCACACTGTTCGCGGCAAGATCCAGAACCGTGTCGGCCATTGCGATTTGCGTGTTGTTTGCGCCCCACATCGCGGCTTCCAAACATTCTTGTTGGGTTGCGGGTTGCATATTCAATTGAAATTGGTCGGCGTCTTGGAACTTCACAGCCGTATCGGTGTGGATGACGCGCAGAACCAAGTTATCGCTGGAAGGCAGGATGCACAGGCTGGGGTTCACTACCGGATACTGCCCCATGCTGATCATTGCGCCGGTCGCCTGATTTTCCAGAACATAGCTGGGTCCCATGTCTTCGTTGTAGTTCGCCAAATCGAGGATCATCGGGCTGGTTTCAGGCTCGATCACATATTGAATTTCTTGTTGGCTTGCGCTGACGCTGCCGGTGGTGCTCACATTCGATACCAGCGATTTTTGTTGAAGCGCTGAGGTGGGCTTCAAGATGTTGACGACAAATTGACCGTCAGCACCGAAGATGTCTTTCACTTTCAGGGTGTAGATGGTGGTGGCGGGCAGCGTGACCTGAACACCGCTTACCGAAGCCGATGTTTCGCCGATTGCGCGGGCAACTTCGTTACCCTGGCTGTCGTAGAGGCGAAAGACCGGTTTGAAGCCGTTTGTTAAGCTCGAAACGCGGATCAAGATTTCTTGGTTCGCGCTGCCGACAAATTGGAAGTCGGAATATTGTTGGTCGCCTTGAAGATCGCCGAGTGTGCTCGCGCCGACCTTCACAAACGAAACCGGAGCGCTCGTATCTTCTTGTTCAACAGGAGGCACGTCATCGTTAGCGCTGACGGCGATTGTCGAAAAAGCGGAAAGTGTTGCGAAACAGGCTGCCATTAAAATAGTGTAGATGTATGTGCGTTTCATTTTGTGTCTCCATAACGTTCTCTAATGAATAAAGATTAAATTAATTTTAATCATTCCACCTATACGTATATCTACGTAACTTTTGTAATTTGTTATATTTTGAGGGAGAATGTATTACAAAACGGCGCTGTTAATCATAAAGGTGAGCGTTCTTTTATGGTTTACCCCAACTATTCAAGTAATCAAGCAAATGCATAAAACGCGTTAATGGAGCTTATTTATGCACAGCGGAATACGTGAGATTGCGTTCGCACATAGGCTGTTTTGCGCGTAAACTGGTGGCTAGATTGGTTGGCGCTGTAATGTCTTCCCATCTGCCAAAGTGAGAGGAACAACAGCTCATGCACCCAACCTTAATTAAAGCCAACATCGCCTTACTCGAAGGGTCGCCAGCCGAAGCCCAACGGCTGCTGGATGAGTATCGCAGCGAGGATGCACCCAACCCTGATCCTGACTTTGCGCTGTGCTTATGGATTGAGGCGCACTGCCAGCCAACACCGGACGCGGTGGTTGAGGGGCTGCGGCTGCTGGTGAGCCGTGTGCCGCCGGAGGATACCTATTCACGCATGGCGCAGGCGCATCTACAGGATGAAGCCGCTTATAACAAACCACCAACACCGGCCATCAGGCGGCAGCCGCTGCTGCTGGCGGGGGTGTTTACGCTGATCGGGGTGGTCATCACGGTGGGCTTAATTGCGCTGTTTAACCGTGCCCAGCCACAGCCGGAGGTGAACACGGCAGCAGGGACGCAAACGGCGCTGGTACCGACCGCGATATTGGCGGCTGATCTGCCCGATACGAGCCAAACCTTGGCGGCTGACGGGTATACGGCGCGTTATCCACAGGGCATCCTGAATGTGCTGGCGCTGGAAAATGAGTCGCGGCGGGTGGTGCGCAACAGTGATGGAACGCTGGCAGCGGCGATTGCAGGGGCGCGTTTTTATGCGCTGAAGTTGAACTTCGAGTGCCGCAGCGGGATTTGTGACCAACCACCACAGGCACGCATTACCGTGACCTTAGATGACGGGACGCAGATTGAACCCCGATCCGGCTTGAACATCGGCGGGGAGGAACCGTTACAGGCGGTGGCGTTGGGGCGGGTGACGGCGGGCTGGGTGGTGTTCGAAATTCCGCTGGTGAGCACGGTGGAGGCGCTGGTGGTTGCGCCGCGTGTGGCCGGCGAGTTCGAACCCATTACGATAGTCCTTAGTCAGTAGTCGATAGAGAAATGCGGAGAAGATTGAACCGCTAAGAGCGCCAAGGTCAAGGCAGAAATACATTAACCACAGAGGCACAGAGAAAAATAAGAGATTTGAACCGCCAAGTCGCCATCCACAGGAGGCTTCGCACAGTACGCCAAGGTCAAGGCAGAGATCGTTTTTGTAGGGACAGCATCATGGCAATTTACGAATAAGAACAGTAAATAAATTTTTAGGTCAGCATCGCTTTTGAAGTCCCTTCAGCGGACTTGTCTTATGGTTAGCATCATGGCTTTAGCCTGATGCGGCGCAACCACAAACGAAATGTGAAGGCCGATTTGTAATCATGAGCAGTAATGCTATCTTTTATATACTGTTTTGACACCTATTCCTTAATGCAGATAGTGACTTAATGATGACAACCCTTGAAGTTCGTCTCGACAGCCTGCGTACCGCAGCGAGTGATATTCAACAGGCCAGCCGTGCCATCAGCGAGGCTTTGGACGCGGTGCAAATGGAAGTTGCCAGCCTATATGCGCTGGGTTTGCCTGCCGGCAGCGTTGGTGGGTTCAGTGCGGTGTATGCGGCGGAAGCAAGCTCCATGAGCGAGTGGCCGTTAACGTTGGCGCGGTTTGCAAGCAACCTTGAACATGCAGCGGACGATATTCAACAGGCGATGAACCAACCAGCGAGGCCGATTGCACCGCTGGTACTGCCGTTTATACCCGAGTCGGTGCCGTTGGCGCTGTGGGGCAGGGGCTTTAACTACCAGTCGAAAAATAAAGCTGCGCCGATGGTGATCGACCTGACCACAAATAAAACCAAGGTCGCTGCGTCGGTGCCGTTGGGCAGCTATGTTGCCGCAATTAACCAGCCGTTGTACAGTGCGTTGCAGCGGGAACAGCGGGAGATGGGCAACAATCAACTGCTGGTATCGGTGCTGATGCAAACACGGGCGACACGGTTGGAAGATCTAACGGCGCTGAAAAATAATCTACTGAGTTATGACCCGAATACTGATTTGCGGCATACACCACGGGTTCAGGCGTTAGAGGCCGAAATTCAGGGTTACGACCAGCAGATTACCAGTACGCAGCAGACGATCAACCAGCAGCAAGCCAACATCAACACCTTGACCGAGCGGTTGAGTCGGGTGCAGCCGGGTGCAGGGGCGGATTTAACGCTGTTACAGGCACTTGAACACGGCGAAACGAACCCATGGGTGAAGGCCAATACGCAGGACTGCGTGAATTATATTGCGACACGGGTGCCGATACCGGACGGTTTGGCGCGGGATGCCTACCTGTGGAATGAGCAGGCGGCGGCGTTGAGGCAGTACGGCGTGACGAGCGGGAATACACCGTTGGTTGGTTCGGTGCTGGTGATGGAAAAGGCACATCCATATGCTGATCCGGTTTACGGGCATTTGATGCTGGTGCAGGCGGTGGACAGCGATGGGGCGGTGTGGGTGACGGACAACAACCATCCAACCGTGCCGGTGAAACTGGGCGACCTAACGGGCGAAACGGGCGGGGCGAACATCAGCTACCTGTACCTGTCGTGGTTTACACAGGGGTAGTTGGTAGTCGATAGTGGTTAGTCTTTAGAGCAATGCAAAGGCAGAGAGATTAACCGCAGAGGCGCTGAGAACGCAGAGAAAGACAAGCGATTTAAACCGCCAAGACGCCAAGTACGCCAAGGTCAATGCAGAGGGGATTTAACCACAGAGGCACAGAGGAGATTTTTAACGCAAAGGCGCGAAGAGGCAAAGGTGGGTGTAAGGACTGCATACAAGGCTTGTCCGTTTTGCCTGATAAACAGGCGGAACAGGCAAAAAAATCAGCGAATTTGCCTCATTTGTGAAGGTGTGGTTTAGTTGCACAAACCATTTTCAAACGAATCCTGTTCGATTAAGGAAGCGACTGCATCTTTTATTCGGGGATTGTGAAGCTGCTAAACCCCGATTTTGCACCCTTTAAACCCTAAAGTTTGTGAATATAGATTAATGGCACACACCCACCTACAACTGGCGCGTGAGGCGGATCAGCTCGTCGTACACTTTGCGGCTGGCGGTTGGGTCAAGCACATCGACCTTGAGCGCCCGCCCAAAGACCATACCATCAATCGCCAACCGGATAACGGTTGCCAGAACGGGGTTGCTTCCGTCCTGCACGGCGGCAAGCTGGCTGCCCTCAAAGCTGCGGCGGATGCGGTCGAGGATCTGATGATCGGCGGCTACGGCTGCGGCCAGCGCGGGAATCAGGTTCTTATCGTCGTCATAATCGACCGAGAATACCGTGCGGATATAAGCGCGCAGCCAGTGACCGGGCTGATCCTCCGGCTCGTTCAGCAGTTCTTCCTGCAACCGCGTATTAAAAATCATCATTACCTGATTGATGAGGCCGTTAATCAGGTCTTCTTTCGAGCGGAAGTGATGCAGAACCCCACCCTTGGTCACGCCCGCTTCCTGCGCGACCGCCTCGATGGTGAAAGCGCTGAAGCCATGCCGCGCGATGATTTGGGCGGCGGCGTTCAGCACCGTTTCGCGGGTTTGCATCGCTTCTTCTTTTGTCCGGCGCATGGCAGCCTCCCTCGTTTAACAGGGTAGGGCAACCCCCACCCCAGCCCTCCCCGTCGTAACAGGGAGCAAATACACGGAATGTTTTCCCGTTCGCCTAACAGAAAATGATGGTTGGGGTAGGTGGCACGGACAGCAGGTTGACCGTTGATAATTAAATTCGGTAAAAGGATACCAACGGACAGCATGTCCCACGGGAGGCTTCGCACTATACTGTCCCTACGAGGTCAATGTTGTGTAGGGATGAGATATATCTCGTCCGTCTTATCCCCAATTACCGAATTATTTCATCAACCGTCAATATCGCGTCCGTTCCCCAACCACCGACCATTTTAACGGCCTATTCGCGCCTACCCACCGCGACCGGTAAGTTTGGCGTTCAAGCCGAATTTCGGTCGCAGTGTACCGGCCAGTTCGATGTCGAGGCGTTGTTCCGGCAGCACAGCCACATGAAACTGCTGCACGAGCGCCGCCAAAATTAACACACTTTCCATCATGGCGAAGCCGTTGCCGATGCACACGCGCGGCCCACCGCCAAACGGGATATACGCCTCACGCATGGGCTGCTCGGCTTTATCCTTCAGCCAGCGTTCCGGCATAAAGCGCTCCGGCTGGTCAAACCAGCGCGGGTCATGGTGCAGCACCCACGGACTCAGGAACACGAAGGTACCCTTGTCAATATGATACCCACCAATCTCGACATCCTCCAACGGCACGCGGCGGGTAATCCATGCGACCGGATAATAACGCAGCGATTCCTTGATGACGGCGTTGCAGTAGGTGAGCTGCCCCACATCATCGGCGGTGGGCGCGCGGCCTTCCAGCACACGGTCAACTTCGGCTTCCAGTTTGGCGTAAACATCGGGATTCTGCGAGATCAGCATCCACGCCCATGAGAGGGTGGTGGCGGTGGTTTCGTGTCCGGCGAGGTACAGCGTGCGAATTTCATCCAGCAGTTGATTGGTGCTCATCGGCTGGCCTTCGTCGTCGCGGGTTTCCATCAACATCGTCAGCAGGTCATGGCGTGTGCTGGTTTCCGTCCGCCGCTTCTCGATGATCTCCATCAGCATCCCGTTAATGTAGGTTACGCCCGCTTGCATCCGGCTGCGGGAGCGGGTGGGGATGAAGTTGGGGAGGATGGCTTCGATACTCGTTTGCTCGGCACCCATCGCCTTCATCATGGCGTCGAAGGCTTCGCTGGCTTCACCGGTGTTATCGCGCACATCGACATCAAACAGCACTTTCATAATGATGCGCTGGGTGAGCGTCATCATGTCTTGATGCACATCGCGGACAGCGCCATTTTGCCACGTTGCGGCGAGGTCTTGGCTGTAGGTGACGATTTGCTCGGCGTATTTTTTGATCGACTGGTGGTGAAAGGACGGCGCGATAAGCTTGCGCTGGCGCTTCCAGAAGTCGCCCTCACTGGTAACAAGGCCGTTGCCGAGAATGGTCTCCATCGTATGTGAGCCGGTTTGTTTGCCGTTGTCGTAGCGCTTGCCGGTTTCCAGCAGCACACGTTCAACATCGTGCGGGTTGCTGACCAGCACACTTTTGTTGCCTAGCAGCGAGAAAGCGGCAACATCGCCGTAATCCGCTTGCAGACCGGTGATAAACTGGATCGGGTTACGGGCAAAATCGACCATGCTGCCGATGAAGGGCAGGCCGGAAGTGCCTACAGGTTTCTTTTCGATGGGTTGGCTGACCACAATGTTAACTCCTGATTGGGGTGGCAGTAGGTGTTTATACATACCGGACGTATGGTATGTATAATACGGCTAATCGTGATTTGTTGTCAATTAAGGTTTGCTGATAAGCTCGCGTGGGGCAGAAGAATTTGCGGTCGCAAGTGACTTTCAACACTGTTGGCGGAGGATTAAGGTTAGTTGACCCGGTATAAAAAGAGGCGGATAATGAAAGTAGAAGGGTAGATGTAGTAGAAAGGCAAATCCTTTGACGGAGTTAGCCGAACAACAGCATAGACCTGCAAGAGGCCTGTTTCACCACAGGCACGACCGCCCATAAGGGCCTTCATTGACATCAACATCAATATGTAGAAACACAAACGCGCTGATATGATCGGCGCGTTTGCTTTTGAGAGTGAGGTAGAGCAGGGGGTTAGCTGCCGGACATCGACATCGCGGCAGGTGCTTCCGCCGGTTCGCGGATCGGTAGTGTCAAGGTCAGCGGTTCACTTTCGGCAAAGGTCAGCGCTAAATCCATCGTTGTGCCGGCTGCCAATTCACCCTTGAGGCCAATCAACATAACATGCAGCCCACCGGGGCGCAGCTCCACAGCCGCACCGGCGGGTACAGCGATGCCGCCCTCGACCGGACGCATTTGCATCACATCGCCATCGCCCATGAGCATTTCGTGGAGTTCAACCACTTCCGAGACGGTTGTTTCTGCACTCAGCAGCACATCATCCACAGCCGTCAGGTTCAGCAGTAAGGCATAAGCCGCGCTGTTGGGCATGGCCGCATTCGCAGGACGCGCCCACGCGCCCACCACATGCATTCCAGCACAGGCGCCCCAATCGGTCACGGCGGCGGGGGAGGGTTCAGCCGTCATGTCGGTGGCAGGCTGCATCATATCGCCCTCCATTACCACATTCTCCTGAATAGGTACGCGCACCTCTACCGTTCCCGCGTGTTCGAATTCGAATACAAGGTCGAGCATTTCACCCGCCACCAACGGCTGCTTGAGGCCGATCAGCATAATATGAAGTCCGCCGGGGGCGAGCGTGAGGAAATCTTGAGATGGAATCACGAAACCACCCTCGACCGGACGCATTTGCATCACATCCCCCTCACCGATCACGATCTCGTGCATTTCAGCCGCTTCTGCCGCATCGGTGCTGATGCTGCGTACCGTGTCGGTTTCTGCGCCGAGGTTGACCAACAGGCCGAACACCGCGCCGGTTGGTGCGCCTGCGGGGGTGGCGCGGGCATAGCCGTTAAACAGGGAGGCAAGGCTGCATTCAGGCGCGTTGTCGGCGGCAGTTGCAGCGAAGGGAGCCACCAGTACCAAACACAACAGCAGCCATAATGATAACGGTTTCATCGTAAGAACTCCTTGAATAAAAAGCGATTAGGTTTGCTGCAAAATAAGCTGCAAATCGTGGACAATATCGCGGTAGTTCGTGCCATAGAGATACTGCATCCGCAGTGCGCCGCTGCTGTCGATCAAAAAGACGGATGCGGTGTGGTCAATCAGGTAAGAAAGGGCGGATTCACCGACGACGCGCTTGGTTGCGACCACGCCAAACGCATCCAAAAGGGATTGCAAAGCAGGCGTATCGTCGCGCAGACCGATGAAATCGTCGTCGAAGGCTTCCATATACAGCTTCAGGTTATCCAGCGTGTCGCGTTCGGGGTCAACCGTCACGAACACAATTTTCAGTTTATCGGCAGGCTGGTTCAGGCTTTCGTAGACGTGTTTAAGCTCGGCAAAGGTTGTGGGGCAAAAATCCGGACAGGAACGATAGCCGAAATAGATCAGGATGGTTTCACCCCGATGTGCGCTGAACTTGAAGGGTTCGCCCGTGGTTGACGCCAGTGTGAAGTCGCCCAGTTGGCGCGGTGGGTTGATGACCGCGCCGCGCATCTCACCCCCGTCAAAAACACTTGCGGATTGCTGCGCCGTGCCTGTACAGCTACCCACAAACGCCATCAGTAATGCCATTAATATGCCGCGATATAGAGTCATCGTGTTTTGCCTATTCCTCGATGATGATGCTGACGGTGGACATGCCAATCGTACACACGCCTACAAATTTATTCGGTGCGGTAAAGGTTTGCCGGATAACCTCGCCGGGGGCGATGGTGAATGGGCCGACGGTGTGCGTCACCAGATCGTTATTCTGGATGATGAGGGTGTTCTTGCCACGCACACTCAGCCGGATTTCTTCGGGGAAGATCATCTCGCCGACCATACCCGCCAACTGCATAGCCTGGGTTCCCTGTGGAATGGTGATGACATATTGGTGGTCAGGGTCGGTAATAATGGATTGATTTTGGCTCTCGCTGCGGAACTGATTTTCGTAGTCCGGCGCGGTTATCATAATCGGATACACATAGACCGGAAACGTATCCTTGAGTAGCGTGCCATCCGCCAGCACAGCTTGCACACGCACGTACCATTCGCCGTACATGGACCAGATAATCGACGTTTGGAAGGTATGAGCGGCAGTGCGGGTGACGGGTGCATACAACGAAAGCATTGCCGCGTGGTTCATCTCCACATCGACAGCAAAATCCTGCGTCTCGACCGGCGCACCGTTTGCCCCTATCACCGAAAAGAACAGCGATGCCTGCCCGATCACCAGCGGATACGGGTTGGACTTCAATTCAATATGCGCCTGAACCGGTGTCGGCGGCAGGGGGATGAAGCGGGCGACAAAGACAACAGCCACCACCACCCCTAAAACCAGCAGAATTGTTTTTTTCACAGCGCTCGTCATCCACAGTGAACAGGCCATATAGGTATGATAATGACCCTTGAGTGTTATAACGCGTGACATCTATCACAATTTATCAGTGGGTATCATCATAGCAGCGGCAGCCACCCGCTGCATTAAAAACCGCCGCATTCTCGCTTTCTCCTTGGCGTTCTGTGCGAAGCCTCCTGTGGATGGCGGTTAATCTTGCTTTTGCATTTCTCTAGCGGCTACCGACTATAGACTAATAACTATCCCCGCGCGGCTCAAAACGGCTCATATCGGGTCTATATTTCGGCGTGGGCGCGTGCTAAAATCCACCCCCTTTTGCGACGACATCTGCATAACTTTGTCCGAAATATCACCTAAAACGAGGGCACCTTCATGCGCTTAGGAATTGATTTTGGAACGACTAACTCTGCGGCAGCGGTTTATGATGGTGAGCGCCTGCACCCCATCCAAATCCTTGAACCCGCACCCTCGGCAATTCTGCCATCCCTCCTGTATATCGACCGTGAACACCATGCCAAAATGGGGCTGGAAGCCAGCGCCGAATATGTTGACCACGAGTCCGGTCGCGCGGTTCGCTGGCGCAGCCGTCAAGCCGGTACGCTGGAATATTGGGTGGCCTCCACCGGCAGCAGCCCGATCCTCGTCAGCGAAAATATCTTTGTGACCTTCGACGACGCGGCTTATGGGCGCTTGCTGCAATCCATCAAGACCGGCCTCCGCAACGAACAGTACAACGGCACCCAGATCTTTGACCGCTACTACACGCTCGATGAGCTGATCGCGCTGGTACTCGGCAAGCTGAAAGCCGCCGCCGAAAGCCAGCTCGGGCAGGTGTGCGATGAAGTCGTCATCGGTCGTCCGGTGAAGTTCTCGGAGAAAGACTGGGTTTCCAACCGCGCCGAGGAAATCGTCTACAAAGCCGCCCTGAGTGTGGGGTTTAAGCAGATCAGCTTTCAGGCCGAGCCGATTGGGGCGCTGTACGTTTACCACACCGCAACCGAGAAACGCACCCGCGCATTGGTGTTTGACTTCGGCGGTGGTACGCTTGACCTGACGGTTGCCGAGGTGGGCGGCGGCATCACCCCCAACGTGCTGGCGACGCGCGGCGTGCTGGTCGGCGGCGATGACCTCGACAAGCGCATTATGCAGTCGCTGTTGAAATACTTTGGTGAGGACTCGGCTCGCGGCCTGCGCCTGCCGCACGAGTTCGTGGATATGCTGGCGGACTGGCAGACCATGCCCGAACTCTCGCGACCGCACCACGAGGACACGCTGCGCAACCTGCGGGCGACCAGCAAGCACCCCGAAACGATTGACGCGCTGCGCTCACTGGTGACGCTCAACCTCGGCTATGGCTTGTTCCACGCCATCGAGGATGTGAAAAAAGAACTCTCGAATAAGATGGGCACGACCCTCAAATTCCAGCAGGATAAAATCCGCATCTTCGAATACATTACCCGCTGGCAGTTCGAGGCCATGATTAGGCCGGAGATTAAGCTGGTGAAGGAAGGCTTGGACGCGGTGCTGCAAGAGGCTGGCGTAACCGGCGCGGACATCGACGTGGTGCTGCGGACGGGCGGCTCGTCGCTGATTCCGGCCTTCATCAAGCTGCTGGCTGACCAGTTCGGCGCGGAGAAAATTCAGGATATGGACCCGCTGGTGTCGGTGGTCGGCGGCCTGAGCATCATCGCCCACGAGGACAAAGGTTTGCGCGGCGGTTATCGCGGCAAGTATGTCGGGCAGCCTGCCGATTTGGTGACGGCGATCACCCCCGCTAACTACAAAACCTATATGCTCGGCATCAACCAGCGCTGCTATACCGATCAGGATACCGTGCTGCGGCGTATTCCGGTCGAACTCAGCGGCTTCCCGACGATTATGCCGGCTTACACTGACCGCGACCAGAAGGCCGACGACTTCCTGCGCTTCACGCTGGCACATCCGGCGCGGGTGTATGTGGCTTACGGCACAGGGGCGGTATCCTTACCGGAATGGCTGCGCGGCTTCACCAAACTCGATGATCTGACGCTGGAAATCGAGGACGAATGGTACGGCGTGCGGCGTTTACAGTTCTACCGCGAGGACTTCCCCGCTGGTGAGGTGGTGCTGGGCGGCAACGCGGCACCCGGCGCAAAAGGCAAGCTCGAAGCACCGTACTTGGTGGTGTTAGAGAAGAAAGGCGATTGAACCGCTGCGGTTCAATCGCATAGAATCGTAGGGGTTTGCCGCCGGCAAACCCCTACAGGCAACCCTCTACCCATACAGAATGGAGTCCCCTCATGCACACCACCGACGCGCTGCTTCGCCTGCTCAACATCCGGCACCCCATCATTCAAGCGCCGATGGTGGGCGTATCCACACCCCAACTCGCCGCCGCCGTGTCCAACGCCGGTGCGCTCGGCTCGATTGGCCTTGGTGCCAGCAGCCCCGAACAGGCACAGGCGCTCATTCAAACCACACGCGCATTGACCGATCAACCCTTTAACGTCAACCTCTTTTGTCACCAACCCGCCGTCGCTGATCCCGCGCGTGAATCCGCGTGGATTGCCTATCTCGCGCCGTTCTTTGCCGAATTTGGCGCTCAACCACCGACCTCGTTGAAAAGCGGTTACGACACATTTTTGGGCAACCAGCCCATGTTCGATATGCTGCTGCGCGAACGGCCAGCCGTCATCAGCTTCCACTTTGGCCTGCCGCCCCGCGAATGGATAGCGGCGCTGCGCGAGGTCGGCATCATAACCCTTGCCAGCGCCACCACGCCGGAAGAAGCCGACGCCATCGAAGCAGCGGGGGTTGACGCAGTCATCGCACAGGGCTTCGAAGCCGGTGGGCATCGCGGGGTATTTGACCCCGCACACGATCAGCAGATCGGCACCTTTGCCCTCGTCCAGCTCATCGCCGCACGGTCACACCTGCCAGTTATCGCGGCAGGCGGCATCATGAATGGGCAGGGAATCGCCGCTGCTCTGCGTTTGGGTGCAGCCGCCGTCCAAATGGGCACGGCCTTCATTTTATGCCCGGAGTCCTCCGCGAATGCCCAATACCGCGCGGCTTTGCAGGGCGAACGTGCATCTCATACACAAGTGACCGCCGCCATTTCTGGCCGTCCGGCACGCGGCATGGTCAACCGATTATTTACCGAGGTAGATGGCGCAGGTCGCCCAACGTTACCCGATTATCCGCTGACCTATGACGCGATTAAAGCGCTGAATGCCGCCGCCAGCGCTCAAGGCAACTTTGATTTTGCGGTGCAGTGGGCAGGGCTGGGCGCACCGTCCGCACGGGCGATGCCAGCCACCGAACTGGTCGAAACTCTTGTCCGTGAATGGCAGGAATCTATTTAAACCGCAGAGAGATTTGGCAACACACAGGAAATAGGTATCGCACCGTAGGGATTTGCCGCTGGCAAGTCCTCATCAGGTTTCCACGCGCCACACGATTATTTCCCACCTCAGCGTCGGAGGGGGTATCAGATAGGAACGCAAAATTTGTGGAACAGTCACCTTTGACCGCGTTTCACCGTGAGACACTCTATAAAAATGACCCTGACACCGGATAATCAGACGACGACACCGAAGAAAGGTACGCTGACCGTATAGCGTAGGCAGCGTACCTTGAGCTTGCATTTCGCTTAGGTGTCATTAAGCGCTGTTAAGCACCACGCAACCGCCACACACCACCCGTTCACCGTCAGCAAAGCCCTCACCGCCGCAGGTCATGACATATGCAAACGTCGCGCTGTTCGCATCCGCCTTGGCAAAAGCCGCCTCGCTCACCAGACTTCCTAGGTTCCAGCAAGTGGTCATTGGGTAGATATGGAAATGTTGTGATAAAGAGATGATATACAACAAACGGTATAAAGTCAAGCAATTAAGGATTTAATCAATAAGATGACCTCAAACCTACTCTTTATTCTGATGTGGTCCGTAACCGACTTCATCAATATAGTGCAGTAAGTCAGGCAGCCAGAGTTCAAAAAAATGGCTTCGACGCTTACGAACTTTGATGACACGCTCATTTTCAGGTAAACGCCAGTTTTTTTGTGCCAACTTTTTGACGTACTGGCTGTTATAACCGGTCAAATCTGCGCCTTCGCCTGTTAAGACCCAGATTTCTTGCTCGGATGTGATTTCTCTTGCCATATAGGTGCTATAAATCCTATAGAAGCCGAAATTAAAGCTTATTTCTTGTCGAGTTGTGGTCCGTTCCCTATTTCATTCTTGTAACGCAGCAAATCCGGAAGCCAAAGTTCATAAAACTGTCCGCGCCGCTTACGAAGTTTGATAGGACGCTCCTCTTCAGGTAAACGCCAAATTTTTTGCGCCAACTTTATGATGTATTGGTTATTGTAACCTGTGGCTTCTGCACCTTCACCTGTCATGACCCAAATTTCTTGCTCAGGCGTGATTTCTTTTGACATATAGGGTGCTATAAATCCTATACTGTGGGGAGACACCAATATGCGATGAAACGTATATCGTGAATTATAGCCGATTGCGTGGGTTGGGGCAGGGTAGAGGCTGCATCACAAAACCCAAGGCTCAGGTTAACCGTTCCCACTCAAACGTAACGACGCTGCTTTTCCTTACCTGAAGAATATGGACTTTGAAATAATTGTTGAGCGGCGTTTGAATAATCGCCGTTTCAAAAACACGGTCTTGGTCTAGGGTCGAGGTGGTGTAATTTGCTGTTAAGGCATCAGATAACGTTACCGATGAAAACATTTTATCAATATAGGCGATCTTAATGCCTGAAAAGGGCTTAATGAATAATACAGCATGAGGTTTCCGCACAGCATCGTAGGAAAATACAAAATCCCACTCGACATGCAGACATTTGGCACTAGGGTCTTCACTTTTTTCAATGCGTTCGCTATCCAAATCAAAACACTCATTCATGATTTTGAGTTGGGTAACGATTCCCGTTGCATCGGCAAACGGACTGGAACAAGCAGCCACAGCAGCCAGCGCAAAAAACAAAACCACGATCAATTGGCAGCTTTTAGCCATGATAACCTCTTAAAACCCAACAACTAAATAAGCATAGTCTAAAAGTATGACCTGTGAACTTTTTACTCATCATATAGCCGATTGCGCTTGTTGGGGCAGGGGTGGCAACGGAAGGCGCTGCTGCCATAAACCGTATGGCGCGGAAAACCGCATAGGAAATAGGTATCGCACTGTAGGGATTTGCCGCTGGTAAATCCTGTTCTCATTTTCGCCACCCCAATGCCCTACGCCTGAAACCTGATGCGGTGCAGCCCGCCAATTACAACCGTAGTCAAACAGGTGGGCAAGCGTCAGCGTATTCATCGTCATCCCTCGCTATCATCATCACCATATTTCAACGTGGGATAGCGAGATCATCATGCTTCGATGGCGACTGCCCTTCATCATCTGTGCCGTGCTGCTCGTGTGGGGGCTGCCTGCCGTTAGTCAGGGGCAGGGCAAACCCGCACCCAAAATTACACCGCTGTGGGAGATCACCCTGCCCATCTGTCCCGCAGTGGAACGCTGCGCCGAAATTTGGCGATTGTCAGCCGATGGTGAACACTTATTTTTGTATGTCGATCCGCCCTCTACCTTCTACGTATTCGATAAAGGGCGTAACCTTGTCACTGCCTACCCGAATATTGAATTCATACAGACAAAAGATCAATTTTTTGACTATCTTCCGGTAGATGACCATACCGTTCTCTATCTGAATACGCCGCAGGCAGGTATGTTGACACGCTTAGATCTATCGACGGGCGAAAATGAGGCATTCGCTGTTGAGAGAGGTCTAAGAAGCTGCCTAACACGGAATGCAATCTACGGTTATGAACCGCCGTTTCGTTCTATGCACGCGATACCATCCACAAACTTCATCTTGGTCTGTCGGCATACCAGCGATGTTGCCTTTGCTGCATCAAAAGTCAATCTTCAAACAGCAGCAGTAACCGATCTCTTCCAATTACCACAGGAGGACTATCTTAATGTTGTGAGCGGTGCAGATGGCGCTTTTTATCTGGAACCCGGTGTAAATGAATATTTGTCCCTCATTCCCAACTATAGGGAACGGTATGAATCGACATGTTTTATCTTGCGCCTGAATGCCGATGCTTCATGGCAGGTCATTGAAATTCCAAAAGCGTTGCTAAAGCAAAATAAGATGTATTTTCAAAGGTTTTTCGGTGTCGATGCCCAATCCAACTTATACTTTCACACCTATGAGGAACAGGGTATGCAAATTACGCAGATTGATTCGTCCGGTAAAATCTCGCAAGTGATTACCAAAGATCAGCTCGGCTGGAATCCACAACTCATAGGGCTAAACGCTTCGGGCGAACTCATCATCCTGAACCGCATGAACCTATCCAGCGAAAGCACGCCCACCTATATCATCAGCCGCTACGAATTCCCATTCGAAACAACCCCTTCACCCTAACCACAATGCCTTAAAAGGGCAGGGGCGGCGCACAATATCTCGAAGGTACAACCGTATTTTCGAAGTCCCTTCAGTGGACTTGTCTTATGGTTAGCTGGATGGCTTTAGCCTCCAGCGGCACAAACCACAAACGTCCTTACTGATCGGATAAACCTTTGATCTCGACACACCACACCCGCCGCATCATATTCCCCTCAAAAGTTTGTAAACTCTAACCATTAAAATCGAACTTATGTGCTAAGATATTTCTATATCTAATCTCTCTGTATTCTCTTGGGATTCTTGGCGACTGTGCGAAGCCTCCTGTGGATGGCGGTTTAAATCTCTCGTCTTTCTCTGTGTCTTTGTGCCATTGAATCTTTGTGTTAAAAATCTCTCTGCATTGATCTTGGCGTTCTTGGCGACTTGGCGGTTCAATTGCCTTTGACTGGCGGCTGGTAGATGACGACTACTTTGCAGCAAACATTGCAGCAGCACCCCTTCGCCAAAATTGCAGCAAATCCAGCCGGGCATCCCGCCGAAAAGTTGGCAATTGAACAGCTAAACAGACGGCTTTCGCCAACGTTTTGCAACAAAAAATGAATGGTGATGCAGGGGATTCAAAATGAAATCGGGTTCGGGGGTTAAAGCTGCGGTAGAGGCACTCCGTTTGAGCACCTCTACTCCCCCGTTGGTAAGGCGGTGTTCATCGGTTACTGTGGGCTAATAATCGAATCGACCCAGCGTCCAACCTTTGCACAACAGCGTCAAGCCGTTCTTAAACGCCCGACCCAACGATGCCGCCTGTTTAACCGGCACTGGCTTCTTATCGAGGCGCACAGTGATAAACCCGCTGCTAAACTCCGCTACCGCTTCATGCTCTTTAACATCCATCGGCAGCGGAACTTCGCAGTAAAATTCCTGTCGGGAAGGGTACACCGTGCGGCCAATGTACGACATCAAGATCAACAGATGCCCACGGCTGATGTCGATCTGCACATCGTCCGGGTCGAACCCATGCAGCGGGGCAATCACTTCGGTGACATTGCTGTAGTGGTTCACCACATATTCCAGCTCTTGCGGCGCATAGTTGGTATCCGGCCAGCGCTCAATCGGGCTGATGAAGGCACTGTTGCTGGCTTCAACGTGGCGGGTAATGCTGCGGGCGTGGCCGTTAGCTGCATACTTCTTTGATGATTGGTTCACTTGATCAGACTCCCTTTGCGGTGCTGCGAACGAACGCAGATTGACACTTAATAACGCTTTATGATCCGTTATCAGGTTCATACATCTTTAATGAACTTTAAAAATGTTTAAAAAGCGCTTATGGTGCTAATGTTTAACAGGGCTTAATCTTCGACAAAATCACGACAACCGTGCGTAATTGTAAGTCCTTATAAGGCTCGTTCGGGGCGGAGTTCCACAGGTGCCGTTCGCGCAGGTGGAACCGTCCGTAGTTGACGGTTTTGTAAGCATCTCCCATCCAAATGAGGGATGCGGCTTCACAAAATACCATCATTCAAGCAACCTCCTTCATGACTATGCTGGTTCCGGCTATCCGGCTCGACCATGCATAGGACAAAACGGTTTTGGTAACGGCTTTGTTCCATAAATATGCTTTAGTAGATGTAATGGTTCAAATTTGGTTATTCGCACTGACGAATAAGAGATCGCTCAAAATGGTGAATTTGGGGGACATGCAGAGGGGGAATCGGGGAGGGTGTATAACTTCAGACGAGCGCCTGTCACAAGATCGGCGCTCGTTTCGTTTGACAGTAGAATCACTATATCAGCCTTACACCTTCGCTTGCGAAGCCGTATCTGTTTGACCTTTGGGAAGAATCAATAATGGTATGAGTAGGGGTAACAGTGGGAGTACCAATCGTCGTGTCTCATTCCACGCCGCACCGACAAGTATGGCTACAAAATAAATACCAGCCACGAGAGCCAATCGTTTTAATGGGGCAGGGGCAAGCCTAAAACTTATTAATATGGCTAATGCTAATGGAATCACAAGTAAATTGCTGATAAGAGCATCCGGTAGGTTATCAAGGTTATAAACAAACGTACCTTCTAATCCACCGAGCATATGTGGGGCAGAACCAAGCACAAGACGCAATCCAATGGTAACTGCTGCCCACAAACCTACATACCAAACAGTCGTTATTTGAAATGCGCGTGAACGCCATTGATCCGCATAATAAGCCGCGTAAATCGCAGGAATGAGCAAACCCGTCTCACGGTTAAAGGCTGCTACTATCGTGATGATGCTCAACAGCACGATACGCGGTTTTCGCATCAGAACGAGCGTCCAGACGACCAGCATAATTTCAATCGAGGTGCTCAACACGCGGTAATAGAAACTGTAGGCAAACAGATACATTGCGCCAAAAATAAAAACACCAAAGACCGCAGCATCGGCATTTGCCCAACGTGTAAACCAAACATATAACACAGGAATGGTTCCCACAATAAATGCCATTTGCAGCAGTAATGCAGGCCACAGAATTTCAGTCGTAAAAGGGTCAGTGTTCGGCGCTATTAATGTTTCGAGTGCAGGTTGCAGAACACGGTAGCGTGCGGGGGCTGTAGCCTCAATTGTCCAACCGCCAATGCAAGAACGTGTTTGTTCCGTACACATAGGTAAAACAAGGTAGAAGTAACCAGTTGCAAGGGCAAGCGTTATAAAAGCAACTAAAAGTCGACGTTGGTGCATAAATCCTCATTGGCGAAAGGCTTTTTAACAACTATAACATGGCTATAATATACTGATTCCTATGCGTTTGGGTGAGATTTAAAATTTAGTTTTTGACCGTTTTTGTATACTATTTTTCTCTTAAAATAGCTCCTGTAAATAAGTGTTTTCGCGTGTTAATCACGCTGCAAATGAATATCGGTTATTCATACGAAATGGCTCCCATATAACCTGCCACATCAATCCACGCATCCCTTACTCTGCCCACGTCGTAGTGTGAAAAATCGAAATACTCACAGGCTCAACCGCCGCCTTACCCTGCCCTGCTCAAAATCTTATATACTCTCCTTATCGGTCATTCGTATCGGCACTTTATAGGGCTGCATAATAAAACCAAATGTTTATGATCTCGCGCTTCATTTTTCGCCAGAACCCACCCACCAGCACTCTCGCCCGATATGGTGTAGCGGTCGCCAGCGTCCTTTTGCTGTTGGTGGTGCGCTTACTACTGCATCCAGTGCTGGGAATGCGCAGCCAGTACACCATCTTTCTATTCGCCGTCCTTTTTACCGCGTGGTACAGCGGCAGCCTGCCTGCTCTGTTCGCGTTGGCGCTGGGTGCGTTCTTCGCCAGCGTCTTTTTTGTAGAGCCGTATTTCAGCATCAAACTTGAAAATCTGAGTGATGCCTTAGCCGTCGCTTTTTATATGCTGGTCGGTGTCGCCATCATTTATTTGATCGAACTTTTTAAGCAGCACGAGCGCCGGCTTGCCGCGCAAATTACCAAGCAGGTAGATGTTGAAGATGCGCTGCGCCAAAGCGAAGAACGCTTCCGCTTGGCGACCGAAGCTCTGCAAGGCGCGATTTACGATTGGGACGCCGCCAGTGATCATGCCTACCGTTCACCCGCTATCTTCGACATCGTGGGGTACCAGCCCGCTGAAATTCAAGACACCCGCAAATGGTGGCAAAACCTCATGCACCCGGACGACTACAATCGGGTACAGCAGTCGCTTCAAGGTCGCGTGGCAGAACGCGCATCAACCCATTCAGTTGAATATCGTGTGCGCCACAAAAATGGGCACTATATCTGGGTGTGGGACAAAAGCCGCATTAGTTATGATGCCGACGGCAAACTCGCGCGGCTGATTGGCTGCACCCTCAGCATCGACGAACGCAAACAAGCCGAGGACGCGCTGTACGCCAACTACACCCTGACAGCCAACCTTGCTCAAGCCATCGGTGCCGAGGAAGTCGCGCAAACAACCATCGACTACCTCCTCCAGCAGACGAATGCCAAAGCCGGAACAGTTTATGTGTACGACAGCGCCACCGATACCTTTGACCTCCTATACGCCAACCTCACATGGGCCGCCTCTGGCAAGCTGGCTGAATGGTATCGCTTCCCCGCCGACCCGACCTATCCACTAACCGATGTGGTTAAGAACCGCAAAGCCTTGTGGTTCGCGACTATTCCCGACTACGAAGCCGCGTATCCGGCAATAAAAACCTTTAGCCATCTCAATCAAGGCGCGACAGTCATGCTGCCGCTGGTGGCCGCTTCTGGCGTTTTCGGCGGCATCAGCCTGCTGTTTGCGGAACCGCGCCAATTTACTGACGAGGAAAAAGCCTTGATTGCCTCCCTCATCAGCCAATGTGCGCAGGCATTGGAACGGGCGCGCCTCGCCGGGAAAGCCCAGAATCTAGCGGTCATCGAGGAACGCCACCGCCTCGCGCGTGATCTGCACGATAACGTCAGCCAACTGCTCTTTTCATCCAGCGTTATCAGCGAAATCCTCCCGCGTATGTTTGCCGTCAAACCCGAAAAAGCCATCCATCAAGCCGGTGAACTACACTTCATGGTACGCGGCGCGATGGCTGAAATGCGTACCTTATTGTGGGAACTGCGACCCGAAAGTATCATCCAAACCAAGTTTTCTAACCTGCTCACCCAGCTTGCCTACGCCGCCGAATCACGGCAGGGTTGCAAAGTCTCACTCATCATCCATGCCAAAAATGAGTTTATTGCGCCGCCGGATGTACAAATCGCCTTCTACCGTATCGCGCAGGAGTGTTTGCACAACGCCCTAAAACACAGCCATGCCACGCTCGTGACCATCCGCTTTAAGCAGACCCCCAATAGGCTGCTGCTGACCATCACCGATAATGGGCAGGGGTTCGATACACAAACCACGAGCGCGGGTTTCGGGCTAAAAACTATGCGTGAACGTGCCGCAAGCATCGGTGCAATACGTGATTTGAAAAGCCGCCTCGGCGAGGGAACACGGATGCGCCTAATGTGGGACTCACCGCAGCCATTTACCGGAACTTAACACGCTGTGTTTTCTGCATCCCCTGCCCCAAATACATCCTCGTGTTGGGGCGCGATAGACCACGTCCGCGCCACCGCCCACAAACACCTGCCCCTCAAAAGTTTGTAAATTCGAACCACTAAATCAGAATTTATGTGCTACAATATTTCTGTACCCTCATTTCATTGTGTCTCTGTATGATCTTGGCGACTGTGTGCAGCCTCCTATAGATGGCGCTTCAATCTTTTTCTTGTGGCTTTCGAGAACCTACTTATGTAGAGTCTCGTAAGTTGTGAGCCATTGGTATTTATTATCTCCCTCGCTTGCGGCTGACGGGGTGACAGTTTTTAAGGGCGAAGTTGGTAAGGAACCAGAAAAA
>JAPUDW010000379.1:16552-41976 GCA_027492915.1 Bacteroidota bacterium | reverse complement strand
ACACCAACCAATTATTTAACTCAGTATACTCCTGAAGCAGCGTATTCGAGTCTTGTTCACTGCCCGTCACCCACGGCATATAATCGACTTGCAGCACCAGCACATACGGAGGCAGCGCCGCCCACAACGTATCGACATTCTGCTGCCGCCACTCCGGTGGATACCAACTGCCAACCAGCGGGAACTGGAAGATAAAGCGCGTGGCGGGGTTCAAGCCGCTGAGGTAATACACCTCCGGTCGGAAGCCCCAGATGTACAGCGAATCCCCCGGCACCACCCGCTCGCGCAGCAGGTTCGCGACTGCGAAAGATTCATCCGCCACAAACTCGCCAGCCACGAAGCGCCCGTAATAGGCGGCTTGATTTTCCTGCCCTGTAATATAGCGCCACGAGGTCGGCCAGATACCCGCAACCAATATCAAAAGCAGCGATAGACCGATGAGTCCGGTGGTTAGACCATTTGAATACAACCGTGCTAACCAGCGCTGCAAATTATCAATACCGACTGCACCGAGCAGCACCAACGGCGGCAGCATCGGCAGCCAGTGGTAGTCGTAGCCTTTGGCCTGTGACAGCATAATGATGAGGCCAACTAGCAGCCACAAGAGGAAAATAAGTGCTGAGCGAGTAGCCGATGATTCGAGCTTAGTGGAGCTAGCAACTACCGACTTATCTCTTGTAACTTGCCACTTGTAACTTGCCACCCCCACCAGCGCCAGCACGAACAACAACCCCCAATACTGCCAGCGGTAGCCAATGGCGGTTCCCATCAATTCGCGAAAGTCGTTGGCGTTGAAGGTGAGCGCTGTATATTGGGCGGTTACCTGTGCGCTGCGGAGGAACTCATCCCACGCGCCCTGCGCCACCAGCAGCAGCACCCCACCCCCAACCGTGACGACACCGCCGAGAATATAGGCCAGCGCGAGATAAACATCATTCCGGCTAAAAGGATTTGAGACACGATGTTGCCAGCGCTGCCACAAATACACCAGCGCCAATAGGACGCCGAATAAGGCGAACGGATACTTGTACCAGACGACATATCCCGCCAGCATTCCAGTTATCAACGCGTAAGCGAAACTTCTAAGCATCTGATGATTTTGACTGGTGACTGACGACTGGAGACTGACGACTTTCAACACACAGACCATCGCCAGCAGCATCGGCACCAGTACAATGCCGTCATTTTGTGTCAGCGTCCAAAATGTTTCGGTGAAGTAAAAGACGGGGAACAGCAGTGCCGCCCATAATCCCAAGCGGCGGTTAGCAACCTGCCGACCAATCCAGAATAGACAGACACAGCAAATGGGCACGACCACGAAATCAATCGCACGAAGCGCGACTGAAGTTTGCCCCAGCAGACTCATGACAAGCGCGTAAACATAAAAGACGGCAGGCGGTTTAGGGTTCCACAGGTCGATATACGGCACTCGTCCGCCGAGGATACCACGCCCGATGGTGGCGAACTCGCCCTGATCGCGCCCAAGAGGATAGGTCAGCACCGGCAGCGCCAGCAAACAGGCAGCCAGTACCAACACCGCCAGCAGCAGCCAATCGCGCTTCATCAATCGTTGCAGCATATCAGGTATTCAACTCGCGGCTAAAGTTTTGCGCATCCACACCCCAACACGGCCTTCGTGTAGGGCATGGCGGTGCGTCTCGACGAAGCCGTTCTTCACATAGTATTCCTGATTAGCAACCATCTTCTCGTTGGTCACTAAGGTGATCTTCTCCAAACCCATCTCGCGGGCTTTTTGCTCAGTGAATGCCAACAAACGCTGTCCTAACCCGTGTTTCTGGTAGGCAGGGTTTACAGCAATCGTATCGAGGTACAGCGCGTCATCTTCCTGCCACAAAATCAGCAAACCCGCGAGTTCGCGTTTGGTATTCCCTTCCATCACATAGGTCGCGCCGCTTTCGATGTGGGCGTGATAATCAGCTGTGAGTGCCAGCGGTTTCATGCCGCTCATGATGGGAACCCATTTGCTAAATGCGGCTTCGATACAGGCAACAACCGCTGAATAATCGGCAGGGGTCGCGGGGCGAATAATGAAAATTTCAGATGTCATAGTGGGTGTCCTTTACCCGCCGCTCACAATACGAACGATTAAAAAGGCAATCACAATCGAAAGCCCTAACAGCATAATCAGCAGTAAACGACCCGTTTCCAACAGCGGCGCGGAATTCGACTGCTCGATGGTGACGTTGCCCAGTAAATCGACATAAAAATCAACGTTCTGCCGACCGCGCGTCACCCGTGCCATGTAATTATGACCGGTCACCTTCGTCCAACCGCTGTCCTCATCATCCCAGTTGTCGCCTAAACGCTCCCGAATGGCGGCATCCAAGATTTCTTGGGCGCGTTCCGGCGGAATGGGGTCAATTTCATCAGCCATGCTCGGCGTGTTCCTTATCAACTTGATCGCTTCATTATACTAGCCGCCAACCGCAGCGCTCAATACTCCGCCGTAGCACCACCCGCTGTGTTACCACCGTCAACCACTAAAAGCTGTCCGGTCATGTAGCTGGAATCCTCGCTGGCGAGAAATAATACCGCCCGCGCAATCTCGTCCACATGCGCCACACGCCCCAATGGGAAGTCTTTGCCCATCTCGGTAAACCACTCGTCGCGGCTCTGCTCAGTCGGTTTACGATTGTCCCAACGCTCAACGTAGGTATCACCGGGGCAGATGACATTGACGCGGATGCCCTGCCGCCCGTGGTCGAGCGCCATCGCTTTGGTCAACTGCACTACTGCGCCTTTGCTAGCACAGTAGGCCGCCGCCTGCTGCCCACCAACCACCGCCCAATCTGAACCGTTATTGACAATTACACCACCACCTTGCGCGATCATTTGCGGTAGCACAGCCTTGCTCATATAGAATGTGCCGTTCAAGTTGGTAGCAAGGGTGTCTTGCCATACTTCAAACGAGGTATCCAGCACCGTGCCGCGTGGGACAATCCCCGCATTATTGAATAGAACATCGATACGCCCGAACGCGGCTAACGCCTCATCGACCGTTCGCTGGCAGTCGTCCGGCTGGCGCACGTCACAGGCAGAGGCTATAGCTTCGACACCCGCCGCGTGAATCTCCTCAGCCACTTGCTGGGCAGTTGTTAAGTCACGGGCAGCAATTATGACCTGCGCCCCTTCCGCCGCGAACAAGCGCACGACTGCCCGACCAATCCCTTTGTTGCCGCCGGTCACTAAGGCGACTTTACCCGTTAACTTGCCCATATAAATCCCTCATTTCGTGATGCTGACCGCCCGCCGCTGCCCATAAAACGCGATGTAATCCGCAATCGTAACCCGCTCGGCCTCGCCAAAAGCATACGACACTTTCAGCCGCGCCTCGACACCATCCGGTAATTGTGCCGCCGCCCGTGCTAACGTATCGGATTCCCACAACCCCGCAGGTACACGCATATAGGCTTCATTTGTATGCTGAAGACTCAGAATAGCGCCCTGCACGATGATAAGCGTTATCAGCAGTAGTGCAGCCCGTTTGGTGAGTGCTGACTGCTGCGCAGTTAGGGACACATCTGTGCCGCGTTTAAAAATGTACTCGAAGGGTAAAGCCACCAACAGAACGATGGCTGGCACTGCCGTCATATAACGCACATACAGCGGCGCAGCAGGCCAAATGACACCACCAAATAGGCTCGTCAACAGCACCGCAGCCAGCAGCGTAACCGAGCGAGGATCACGCAGACGGCGCAAGCAAATCAGCAAGCCCGCCCCTGCCGCGAACAGCGCTAACAGGGGCAGCAGCGTCGAACGACCTAGCCAGAATGGTGATACATCTGGCTCACCTACCCACGCCAAGAACGCGCGAACAGCGTTTGCACCAAAATCGGCGGGTAAGCGTATACCTTCGAGATTACCCGTAAACGGCAGGTTTGCGGTCAACATTGGGGCGAAACGCGGCAGGCTGACGAGGGCGAAAGTGAACCCCGTCACTAATATACCCTTCAATATAGGGGTGGATTTGGGGTTTCGATTCTTTGCGGTCACGAAGTGGAAGACAAGGTATACGGCGATTAAAACCGGCACTAGGCGCGAACCATGATAAAAATACTGCGCGATACCTGCCCATATACCCACCCACGCGAAAGCCGCGACACGCCCACCGCGCAGCGCCCGTACCAACAACGCGAGTGCCAGCAGGGCGAAGAACGGGTCAACGATGTTGTAGAGTGCCAACCGGCTGAAATGGACATGCGCCGGATAGGTGGCGAGGAACGCCGCCGCGACTAAGCCCAGCCGCCGCGACCACCATGACCGTCCAAGTGCATATGCCGCCGGAATACAGAGCGTACCAAAGCCTAACGAGACTAACCGCGCCGCAAAAATATTCTGTCCAAAAACGGACATGAGACCCGCCAGCAGCCACGAAAATACGGATGGGTTTCCGTTATGCCCCGGCGCGAAGATCGGTATATGTTGACCATGCAGTATATCGGCAGCACGAGCGGCAAAGCCGATTTCATCAATCAGTAAGGGCAAACGGTTTAATGAATACAGACGCAGCCCGAAGCCTAGCAAGATAAGGGTGACGAGCAGTGGAAGTGTATATTTATTGGCGGCATTTGGGATATTTGGGATATGTCGAGCAGTTGGGGTTCGAAACAGCCACCATAAAGCCAGCATTAAGCCCAGCCACAGGGAGACTTGCAGCTCATAACTCGGCCAAGCATAGGCTATCAAATTTGGGATATATTTCCCAACTGCGTCCAATCGCGCCCAATCACCTGCCACGATAGGCGGGCTAACCGTGATGCTCGTCAGCAGCAGACTACACGCAACTGCCACGCCTAAAGCGGCTAACTTACCCACTAGTTGACGATTCAATTTAAGTTTCGCTGCACTGAATGGGGCGTTCAGGCCAACCCGCCGCCATATTCAGGGGCATTCCGAAATAGGGTGATGGGTCAAGCGTATTGCCCAAGACGGCCTCGTTCTTAAAGCTGCCATCATCCGCCGTAGTCACAATACTAAAGTGTAAGTGCATCCCAATCGGCACACCTGCCCCTGCATACTCGCCCTGATAGCCAAGTAAATCGCCGCGCTTCACCGGCACATCGACTGTACCTGCTGGAAAATCCGGCACAATGAAGGAGCGTGATCCATCGCGAGGTGCCATATGCGTGTAGTACGTCCAGATGGTGCGTCCGGCTTGAAGGGGGTCTTCGTGCTTGATGATAACCGACGATAACCAATCACTGCGCCGTGTAAGTAAGCCATCATAGGCGGCATACACGGGCACGGTTCCCGGTTCGCCGTCACCAAACACGTCGAGGCCGCTATGCTGGCTCAAAATGGTGTAGGGTGCGGCAGGGTCGCTCCACAACAGACCGATCAAGCCATCGGAAGGCAGGCTAAAAGGCGCATCGGGGCAAGTCATACGATTCATAGTCGTCGTCAAACCGGCGCGAGATGAGGGATCGTTGAACCATCGGTAGATCACCGGATTACTATTACTGCGTGTATCACTAAAACGAGGCAGCAGCCAACGATAAGCCACAAAAGCTAAACCTAAGCCCATCACCAATAACCCTGCCAAGACAACCAACCGTCGTCGCATATCGTAAACCTTTTACTCGATGGTCGCAGGCAGAATTATGGGGGTAAGGCGAATGCTGTGCAAGGTTTGAAGCAAACGTCCCCGATTGTATTTTGAAATTGGGTTTAAATTTCCTCACCGTGAACGCTCGTTTGCGATAGAATGGTGAGGGGCACGAGACAAAGGATGTAAATGATTATGACTGAAACGGCTGCACCTGCCTTATTCGGTAGGCGTTACCAGACGGGGAAAATGCTGGGTCAAGGTGGCATGGGCTCGGTGTATGAGGCACTCGACAAGCTAACCGGCGAAAAAATAGCACTCAAGCGGGTTACAGGTCTTACGGAAAACCAGAACTTCGCCACACCCAATGACGGCTTGAACTTCAGGCTGGCACTGGCGCGTGAATTCAAAGTGCTGGCTTCACTAAGACATCCGAACATCATCAATGTACTTGATTACGGCTTTGACGAGCAGCGCTTACCCTTCATTACAATGGAGTTGGTCGAGGACGCAACCAACTTTGTTGAAGCGGCTCAAAAGCAACCAGACGAGCAGATTAATCTACTACTCCAACTGCTACAGGCACTGGCTTATTTGCACCGACGCGGCATTTTGCACCATGATCTTAAACCAAGCAATGTACTGGTGAAATATAACACCAACGTCAAGGTGCTGGACTTCGGACTGGCGATGGAACCCGAACAAGCGCAGGGTGATGTGCAAGGGACGCTGGCCTATATGGCGCCGGAGATCATTCAGGGGCGTGAACCGACCACCGCGATTGACCTTTACGCCGTGGGGGTTATCGCTTACGAGTTGTTCACGGGTCGGCACCCTTTTGACACCGAAAACATGCAAAAGCTGCTGCAAGAGGTGCTGTTCAGCAACCCTGACCTGACCACCCTACTTGACCATACCGCACATTACACCAAAGTGCAGCCGAAAAACATCTTATTGACCGACGATAAAACTAAACCTTTAAACACTTTAGACGAGTCATTTACAACACTCCCTTTCGATGAAATGCCGACTGAAATGCCCATGAGCTTTGAAACGCGCACCGTCGATGCCGATTCTTACTCACCGGATGAGCTAGACATCGGGTTTGGCGGGGATTATGACACACAAACGCTGGCCGGAATTATCGGCAAGCTGCTGGCGAAACAGCCAGAAGACCGGTACAGCGACAGCGAACAGGTGATGGCGGATTTGGCCGCTGCGGTAGGCATCAGTGTCCCGCAGGAATCGGCAGCCATCCGCGAGAGTTTTTTACAGGCGGCGACCTTCGTCGGGCGCGAGTTGGAGCTAAAGAAACTCGACCTCGCGCTAGAAGAAGCTATCAACGGTAGAGGCAGCGCATGGCTGATCGCGGGTGAAAGCGGCGTAGGTAAATCGCGCTTAATCGAGGAAGTACGCATCCGCGCGCTGGTGCAGGGGGTCACGGTTCTGCGGGGGCAAGCCGTTGCCGAGGGTGCGCTGCCCTATCACCTGTGGCGTGAACCGCTGCGACGGTTGGCGCTCACCAGTGAAATTAGTGACCTTGATGCGAGCATTTTGAAGGCCGTTATTCCCGATATAGGCGAACTGCTTGGAAGGTCGGTCGCAGACGCGGTGATGCTGGAAGGCGATGCTTATCAACGGCGCTTATTCGGGGCGATCACGAACCTGTTCCAGCAGCAAAAACAGCCGATTATGCTGATTCTAGAGGATCTGCAATGGGCGAGTGAACGGCTGGATTTGGTCAAGCTGTTGTACGGCATTGTGCCCAAACTGCCGATCATCATCCTCGCGAATTATCGGCACGAAGAAAACCCCACCCTCCCCCAAGAACTACCGGGGATGCAGATCCTTCGGTTGGAACGGCTAACCACCCATGACATCGCGGCGTTAAGCGTTTCGATGCTGGGTGAGGCGGGACGACAGGCGGATGTGCTAGACCTGCTGCGGCGTGAGACAGAAGGCAATGTTTTCTTCCTTGTGGAAGTGGTACGGGCGCTGGCCGAAGAAGCTGGTGGGTTAAAAAAGATAGGGAGTATGAGCCTGCCGGATAATGTGCTGGCGGGGGGTATTCAGACGATTATCCAACGGCGGCTGGCACATGTACCGGAAAGTGGACAACCCCTGCTCGAAATAGCGGCGATTAGCGGGCGGCAGCTTGACCTTGATGTACTTGAAGCGGTCAAGGGTGATGTTGACCTGACCGACTGGCTGACCACCTGTGTCAACTCTGCGGTGCTCGACGTACAGGACGGGTTATATCATTTCGCCCACGACAAGCTGCGCGAAGTGACGATTGCGAACATCCAAACCGATGTCCGCGCCCAGCTACACCGCCAAATAGCAGAAGCGCTGGCAAAGGTTTACCCGAACGCACCGGAACGGGCAACTGTTATGGCGCAGCATTGGGGGGCTGCGGGGGACACCGTTAACGAATTCAAGTTTACGCAGGCAGCAGGTGATTATGCATTAAGCATCAGCGCACTTTCAGAAGCTATCGACCACTTTGAACGCTGTCAAGAACTGCTGCCCCAAATTATTACGGATGAGGCTGAAGGCCAGAAGATTCAAGCCGAACTCTACGTGAAACTAGGCGAAGCCATGCAATATGCAGGAGCCTATGCCGAGGCAGAAACCCAAATCACGGGCGGGTTAGAACTTTACCGCGCGATAGGTGACCAAGTGGGTACGGCACAGGCGCTCAGCCTACGCGGTGATAATTACTGGCGCACGGGTAAATACGAGGAGGCATTACAAGCCTGTACTGAAAGCTTCGCCCTATACCGCGTGCTGCGGTATTCGGAAGGTGAAGCACGAGCACTCAACCGGCTGGGCATGGTGGCCTTCGAACAAGGTGATTACCCGCGCGCCAACGAACAAATTCAGCAGGCGCTGGCGGTAGCGGAGTCTGCACAAAATCCTGTTGCGCGAGCCACGAGCATGAACAACCTCGGTCTGGTAGCGCTTCGGCAGGGTAATTATGCCGACTCGGTGAAACATTTTGAGATCACACTCAACCTGCACCGCGAACACGGTGAACGCTGGAAGGTTGCCAGCACTCTACACAACCTCGGTACGCTGGCAGGTATTCAGGGTGATCTTAAGAAAGCGAACCATTACTTTGACGAGGCACTTAGCATGTGCCGGAGCATCGGTGACCGACGCGGGATCGCACTGGCGCTGGATAACCTTGGTTTCGTGGCACAACTGCACGGCGAACTGGATAAAGCGAGTGATTACCTCGAAGAAAGCCTATCACTCTCACAGGCCATCGGGAACCGGCAGGGAACGGCGAATACACTGATTAACCTTGGGCATGTGGCGACCGCACAAAATGACACGTCACGAGCATCAGACTTGTTCCGGCGAGCACTACGGATTGCCTATGACCTTGATTCGACACCGATGATGCTTGAAAGCATCTGTGGGCTAATCGGGCTGGATGTCCATAACCCACAAACACTGCCACGGTTAGGGATGGTGCTGAACCATCCAGCTTCGACGCAGGAAACCCGTGAAATGGCGACGAAGGTGATGAACCAATTGAAGGCCAGCCAAACCGCCGACGAAATTGATGCGCATACGGCAGCAGGCAAGGACTTCCCGTTGGAACAGGTGGTACAGGAACTCTTACAATAAGCACAAACGGCGGAAATGGCGCAAAAATTGCATAAATTGCACATTTTGCATATTGTTCCGCCGAAATGGCAGGCGGATGCGAGGGAGACAATCGCCGAATTGACATTTTGTGACGGCGGGAAGTTCGCGTATTACTGCCGAAATTGCAGGAGTTCGGCGGATGTGAGGGAAAATACCACCGCCGTGCAAAAATTGCAAAAGCAATGCATTTTTCACCACAGAGGCACAGAGAACGCAGAGAAAGATAGATTCAACGCAGAGACATTATAGCACAAAATTTCTGATTTGATGGTTCGAGTTTTCAAACTTTTGGCGGGGGTGGTAGGGTGAAGCTGGAGCAGAATCAAATGCGGCGACCTTGATGATCGCCGCATTTTTATCTTGACTTGATATGACTAGATTGCTACTGAACTTTGAATTTCCATGTTTCGCTCCAGTTGCTAATCACGCTGGATGAGCAGTCGGAGAAGGCTACGCGCCAGTAGTAGCTGCCGTTTGACAGGGGAATGGTGTTCATCGTCAAGCGATCAACCACGATGGCGCCTTGCAGCGTATTGGTGAAGCCTGCTGTCTTGCTGATCTGAACGAGATAGCAGACGTTATCGCCTTCTTCGAAGTCGCCTTCATCCGTCCACGTTAACTTAACAACCTTATTGCTGCTACTGTTGTTGACGGGCGATGACAGGTGCGGCGCGTAGGGCGGCAAAATCTTGACTTTATCCGTACCCCGGAACGACAAGCCATAATAGGTCTTGCCAACCAGTTCGGCTTCGGTCGAGGCGGTGGTCAATTGCAGATCTTTCACCTTGAACCAGAATATACGGTCAAGGCGACCATCCCTGTTGATGTCGAATATGATCGAATGCCTACGACCGAACACCTTCACCACCGGCGCTCCGGCGAATGTCACGCTGTTCGGATCGATGATGGTGGCATCGAAGGTCTTGCTGCCCAAGACAGCAACCGCAACATAACCTCGCGATGTAAGGCTGATCCGGTTCTTGCTGGAGTACGGGCGAATGTCGATTTGAACGCCGCTCACTGCCGAGGTAACTGTCCACTTAAAGCTGGCGGTCGCTGTGCCGGGGGGCGTGCGATTATCGCTAACTTTTACGGTCACGTTGTAAGTACCGGCGGTATTCGCGGCAATCGTCCCGCTGATCTTGCCCGAATTGTTGATGCTAATGCCATTTGGCAAACCAGTCGCGCTGTAGGTCAGCGGATCGCTGTTGGCATCGGTGGCCTGTACGTTAAAGGAAACAGTGGCACCTTCCTTATCGGTACGGTCGCTAATCGGCGTAATCACCGGCAGCGCATTCGGTGAGCATTTCAGCGGCGAAAGATTATCTACAGCAATCACCGAGTTCGAGTAAGACTTACCACCAGCGGCATCAAGTTTCAGCGGCGGGTTGATACCATCGAACTGCAAAGCACCGGGGACGGTCGAGCACATGCCGACCAGCACACTAAAAGCAGGTGCGGCGAAGGATGTACCAGCGGCAAAGCTGTTATTTCCGAGCGGGTAGCCAACACCGGGGGCGACAACGTTAGCATCCTGCGAGAATGTCCAGATTTCATCGTGGTTGTTCAGGGTCGCGCCAACCGCAATTGTTTGATTCCAGCTTGCGGGAGCCAGCGGAGCATCACCAAGCCACGGGCGCAAGTTACCGGATGCGGCAACAATTACCGCCGTAAAGTTCTTGGAGGGGTTGGCGCTATCGGCCAAGTAGCTTTGCAGCAGTTGGCGCAGGGTTTGGAATTCATCCGTGGTGACTTTGTTTGTCAATTGACCCCAATAGGCACCGACCTGTTCTTCTGGCACGCCAAGGTTTTGCGTCAAATATTGGCCGACGCCAAAGCCTTCGGGTTCAGGGCAAGCTACGGTGTTCTTGTTGGCGGTCACGCTGATGTTATTCAGCTTCCATGTCAGGTTGCTGCCGTTGAATGCAACGGAGAATACATTTTCATGCAAGCCGGGGGTGAAAGTCGTCACCTGACCGCGTTCGGATGGCGATGGGCTAAACTGGTTCTTACTGCCCGCCGCGATAGTGACGCCCAAGGTGTTCGGGTTGTTGTAACCGAAACGGGCTTCGTACTTACCGCTGCCCAAATTAGCCACGCATTCGACAATGGGGGTTACAGGCTGCGAGGGTGTGGGCAAGACGCCCACGCAGGGTTGTGAATATTTGCTGGCGGTCACGGTGCGGATTTGACCATCCGGCCCCTTGAGCTTCCATGTCAAGCTGCTGCCGGATTTAAACGTCACTGCGAATACATAGGATTGTTTACCCGGTTCGAACTGCGCGGGCTGACCCTGACCCTGCGGCGAGGGGTTGAAGAAGTTTTTGCTGCCCACCGCGATATTCACCAACTGAGCGTTTTCGTTCTTGTAGCCGAAGTAGGCGATATAGGTGTCGTTATGGTCGCCGGTTTCGTAATCTACACCCGTGCGAGCCTTGCCGCCATGACCACCGGAACCCGACTTCTTGATGACACATTCCAAAATGGGGGTAATCGCCAACGAAGGAGTCTCCTGATTATTGGCTTCCACCACCTGTGTGGCTTGATTAAAGTCAAATGCGGGTAGCTGGGTGCCATTGACCACCGGACCGGGGTCAGTGCAGGAGATGAGGCCGAAGCTCATGTTGAGGACAAAGTGGCGGTAGCTGCTCTTGAGGCTGTTGACCAGCGTCGAGATTTTGGAGGCAATGACATCGGCATTGTAGGCTGTCCCCGCCTCGCTAATGTCAATGGTGAAAGTGTCGAGCTTCAAACCGGGGACGCGCACCTTAATTGCGGCGAGTGAGTCATCGATGACTTTTTTGACCGAGAGACCATGCGGTGCCTCACCCGTGAACTCATCCACGATGATGATGGCGGTTGCTTCGGTGTTAAAGCTCAAGTCATTGATGAAGAAATTGAGGCGATCATTGACCCATTTACCGGGGGTGACGGGATTATCGCGGATTTCAGCGGCTACGACCAGCGGGTCAAGCCCTTGACCGGAGACTGAAAAGCCCTGACCGGAGACGGAGAAGCCTTGCCCCGATACCGAAAAGCCCTGACCGGAGACGGAGAAGCCTTGCCCCGATACCGAGAACCCCTGACCACCGAGTAAATTTGGTGTAACGGCGCACGCTGGTTCGCTGCTGGCCGCGCGTGTTTGGAACACGCCGCCAGAAACGGTAAGCAGCAGCCCTACCAAAACGACGCTGAGTAAAAATGCTAATTTCCGATGTTTGAATAACGTATTTGACACACTCATATGATGCACCCCCACAGGGCATGAGTATTTGGTGGACGCACCAAAATGGCTGTCCCAAAAGTCATACATTTCTGATAAGTACGAAAGTACTACAATGGCCTAAATAATACCTAAAGGGAAAGGGGTGCAGGCAACTTATTTTCGGATAGAAATTTGATAGATTATTAACCATTCTCCAACTTATTAGGGCGAAAAGTATGGAGAAGGTTGATTTTTATAAATAAATCTTTAAGAGTTTGTTCGATTTTGCAAGGCGGAAGTGAGCGTTTGTTAGGCGAAAGTGACTAACTAACCTTTGAGGCGCGAATGGGAATAGAGCGTGATTGGATCAGGCTGACCTGATTCTGAGCGCTGCGCGAGGCGGCTAGATGCTGGTACTGATTCTCCTTGCGATAGGTGCGGTAAATCCAGAGCGCACTTAACGCGAAGATCAGCCCATGCCCTACCCACAACAGGCTCAAGGGCAGGGAGACGCCGAATAGCTGATGCAGCGTTTCGGCAAGGACGGGCAGGTTAAAGAGGTAGAAGTAATTGAAGGCAATTGCGCCGAACAAGGTGGGCAAGCGCATTGCCGAGCGTTTGAACAGTACTTCTAAACCGAGGAACAGCCCGACGCTAATGAGCATGAAGAAGCCGATCCATTCGTACATCGCCACCCCACTGATCTGCGGCGGGTCGGGGATGAGGTAGAAGCCCAAGATCAAACCCGGCAGCATCCCCGCGAAGAGGCGGCGAAAGCGGCTGTTGCGGCGGTCGGCATCCTGCTGGTCAGCCATATTGGCGAGGGCGGGATTGAAGTCGTAGCAATTTTTGACACAGCCGACGCACGGTTTGCAATAGGCGTTCGGCACATTCACAAATGGGGTTTGCCCATACAGGCGTTCCAAGGGCAGGAGCGGGCAAAGCGTAGCACACCAGCCGCTTTTGCCTTTGAAGAAGTAACCACCGACGAGCGCCGCCGTGAAGGCCGCGAACAGCAATATACCGAGCGCGGGGCCGCTGGTGTTAAAAACTTCTTTGCGTGTTGGCACGATCACGATAAAGAGCACGATGCCGATAACGTGGGCGTAATTCTTGAGCCACGCTGGCAGGGTTAGGCTACGCCCAAACTTGAACATGCGCGGAGCTTGGTTCAACGCGCCCATCGGGCACACATTACGCCAGATGCCAGGGGCAACAAACATCAACAGGGGCAGCAGCGGGACGATCACACGCCAGAAGATGAACAGTGCCATCTCCGGGCGGGTAAACGAGGTGATGATTAACCCATAGCCCATCCCAACCATTAAAAAGCGGCAAATCTGCCAAAATGACTGCGGTACGCGATGGCGCATTTGCATGTAGTTAGGGAATGTTTGTTTGCTCAGCATCGTTATCCCAGTGAAAGTAAATCTCACTTGATGATACGTACAGGGGATTTGGTGACGATGGGTTATTGGTACTGTGGACAGCGAAAGTGCATAGTGCGTTAGTACTGGTGTGTATAAGGCGGCTTCAAAAATCACCCATATGGCGGGTTACAAGGTCAAACGCATCAGCTATTATGACTCATTGACCTCATTAAATTATGATTATGCAAATTATTTCACACAATAATAAGCAGACATCAAAGGTAAGTAACCCATGTCGATTTCAAATCAATGGACATCACCTCTATTTATTTTCATATGCTGCGTTTTGCTGATGCTGATCTGGCTGACACGGCTTATCGGGATTGATCATTTTCCGGCATTTATTGACGAGATGATTCATATCTACGGCAGCGAACTTGGGTACACAGTTAGCCCGCTCATCAACGCCGACCTCGGCAGGCAGGGCACGATCTGGTGGATGATGCTGTTCCAAGCACACCTCGGTGATCCGGTGTGGGTTGCGCGGGTGGTAACGGTGCTGGCATTCATGCCGGGGGTGGCGGCTTTGATGGCAGTGGCGCGGATGACGGCGGGTCAATGGGCGGCAGTGTTTGCGGGGCTGCTGTACCTCTTTAGTAACTACCACATGTTCTTTGGGCGGCTGGCGCTGGCCGACCCGATTGCAGGTTCGGCTGTTATCGTCGCCATTTACTTCGCGGCACGCTTGGCACGGCGGCGCAGCCTGATTGACGCGGCGATGGTTGGTTTGCTGCTGGCCGTGGCGGTGGTTGCCAAGATTAATACGGCGCCGTTTCTGGGTGTGCCAGTTGCCGCAGCGCTGTGCCTGCACCCGCAGCGCAAGGTGAATGTGCGCGGACAAGTAACATGGTTAGCGGTGGCACTGGGTATTGCTATTGGGCTGATCGCGGCGTTTATCATTATGCTACGCCTATTTGGTTATGACTTCGTGACGAATTCGGTCACATATGCGCTGACCAACCGCGGGGCGGAGTCGCTCAACAATACGGTTGATGTACAGCGCATCGTTGGCAACATGATCGGGATGGCGGGGTTGGTGGGCGGATACCTCGGCACGGTGGTGGTGGCACTACTGCTGCTGGCGTGTGTTGTGATGGCGGCACGCCGGCGGTTCTTTATCCTGCTATGCTTGTTCGCGCCGGCGCTTACGCTGTGGGTGAGCTTGATACAAGAGTCGCGATTTTTGGTGGTTCCGGTGGCGCTGCTGCTGTTGTGCGGCGCGGTGGTGCTGGGATGGCTGGTGAATAAAGGTAGTCGCAGTATACAAGCGGCGGCGCTGGTGGTGGTCGGCATCTGGGGTGCGGTGCAGTGGCTGCCCTTCACAGCGGCAAACATCAACACGCCCTACAGTATTCCGCTGCCGCCTGCCGATGTTGCACAATATGTCGAGTCCGACGCGGCGGGAACGGGTTACAGCGAAGCCTATGCCTTTTTGAGCGATTATTCGGTGCGCGAGGTGATCGGGCTGGTGAGCAACTGCCAAACATTCCGCTATAAAGCCATCAGACATTATCCGGTGGACTGCCCGCGACTCAACCCAAACGGTTCGAATATTCCAGCGCTGATCGAACTCATCAACCAGAAACGGGCTAACGATGTATTCGTGCTGCTGCAAGATATACCATATGTGCCACACGATATTCCCGGCACCTTATTGACGGTGATCGAACGACCGGGAGGTGGGCCAACGCTATCCATCTATCAGCTTGCCAGCCCTTAAAACGCTCATGTGGTTGCGAGTTGCATGAGCCAGCACACATACGTATAATGCTCCTACGGGTTGCGAGGGATGCAAAGTCATGTCGGTAGCCGACGAGATCAAAGCCAGAATAGATATTGTGGATTACATACAGCGGTATGTACCGCTGAAACGTGCTGGCAAAACGTGGAAAGCCCCCTGCCCGTTCCACAGCGAGAAAACCCCCAGCTTCAACGTTAGCCCTGACCGCCAATCGTGGCGCTGCTTCGGCTCGTGCGCGACCGGCGGCGACGTGATCGGCTTCGCGATGCGTTACCACGGCTGGTCATTCGGCGAGGCGCTGCAAGAACTGGGCAAGCTGGCTGGTGTGGAAGTCCAACAGCAGACGCCGGAACAGCGCCAGAGCAGTGAACGGCTGGACATGCTGCGCGGCCTGATGCACACGGCGGCGGATGCTTACCACAACGCGCTGATTGACCCCAAGGTTGAAGGCCAAGCCGAGGTTTTGCAATATACCCGCGAAAAGCGCGGCTTTACAGATGCGACGATCACGGCTTTTAAAATCGGCTACGCACCCCCCGGCTGGTCGCACATGCTCGACCATCTCAAGACACTGGGGTATACCGAAGCCGATGTAATCGAAGTCGGTTTGGCGCTCAAGAACGACAACGGGCGGGTTTATGACCGCTTCCGCAACCGCCTGATTATTCCTATTCGCGACGAACGCGGACGCGTGATCGGCTTCGGCGCACGGGCGCTGGCGGCAGAGGATAACCCCAAGTATCTGAACTCACCGCAAACAGTACTGTTCGATAAAAGCCGGACGCTGTTCGGCCTCGATACAGCTAAGACGACCATCCGCGAGATCGAAACGGCGGTGATCGTCGAAGGCTATATGGACGCGATTCAGGCGCAGCAGGCGGGGTTCAAGAATGTGGTGGCGCAGATGGGCACGGCCATGACCGAAACCCAACTGCGTTTGCTGACGCGCACTGCCAAGCGCATTGTGCTGGCGCTGGACTCAGACGCCGCCGGACAAAACGCGACCCGCCGCAGCCTCGAAACGGCACGTACCACCTTACAAGCGGATTTCGGTGGACGCTTATCCATTGATATTCGGGTACTGCAAATTCCGGGCGCGAAAGACCCCGACGACCTGATCCGTGAGTCGCCGGAACGCTGGTCGGAATTGGTGGCGAATGCCCTGCCGGTTGCGGACTTCGTAATCGACATGGAAACGGCGGCGCTGCCCCCCAACCCCAGCTTGCAGGAACGCGAGGCTGTAGCCCGCAGTTTGCTTCCTTTGCTGGTGGCTTCTGAAAACAACCTGTATAACCGAGACAATGTGCAAAAGTTGGCGCTGCGGCTGCATATCGCCGAGCGTGATTTGCTGGCATGGGCAGACGAACAAGCACGCATCGAAAAGGCCAAGAAGCCGCGCACCCCGCCACCTGCCGAAGTAAAGCAGCAAGCGAAGCCGCCCGAAACGCGCCAAGCGCCCCCATCGCCCACCTACGCCCCCGACGACTTTGAACCGCCGCCGCTGGATTACGAAGGTATCGCGCCGCCGGATGTGGGACTCGATGAGGACGTAAACGACTACCCTGCACTGCCTGACACAGCGCCACCTGCGCGTACCTCGCCAAGCCCCGGCAGTTATGCCGCAGCGATGCCACAATCCACACGGCGCACAACATCGATGACCGAAGTCTCGATTGAAATCCAAGTGCTGCGCGGTTTATTCCGGCAGCCGATGTCGTATTACATGATTAACCGCAAACTGCGCGAACTGGCAAACGACAACCGCAGTTTGATCGACGGGCCGTTGGGTGACTGCTGCGCGGATGACTTCACCCATGTGGACGCACGGGCGCTGATGCAGGCGTTTCAAGATTCGCTGGAACAAGATGAACTCGACCCGATGGATTATTTACGGCTGAAAGCTGACATTTCCTTACAGCCACAGCTTGATGTTATACTTACGGATGATATGACAGACATGCGGCAGCGCGTGCGAGAGAGCCAAGCAGCCGATTTAGAGCGTATCTATAACCATAACCGACGTGTACTTGAGGGGGTACATACCGGTGATGCCGTAGTCATACGGGCGCTCGAACTACGAGCCAAGCGGCTCAAGCGGGAACGGGAAGAACTGGTCTTTTTGCAGATGGATGCCCAAACGAACAACGATGACGACGCAATGCTGCGTTATGGACAACTCATCTTCCTGTTTAACAAAGCTCAACAGTTGATCGACACTAATCTTCAGAAAATCAAAAGTTCTGTGCGTGAATAGGTGAATAAGATGCCAAAAAGACGTAAAGGCAGACAAGACGACGTAGACGCTTCGCAGGAAATGCAGAAGGTACGGGACGACGGTGACAACGATTACGAAGCGGATGATGAGGCCATTGACGACGAAGATAGTTTATTTGAAGGCGGCGTAACCGATACCGGCGAATTCCCGGCGGAAGAACCGGATGAATTTGACGAGGACTTTGACGACGAGGATATCAACAACGACAACCTATCATTGGATAGTGCCGCGCTGGTCGATGACCCTGTACGCATGTACCTCAAGGAAATCGGCCTCGTGCCGCTGCTGGATACCAACCGCGAAACATGGTTAAGTACGCAGGTGGCGGCAGAGCAACTGCTTGATAACTTCATGCACACGCTGTCGAAGGTTGAAAACGGCGCGCTAGAAGAAGGCTTGCCCAGCTTCGAGCAGGTGGTGGAAACCGCTTACCAGCACATCCGCCGTAATTGGGAAGAAGCATTGGATGGTGCTCAGGCGTTTGGTGTCGAACCGCCCGATTTGCGGAAGATTATCGAAGAAGTGATGCTGGTCAACGACAACTGGGACAGCAGCAGCCGTTCGTATATCCGCGACTACCTGCGCCAGCGCGAGTGGGGACGCGACGAACTGTGGACGGAACTGGCACGCCGCCTGTTCGACGTGTTCCAAGGTTTCTACCTTATCCCGTTCAATCAGGTGATCTTCGTCCGCAATGAGTACAAAACCAACAAGACATTACCAACGGTCGGCGCGTTCCATAACCACTTCATGGCGGATAAAGACACGCTTAAAGACCTGCCGGAATTTTTCGAGAGCTTGGAGCAGCGTGCCGAACTCGCCGCCGAGTCGCTGACCCGCGCAAACCTGCGTCTGGTGGTCAGCGTCGCCAAGCGCTACATGGGGCGCGGTATCAACTTCCTCGACCTGATTCAAGAAGGCAATATCGGCCTGCTGCGGGCAGTCGAGAAATTCGACCACACCAAAGGCTACAAGTTCAGCACCTACGCGACATGGTGGATTCGCCAAGCGATTAGCCGTGCGATTGCCGACCAAGCGCGTACGATCCGTATTCCAGTGCATATGGTCGAAACCATCAACCGGCTGATGCGAGTGCAGCGTGACTTGATCCAAGAACTTGGTGGCGAACCGAGCGCCGAACAGATCGCGCTTGAAATGGAATTCTTGACCAAGGACGAGACCGAAGCCATCCGTATGCTGCGTTCCAGCGGCGAAAAGATTGACCCCGGTTTGCTGAGGAAGCTGCGCCGCGCCGCCCAAAAAGTGCGCAAGATCATGCGCATCAGTCAGGAGCCGATGAGCCTCGAAATGCCAATTGGTCAAGAGGACAGCAGCCTACTCGGTGACTTCATCGAGGACGACAAGATCATGGGGCCGGTGGATGCCGCCAGCCGCCAACTGCTGAAGGAACAAATTCGCTCGGCGCTGGGCGTGTTGAGTGAACGTGAGCGCGAAGTGCTGGAGATGCGCTTCGGCCTGCAAGATGGGCAAGACCACACGCTGGAAGAAGTTGGCAAACACCTCGGCGTGACGCGCGAACGCATCCGCCAGATCGAAGCCAAAGCCCTACGCAAATTGCGCCACCCAACCCGCAGCCGCCAACTGCGCGACTACTTGGAAATGTAAGCGGCAGTTGAAGGTGGAACGTTAAAGGTTAAATGGAAAGGACGTGCTTCGGTGCGTCCTTTTGGTATAGGGTGAAACTCGATGAGCAATGTTGAGTTGGATAAACAGCGCGATGCGTGACGATGGAACATACAATCTAGATACATTCGCGTAGAACATATCGACTTTATAAACATAATTGAATAAAATGGCACAAGCGGACGGCTTATCCTGTTTTGAGTAAATACTAACCATGACAGACACCCTTCAACAGCGCGTGGCACGGCAAATCGAACTGGCCTTCACCGACACCCCTTACCCCGGCGACAACGCCATCACCGCTGGCGACGACGAGTCACTCGCAGCCGCCTTGCGCGGGCAGAAGTGGCAGGATGTCAGCCATGAACTGCTCTACCGCTTCCGCTGGGATATGTTCCTGTTCACGCCGGAAGGCTTCCGCTACTTCGCACCAGCGATGATGCGGGCGGCGCTGCTGCACCACGACGACATCGGCACCGTGACCGATAACCTGATCTTCTGCCTGACACCGCAGTCGCAAGAACAGATCAATAATTACGTGGCGGGTGAATATAATGATTACTTCTCGCGCCGCGCCTCGGCCTTCAACGCTGCCGAAAAAACAGCTTTGCTAACCTTTCTGGATACGTTCGCTGCCGTGTACCCGCTGGGTTATTTGTTGTACGACATCGACCTCGTTGGCACGACGATTGAATTTTGGAAGTACGCTTAATGCTTCTATAAGTCTATTGCGGTTAAAATTATGGTATAACAGGAATGTTATGCCGCTGCACGAATAACCCCACTCTCATTCAGGATGTGCAACGTGCCAGTTCTAAACGAGGCATTATTTGATGTCCAGCACAGAGCTTTTCCCGAAGGTAGACCTTTCACCTGCCCACGAAATCCGGCAGCGTGTAGCCGCGCAAATTGAAGAAGCCTTCGCCCAAACCCCCTACCCCGGCGATACCAACATCGGCAAACCAGACTCGGATAGCGAGGCCCTAACCCGTGCGTTCTGGGGCAAAAATTGGCGCGATGTACAGCTCGCCACGCTTTCCAACTACCACGTCGATCTGCCGCTAATGACACCCGATGCTTTCCGTTATTATGTACCGGCATTTATGCTGGCGGTCATGTTTTACTATCACCATGTCAGCACCCTGCCCATTGGCCTGATGCACAGCCTGACACCGCCCGACCCGACACTGCTGCAAAAGTATCTGGATAAGAAAACCGACCCGCTCAAACATTCACAGATTACCGACTTCTTAAACCGCGTCGGTACTTTCACGTTGCCTGAGAAAGCAGCGATACGTACCTTCCTCGAAAACTACACCAAATGGCAGCCAGATGCGCGCAGCGAGACACGCCACCTTCAGCGGGCGATGGACTTCTGGCGCACGGCTTAACCGGATTTACAGCACCCGTTTACGGCTTTGCACATGGCTGTTTTATTAGCCACTCGACCCATGAGTTTTGCCCAAAATTAAGATAACCTATCTATCGGGTTGTCGTCATCTTGTTGACAACCCGAATAAATGGAGAGGTTTAACGGTATGCAAAATCAATTTATTGTCACCCCCTTTTTTATCGACCAATCCCAACCACAAATCGAGCAGCTTGCTTCTGAAGGGTGGCAGATCAACAAACCTGCTTTCGTTAATGATGACCGCTATACCCGCATGACAGCACTTAATCATGGTTTGGCCGACTTCACCGCCAAAACAATCACCGCCGGAGACCGACCTATAAGCGTCAACGGTGACTGCTGCGTGACTATCGGCATAACAGCCGGTTTGCAGCGGGCGGGTATTGATCCGCTGCTCATCTGGTTAGACGCCCACGGCGACTTCAACACCTTCGAAACCACCCCCAGCCAATTTATCGGTGGGATGCCGTTAGCAATGCTGGTCGGCAAGGGTGATCAAACACTAATGGAGAACGCAGGGACAAAGCCGCTGCCGGAAGAACAGGTTATTCTGGCGGACGCGCGTGACCTTGATATTGCCGAAGGTGTGGCAGTGCGTTCGTCTAAATTGCGCCACATTCATTACATGGATGACCTGATTAAGCATGACCTCGGCGACCGACCAATTTATGTCCACTTCGACACGGATATTCTCAATTCAGAAGATGCGCCCTCGATGGCATATGTGGCGGAAGGTGGCCCGAAAACCGACGCGCTCATCAAAGTAATGCAGCACCTCGCCAACACGGGGCGGGTTGTCGCCGTATCCATGACGGTCTGGGACATGGCGAAAGACACGGATAAAAAGACGCAAGAGGCGTGTATGGCCTGCTTTAATGCTCTAATAGGATGATGCATCACACCGATTTATGACTGACCTGATTTACTGCCCCGTTTGTGGGCATACGCTGGGGTTAAAAGATGTAGGTGGCCGAACACGCCAAGCCTGTTCCAACTGCGGTTACGTGCACTATGTTAACCCTGTGCCTGCCGTCGGCATCCTCATCGAAATGGATGGCGGCGTAGTCCTCATCCGGCGCGGTCAACCACCGCATCAGGGTGAATGGACACTCCCCAGCGGCTTCATTGAGGCCGACGAAAGCGCAGAAGCCGCTGCCATTCGCGAGGCTGCCGAAGAAACGGGATTACAGGTTGAGGTGATCGAGATGATGGGCATCAACTCCTTCCCCGAAGGCCCTCCCATGAGCGGCATCATGATCTTTTACCGCGCCAAACCGGTAGGGGGTACGCTGCAAGGTGGCGATGATGCGATTGAAGCGCAGGTCTTTATGGCGGGCAGTATCCCACGTCTGCCCTTCCGTACCCACCGCGAAACCATTGCCCAATGGCTCCGGCAGCAGCCGATGCGTGCCGTCCGGCTGAACGCAGCGCTGCAAGAAGGCGAAAACGGTGGCGATGATCTGGCAAAGGATTTTGACATTCGCCCCGCCGAAGTGAATGACGGGCAGGAGGTCAGCGCCCTATTAGCGCTTATTCCAGCGAACTATGGGCTGAAAGATGACGATTGGCGCGATATTGCCGTGCGCTTCCGCGAATCGTCTGGCTTTGAGGTGTTCGTAGCAGTCGCGCGGCAAGAACCACCGATCATCATCGGCTTTATCGCCCTATCGATTATGCGGGGGTTAACGGGTGGGCAGGGTTTCATCAACGATATGGCGGTGCTGCCTACCTACCAGCGGCAGGGGGTGGGTGCCGCGCTGCTAGAGGCAGTTGTGCGCCGTGCCGACCGGCTTAACCTGCGCTCGATACGAGTCAATGTCCAGCGCGGGAGCGAACGTGCACAAGCCTTCTACAAAGCCAGCGGCTTTAGTGAAGAAGCCATTTTGCACTTCAAAATACGCTAGAGATCCTAAAAATATCAGGGAATATATAATGGATAGAATGGGTGATATACCTGTTTAGCGTTATAGTAGTAGCTTCAAGTTCAAAATTATTTAGCGGTTATAGGACTCCGCTATAGGAGAAAGAATAATATGGTTCAATCTACGCCTACGCCAGAGTCATCCACACCAACAACCATCGAACGGGTTCCAACCGGGGTGGAAGGTTTAGACGAAGTTCTGTATGGTGGCCTGGTCGCGCGGCGTGCTTATCTCCTCCACGGCAGTCCCGGCAGCGGTAAAACCATTCTTGGCCTGCACTTCCTCACATCCGGCGCAAAACAGGGTGATCGTGCGCTGTTCATTACGATGGGCGAAACCGAAAGCCAGATTCGGATGAACGCCGCAGTGATGAAATTTGATCTGACAGGTGTGCAATTCTTGGATTTAGCCCCATCGCCAGATTTCTTCACCCAGATTCAAAGTTACGACATTTTCTCACCGGCCGATGTCGAACGTGAACCGACAACTGACCGCATCACAAAGGAAGTCGAGAGCTATAAGCCGCTGCGAGTGTTCATTGATGCGATTACACACTTCCGTTATCTTTCCAGCGACGATTTGCAATTCCGCCGTCAAACCCACTCATTCCTACGCTTCTTGACCGATAGCGGCGCAACCGTACTCTTTACGTCGGAAGACAGTCCTCAGTCACCGGATAATGACCTGCAATACATGTGTGACGGCATCTTGCGTTTGGAACACAACCACGAGCAGCGCACCATCAGTGTAACAAAGTTCCGTGGTTCGGATTTCATCAGCGGCGCACATTCCATGCGTCTCAGCGCCAAAGGTATGGAAGTGTATCCGCGTCTGCTGCCCAGCACTGAAAAGAAACAGGAATTTTCGACATCGCTTATCTCATCAGGCATACCGGAATTAGATGAACTTATTCACGGCGGTGTTGAACGTGGCACCATTGTCATGGTTACCGGCCCCACAGGTATCGGTAAAACAACGGTGGGTATGCAGTTCATGAAAGAAGCTGCCGGACGAGGCGAACGTTCTGTTATCTACGCATTCGAAGAATGGACGGATATGCTCATTAAGCGTAGTGCAGGTATCAATATGCCAGTTCAGGCAATGGTCGACCGCGGCACGTTGTCGATTGTACAAATCGAACCATTACGTTACACACCGGATGAATTTGCCCGCATGGTTCGCGAAGATGTCGAAGGAAAGGGGGCATCCATCGTCATGATTGATAGTATCTCCGGTTACGGTTTGTCGGTGCGCGGCGAAGACCTGCTCCGCCACATCCACGCCCTCGGCAAATACCTGCAAAGTAAAAACGTCGCGGTCATCCTGATCAATGAAGTAGATGACATCGTTGGTGAATTTAAAGTTAGTGACATCGCCGCCAGCTATATGGCTGATACCATCATTTTCATGCGCTATCTGGAACTGAGGGGGGAACTGCGGCGCGTTATTGGTGTACTCAAGAAGCGCCATTCCGATTTTCAAAAGACACTACGTGAATATGAAATTACCCGCTACGGGATAAAAGTTGGCAAACCGTTAACCCAATTACGGGGGTTGCTTATGGGTGTGCCGACAGCTATTGGAGATCGTGATGGAACTGAATGACACATACCAAACTGCCCATTCTGATTGTGGGGTATCTTCCGCGCAATTTAGAACTGTTAGGGCAGTTTTTAGAGAAAATAGGTTACACGGTATTGGCGGCAAATAACCTGCCAGATTTCGCAGCATATGTAGACGGAACATACCGCATTGGGTTAGCATTGGTTGATATTACGGGTTTTGACCGGGTTATTTGGGAGCACTGCCAACAGTGCCGAGACCTTGATATTCCGCTGCTCATCATTTCGGCCCAACAAATCCCCACTATCCACCAAGAAAGCATGACGCATGGTGCGCATGGTGTGTTGTTTAAGCCCTTGGTGATGAAAGAACTTGTTAGTCTTGTCAATAATCTGGCTTTAAAGGAGTAACGCTCATGGCGAGCGGGACGGTTTTAATCGCAGTCGATAACAAAAATAACAAACTTCTGCTGGCAGACGTATTACGCCAGTATTACACCATCCGCGAGTTAGAGCCTAATGACCCGATTGAAGGGAAAATTGATCTCATCATCGTGGATGGCATTACCCTGAATAATCGCCGTGCAGAACTACAGCAGCATAAAGAAATCAACCGCAATGTATTTGTCCCCTTTTTGTTGGTAAGTTCGCGCCAAGACATCGGGATTGTGACACGCCAGTTGTGGAAAAGTATCGACGAGATTATTTTTGTGCCGATTGAAAAAATCGAGCTGATGGCACGGGTAGAAGTGCTCCTCCGCGCGCGACGTGACTCGGTTGAACTCGAAAATCTATATCGCACGGCACACAATACGGCTACGCTGGATGAACGCCAGCGGCTTGCGCGTGATCTCCACGATTCAGTCAGCCAGACTTTATTCTTGTCCAGCACACTGGCGCAAGCAGTTCCGATCACCCAAAAGAAAAATCCTGAGCTTGCCCAGTCCCAGCTAGAGCAGGTTGCCGGGTTAAACCGTGCAGCGATGGCGCAAATGCGTATGCTGCTGCTGG
>JAPUDW010000379.1:0-16542 GCA_027492915.1 Bacteroidota bacterium | reverse complement strand
GAGCCTCTTCCATACAAGCTTGAAAGAATTATTATCACAACTGGCGCTGGCGGCTCAAGGCAATATGCCTATCACAATTACGGTTGATACAAATGAAGTTGGTGTACTACCAGAAACCATCCACTTGGCTCTTTACCGAATAGCCCAAGAAGCGGTAAATAATATAATCAGGCATAGTGAAGCTACTACTGCCTCCATTAATCTGCAAATCCGCAATAGCAAACTTGAGTTGTCTATTGTTGATAATGGTCGTGGATTTGATCTAACAAACGTGACTGGCAGGCTGGGTTTGAAAGGTATACAGGAACGTTCAGTTCTAATTAATGCTTCGGTCAATGTTGAAAGCAATCCAAATCGAGGTGGCACAAAAATTACGGTTTCGCTGCCTGTTCCAGAAGAAATAGTCACTCCTTCGCACTGAAGGGGTTGCATAACTAGTCACAACACATATTCATAATCCGGTTAATACCTGATATGGTTAGTGTGTGTGGGATAATAAATATGATGCGCTGTGATGAGTGATAACATTATTCGTGTGATGATCGTCGATGATCATCCACAAGTACGCTATGGCTTAACGGTATTCCTCGAACTATGGGATGATTTCAAGTTTGTTGGGGAAGCTGACAACGGGGAAAAAGCACTGGCTTTGGCGCCCCAACTTCAGCCCAACATCATCTTGATGGATCTTGCCATGCCGGTCATGGATGGGGTTACTGCCACGCGCCTCATCAAACAACAGTTCCCCGACATTAACATCATCGTCCTGACCAGCACGATTGACCTCGACATGATACAGAAAGCGCTCGATGCGGGCGCAAGTAGTTATATGCTTAAGAATGTGACCATCGACACGATGGCACAAACCATCCGCGCGGCTGCAAATTACATTCACCCCTAACGATTTCGCTCGACAAACCAGTCCTTTTGTTCTACAATCAATCTGCTACCGATTGCAAAAATTGAGTTTTCAAAGGCATCTTCGTGGGTCTACGTTACGAAGAACGGCTGTCGGATTCACCCTTCATCGAACGCATCTGGCATACGCAAAGTGGACGCGGTTTTTGGGTCAATTCAACGGCTATCAGCCATTGGTTTATGGCGCTTTGGACGCAAGAAGGCATAACCCGTATCGCGGTACACGGGCCGAAAAGCTGCCCTATAGTTGCACCCGTCCCTGAAGATGCGGATTTCATCGGTATCGTCTTTAAGCACGGCGCTGTAATGCCGCATTTACTCGCCAGCCAGCTTGTTGATAACGAAGTTGAGCTGCCCGCTGCTGGCACACAAGAGTCGTTCTGGCTCAACAGCCGCGCGTGGCAGTTCCCCACCTTCGACAATGCCGATACCTTCGTCAACCAATTGATGCGCGAAGACACCTTGATTAGCGAACCGGTTGTTAAAGCCGCGCTCTCCGGTCAGCAACCAGAACTATCGTCGCGGTCACTCCAACGCCACATCTTACGGGCAACTGGCCTCACCTATAACAATATCTATCAGATTGAACGTGCCCGTCAGGCCTCTCTCCTCTTGCAAGCAGGCATGTCTATCCTCGACACCGTCTATCAATTGGGCTATGCCGATCAACCGCACCTCACCCGCTCACTGCGGCAGCTTATCGGGCTGACACCCGCCCAACTCACGGCTCCTCGCATATCGGAGCAATTGTCGTTTTTATTCAAGACGAACACCTTCGCGGACGCTATGCTAAGTTACGAAAAGGCATAATTTAATCAAGGAGCAGCATATGCGTAAAGTAGTTCTCGCCATGATCACAACCTTAAACGGACGGTTGGACAAACCCCACGAGTGGGTAACTAGCATCAGCGGCGAATTGGATATCGAGTTCAACCGTTTTTACGGCACATTCGACACCATGCTCGTCGGCAACCGCACCTACGCCGACATGGCTGCCTATTGGCCGTCTGCTGAAACCGACCCCGCCACCAGCGAACTCAACCGCCAAATGGCGACCAAGCTGAACAGTTATCAGAAATACGTATTCACCCGCGCAGACGAAAAGCAAACGCTGTCGTGGAACAAAGCCGAGCAAATTTTCGCCCAGAGTGATGACGATATCCGCCAATTCGTCGCCGCACTCAAGTCGCGAGCCGGCAGCGATATTTACCTCGCGGGCGGCGCATGGCTGGCGCAAACCTTTACCCGCCTCGGTCTCATTGATGAATACCGACTGTTTGTGTATCCCATTTTCTCGAAGGGATCATCTTGGTTCGACCAGCTTCAAGACAACCGCAACTTGGAACTCATCAGCACAACGACTTATGACAACACGGTTGTTGGCCTGCACTACAAACCGAAGGCCATCTAACAACCATTTCGGGCACTTGGGCTGAACCTTCCGAAGCGCCTATAGTCCCTTTAGTGTGGAGCTAAAAGCTAAGTGACTTGTCGAAAACTTCTATCTTTAAATCTTGGCGTTCTGTGCGAAGCCTCCCTGTGGGATGGCGACTTGGCGCTTCAATTTTTTGCTTATTCTTTCCGATAATCTGCTTAACCGCTGAACTGCCAACTTGTATCTTCCCCCCTAAAACCTTATACTTCTCTATATGGAAACCCTTACCGGAACGATTGAACGCATCACTTATTACAACGAGGAAAATGGTTATACCGTCCTCAAAATGATGCCTGAAAAAAAGCTCGTCAACAACAACGCCGCTGCCCGCGACGGCACGATTGCGGTTGTTGGCTCCATGCCCGAACTTGCCCCCGGCGAATCGGTCGAATTTTCCGGCACATGGTTCAACGACCCCAAATGGGGGATGCAGTTCCGCGCCGAGCAGGTGCGCCCCGTGCCACCTTCGACTACCGAGGGGTTAATCAACTACCTCTCCAGCGGCATTGTCCCCGGCATCGGGCCAATCACTGCCGAGCGCATCGTCAAACACTTCGGCCTCAAAACCCTCCTTATTCTGGATACCGACCCGCAGCGCATTGACGAAGTTCCCGGCCTCAAAACATCGCTCGGTCAGGCGCTCATCAAAGCGTGGGCGGAAAACCAATCCGTCCGCCAAACCATGATCTACCTGCAAGGCTACGGCATTAGTTCGCGCATGGCCGTCCGCATCCATAATGAGTACGGTGACCACACGGTTAAAAAGGTGCAGGAAAACCCCTATAACCTCGCCGACGAAGTATTCGGTATTGGCTTCATCAAAGCCGATGTGATCGCTCAAAAGATGGGTGTCGATTTTGATGACCCCAAGCGCATCCGCGCCGGTTTGCTGTTTGCCCTGAATAAGATTGCGCAGGACGGCAACACCTACGCCCCACGTCAATTGCTGCTCGATACCGCATCTGAACTGCTGAAGGTCGATAACCCGACTCGCGTCGCTGCCGCAGTAGACGCACAGGTCGTAGCCGGCGAACTCATGAGCGATACCGCCGTTGACCAACACGGCAATGAAGTGCAGGCTATTTACCTCCCCGTTTATTACTACTCAGAAATTGGTGCTGCCGAACGCCTGAACCACATGGTTGTGTCACCCAGCAGCATGGCGATGGTCTGGAAGAAAAAGAAATGGGGCGAATTCCTGCCCGAACTCGCGAAAAAGAATAACGTCTCGCTGACCGAGCAGCAGCAGGGCGCGGTGAAAGCTGCCCTCACCAGCAAAATCTCGGTGCTAACGGGCGGCCCCGGCACCGGTAAAACCACCACCCTGCAAATGGTCATCAACGCCCTGCTCGCCGAAAAGCGCAGCTTCCGCCTCGCCTCGCCCACCGGACGTGCTGCCAAACGCCTGAGCGAAGCCACCGGACAGGTCGCCAGCACCATTCACCGCATGTTGGGCTTCATGCCTGATGGCGGCTTCGAACTGGATGAGGACGACCCGCTGGAAAGCGACATGGTGATCGTCGATGAGTCCTCAATGCTCGACCTCGTGCTGTTCTACAACTTACTCAAGGCGATTCGCCCGCATACCCACCTTATGCTGGTTGGCGATGTTGACCAGTTACCGAGCGTCGGCGCGGGTAATGTCCTGCGTGATGTTATCGACAGCGGCATCGCCCATGTCACCCGACTCGAAACCATCTTCCGCCAGAGTGAAGACAGTCTGATTGTCTTTAACGCGCACAAAGTCAACCACGGCGAGATGCCCGAACTCAACAATAAGAGCAGCGATTTCTTCTTCTTCCGCGAAGAAGATCCTGAACGCGCTGCCGAGTTGGTGGTGGACATCGTACAAAACCGACTGCCAGCCAAGTTCGATGTTGATCCGCTCAAAGATGTGCAGGTGATCGCGCCCATGTACCGCGGGCCAATCGGCGTCAACGCGCTTAACGACGCGCTGCAAATGGCGCTCAACGGTAACAGCCGTACTGCCGAAAAAAAACTGGCAGGCCGTCTGTTCCGCGCTGGCGATAAAGTCATGCAAATTCGGAATAACTATGAGAAAGAAGTCTTTAATGGCGACATCGGTGTCATTAGCGGCATCGACATGGACGACAACCGCCTCGAAGTCATCATTGACGGTCGCTATATCGACTATGACTTCACTGAGGCCGAAGAACTGACGTTAGCCTACTGCATCAGCACCCACCGCAGTCAGGGGGGCGAGTATCCCATTGTGGTTATCCCCCTACTCACCCAGCACTATATGATGCTCCAGCGTAACCTGATCTACACAGCCATCACCCGCGCCAAACAAACGGTTGTCCTCGTCGGCACCCACAAAGCACTGCACATCGCCGTCGGCAACAACAAGGTCAGCGAACGCTATTCAGGCTTGCTAGGGCGGTTGAAGGGGTAAGCAGTTACCAAAGGCCAGCTTCGATTAAAAATCGTCTGATTTCAAGCATATCTTGATTATTCATTGACAACAATCTCGATGTTGCGCGACCGATATCTGTTCTACCGTGAATAAATCCTCTTTCGTCCATTTCAAAATGGTCGTTCCAGTCATCATTAACCGGATCAAAAAGCCAAACACGGTTCTGGGTTTCAAAATCCAATGTACCGATATCTGTTCCCTTAGCATGATTGCAGTAATAACACGACCAAGCAAGATTGGGTTCATCATCAGTTCCACCATGTCGCGGCGGAATGATATGGTCGGGTTGATGAGGTAAACGTACAATAAATACCTTCTGGTAAATAACAATACTCACAGCGTTGTTTAGCACGTTTACGAACGTACTCACGCGTATTAAATGAAACCCGTGCCATTACTTCTTTAATGCGGCTAATGCTCGCGCCCGTAGCCCTCCAATAAGCAACTCGACTTGCATTGTTTTTTCGAGTTCATAGGCTTCAGCTTCGCTCAAGCGCCCGGCCTTACTTTTCTCGCTCAACTCCTCAGAACGTGCAAGTTCTTGGGGTTTAAGTTCAAAAGACAATATCTCTTGCGGGGTCGCTTTTTCGACAAGGAAGTCGAGCAAACTGTCATAAGCTGGTGGGAGTTTAGTTGCAAACATCATTCACCTCTTAACATCACGCTAGACCCTAAAAGTATAGCACCGAACTGGCTATCAAAAACTTGCCATTGACGCACCCAACATCACCACCAGCAGCACCATCGACGCACCCACCTCGTCCTCGCGCTGGAGCATATCAAGTATTTTTGCCCATATAAGCATTTCAAGGCCCTTCTCCCCGTAGGCAAGGGAGAAGGTTAGGATGAGAGGGATTATTTAAAGCGGGTCACCCGGTATCAGCAAGGGAGTCTCCGGCTTAATATCGGGGTCAGGAATGTTTCCCGCCTCGGCATCTTCCACCACAATCGCTAATAGTTCCAACGGCGCACCGCCTTGATCCCAAGCGATGCCATCCACTACGAGATATTGGGCGAGGCCGTTATTGTGATCTTTATAACGCACCCGTATCGCCGGAGTCCCGCCAACGTCAAGCGAATACGCCAAGTCACGATCAATATCCGTTTGCAATTCACCTTCATTTTCGCTCATGCAAGTTAGGGCATCGCGGTAGCTCAGGTCAAACCGCCGCGCCAGTTGCCGCAGCATTCGCGTGTCATAATGTTCATCTACGGCTTGTTCGTAGATCGCATCGTGCAGCGGCCAAAACACCCCCGGTTGTTGATCTTCGAAGCAGCTATTGATATTGCCCACGTAGGCGGTCATCTCGCCGCCCGCCGTGGGGAAGTGCCGGAACTCGTATTGGGCACGGCCTGTCACCACAAATTCGTCGATAAACTGCTGCATTGTCGCCCGATACCGCTGGCAGTGTGGACAGGCGAAATCTGCAAATTCGACAATCGTAATCGGCGCATCGGGATTACCTAACACCGGCGCACCATCCACCGTCCGCGAAAACGGAATATCAGCATAGGGATTCACATCGGCGGCAGCCACAGCTTCGGGTATGGGCGTAGGTGTATCATCCTCCGCCCATACTGCGGGTACAATACCAACAGCGATCACGGCGCACAGCAGCGCCAACCATTTTTTCATCTTGAGCTTCGTCATAAATATTTCCATCGATGGTGAACGTTAACTTCATTATCAGGCTAAATCGAATACACTGTCAAAAAAGCGTTGTGTGAGTAAATCCATTTCCATGTCACGTCCAGTCATCCACCAACTCCCTAGCGATTATCATCAAGCTGAGCAGCTTATCCTACTCGAACACGGCAAGCTGCTGCTCATCAATATCCTTGCACTTTTGCCGCTGGTCATTGCGTTGGTGGTCATGGGCAGTTGGTGGGTACTGGTGCTGCGGCTGCGCGGCTCAATCGCTGGCGGCGTAGGTGCGGATTGGTCGCCGCTGTTCTGGCTGCTGCTGGTCTTTGTGCTTATCATCATCATCCACGAAGGCTTACACGGCCTTGCCATCCACTTTGCCGGTCATAAGCCGCGCTTCGGTGTGCTGCTCAGTAAAGGCGCGTTTTATGCCACTGCCGATAACGCCCTGTTCTGGCGGGACGATTTCCTCATCATCGCCCTTGCACCCATCGTCGGTATCACCCTGCTCGGCATGGCATTGGTGTGGCTGCTGCCGGATACCGCCGCATATTATGTCGCATTGGGGGTTGTCCTCAACGCTGCCAACAGCATCGGCGACCTGTGGATGACCACCGTCACCCTGCGCTATCCATCAACCGCCCTTGTCCGTGACCAGATGGACAGCATGACGGTCTATATCAAGTCGTAAACATCAGGTATAGTTTGCATCCGGTATCATTCTCACGGATCGAGGATCTACATCGTGGGCAGCAACTCTCCGCTTCAATTCAACACCATTCCGTATCCTCTCTGGCGGCGTAAACTACCCTTCGGCCTAACCAACTTGCTGCGCCCTTTGGCTCAACGCTACCTCGCTGCCGATGCTGACCACAACCCGCCAGCCACGCCACAGGCATTAGCCGCTTACATGCAGCGCTGGGGCTTACTCACCACCGATCCACAGTCTGCCGTAGAAGCCCTCAGCCAGACAGCATCCACCATTGAAATCACCCAACCGGATACGATCAAGCCGCCAGCAACTATCGAGTCTAATCACCTGCGCCTGCCTGCCCAGTGGGAACCGATGGAAACCGTGCTGATCGCGTGGCCTTCGCTTTACCCCGCCCTCTGGAATCAACACGCGCAAATGGCGGAGGCTATCGCTCCGGTCGCCACTGTTACCATTCTGGTAACAGAATCGGCATGGGAGCAAGCCGTGCGTCTGCACCTCACCCACCGTGGCAAAATCGACCTGAGCCGTGTGCGCTTCCTACAACTGCCCACCGACGATATTTGGGTTCGCGATTACGGGCCGGTCGTCGCCCACGACTCCGATGGCGAACAGGTTGCCGTCAAAATGATCTTTGACCCGCTGCCCAATTACCCGCAGCAGCAGGATAACGCGATGGCGCAGCGTTGGGCTGCCCACGAAGAACTCCCCGTGCGTCAACTTGACCTGCACCTCGAAGGCGGCAACATCTGGTCGGACGGGCAGGGGACATTCATTGTCGCCAACCAGATCTTCCACAGCAACCCCGGCCTAACCGAAACCACCCTGCGCGAAAAACTGTCAGCCGTGTTTGATGTCCAGCAGCTTATCGTCACGCCGCGCCTCGAAGGCGAAGAAACCGGTCATGTCGATCTGCTCGTCAAGCTGGCGGATGCCCAAACCGTCCTCATCTCGCGCCCCGCTGGCCCCAACGAAGCCAACCTGCGCCGCGCGATTGAAATCTTCCGCAGCAGCACCAACGCCGCTGGTCAGCCGTACCGCGTCTTTGAACTCCCCAACCCGCCGCGCTACCGCAACTGGGGTTTCTTCGCGGTATGGCGCAGCTATACCAACGCCCTCACCGTCAACGGTCGCGTCCTCGTCCCTGTGTTTGGTATCCCCACCGATGCCGAAGCCTTAGCCGTATACCGCGAGGCCATGCCCACCTTCGAAATCATCCCGATTGACTGCTCGGCCAGTGCCAACGGTGGCGGCGCGGTTCACTGCCTCACCAAAGAAGTCGCCGCACCCCGCCGGAAATCATAAGCTGTTTGCCAAGCACCCCGCAATCAGCATAAACTAAGGTCAGTGAGTATGAGGAAAAGCTGATGTTTAATACCCGCCTCAGTGTCGACGAATTTATGCAAATCGCCCTCGCGCCAGAAAATGCCGACCGCCGTTTGCAACTCATAGACGGAGAAATAGTCGAAGTGGTATCCAATAATAAAGCATCTGAAATTAGTGGAAATCTCATTATTAGCCTCGGTGGTTTTGTAAAACCTCGAAAACTAGGTCGTATCACTGTGCCTGATGGTGGTTATACGATTGAGGGTGAGCAGTACATTCCTGACTGCGCATTTGTCAGTTATCAGCGCCAACCCCACAGCACGACTGAAGCTTATCCCGCAATCGCGCCGGACTTAGTTATCGAAGTTATGTCCCCCGGCAACATGGTCAGCACCGACGAGTGGAATAAAATGATCCGCAAAGTGACCAATTATCTGAGTGCAGGCTGCGAAGTGTGGTTAGTCTATCCTGCCGATGAAAGACTCGAACGCCATATTCAGGGCGAGGCCGTTCGCACCTACCGCAACGGCGATGTGTTAGAAGGCCGCGGCATACTCGAAGGTTTCCGCCTCGAAATCAGCACCATCTGGCCGCGCTAAACGTTTCGATTAAACTTAAATCTTTTGTGGAAAATAAATCTCATGCCGCTCGAACTACTCACCCGCCTGCCGACCGTCACCCCCAAGCCCACGCCCATTCTGTTCGTACACGGCGCATGGCACGCTGCGTGGTGTTGGGATGAACATTTTCTCCCCTACTTCGCCAGCAAAGGCTATGCAAGCCACGCCCTCAGTCTGCGCGGGCATGGCAGCAGCCCCAATAACCAATCGCTCCGTTGGACAAGCATCCACGATTACGTCACCGATGTGCTGGAAATCGCAAACAGCCTGCCCACACCGCCTATTCTCATCGGTCACTCGATGGGCGGCTACATCGTGCAAAAAGTGTTGGAGCAGTACGCCGCTCCCGCCGCCGTCCTGCTTGCCGCCGTACCCCCATCAGGAACACTCGCCTCAATCGTGCGCGGCACACTGCGTCACCCCCTCGCCCTCACCAAAGTCACGCTTACCATGACCATGTACCACGCCATCGGCACTCCCCAACTCAGTAAAGACCTGCTGTTCTCGCCCACCATGCCCGATGACCTCGCCCATACCTATTTCACCCGCTTGCAGGACGAATCCTTTCGCGCCATCGTATTGGATGCTGCGCTGCTGGCTCGTCCGCGCCCTGCCGCTGTCAAATCGCCGATGCTGGTGCTGGGCGGAGCCAATGACAACGTATTCACCACTGCCGAATTCCATGCCACCGCCCACGCCTATAACACACAGGCCACCATCTTTCCTGATATGGCGCACGATATGATGCTCGAATCCGGTTGGCAGTCGGTCGCCGATACCATCATCAATTGGTTGGACAAACAGCTTTAAGCCTTATCAGGTAATTCTTCTTAAACTAGGTTCGAACTAATCTCTCTAATGGGCATGTTTCTCCCGCAGCTTTTGAAGTTGCTTTAGCAAACTTGTCTGGCCGTAGGTAGCATCACGGCTTTAGCCTGATGCGGCGCAAATACAAACATTTGCAAGTAGAAGACAAGCAGCATTAACCCACCAGCGTCTCTAGAAATATTTCCAACTGTTCCAACGACTCGGCCATATTCTTGCGCCCGTAACCGATGCGGAAGTGGCTGTCCCCGTAGCCGTAATGCACACTCGGCAGCAGCAGCACACCCTGCTTTTCTACCGCCGCCTTGCAAAATGCCTCCGCGCTGATGCCCTCACGAAGCCGTGGGAAAGCCGTCGAACTGGCCTTCGGGCGCTGCCACATGAACACATCTTTCAGTTGGGCGAAAAAGAGATCCAGCAGATTAAGGTTGTCGTGGATAATCTTCATATTCCGCGCCACAATTTCTTCGCGGTGCCACAGTGCCACCGTACTCAAAAACTCGCTCGGTGCGCTGTTGCAAATGGTCGTATAATCCTTAAACGCCGCCAACTGCCGGTATAGCTCTTTGTCGCGGGTCGCCAACCAGCCGATGCGCAAACCCGCCAGCCCGTAGGTCTTGGACATCACGCCGAGCGATACGCCCTTCTCGTACACATCGCACCCTGCTGGCAGCCGTTCCGCCGGATCATGCTCCAGTCCCCTGTACACCTCATCAGAAAATAACCACAAGCTGTGTTCCCGCGCAATCGCTACAATTTCAGCCTGCTTCTCCGCGCTCATCAGGTAGCCGGTTGGGTTATGCGGGCAGTTGACCACAATCGCCTTCGTGTTCGGGCGGATGTTCGCCTTCAGCCACGCCACATCCAACTCCCAATTATCGGCATCGCTCGTCACCCAGTCCGTGACTTCACACCCCACCGACCGCGCCACCTCATGCAGCGATTGGTAACTCGGCGCGTGAACAATCACATGGTCACCGGCTTCCAGCGCTACGTTCATAAACGTGAAAATGCCTTCCTCCGCCCCGCTGAACACCAGCACATCTTCGGGTTGGATCGTCGTGTACAATCCCGTGATGCCCTGCCGCAGTTCCGGGCTGCCCTGTGACTCGGTATAACCTAACCACTGCTGCTGCAAGCGTTCCGCTGCCCCCGGCTCCAACGCCAGCAGGTCGCCAATGTTCATCGCCTCGCAGTCCGATTGGCTGAGTAAATACGGCGCAGAGAATTCATATTGTGCATAAAACCGTTCAATCTGAAACGGACGAATTTTCATGACAAACTTACCTTATAATTTATATATACTTGCATATAACAAGGAGGCTAGCATGGTAGATTTATCGCAGCTTTTTGACAAGTCTGTAACCAAACGGGATAAATTTTTGGCGCGTTTACTCGGTCTATTCAGCGAAGAAATTGTGCATATTTGGACTCGCGATGAAAACTGCCGATTTGAAGATTTGGGTAGACTTACAGTAACCAATCTCGATACAAGTAAGCGATATACACTTGATTTCACACTGAGCTTGAAATCACAGCAGCCAAAAACACGGTTTGTCACCGAAATGAAATGCTGGACAGAATATGATGGTTACAAATTTCTGAACCTTGCGACAGAAAAACAACTCGAAAAACTAAATAGTCCTGCTTTTGAAGTATTTCTCACAATGGTAAAACAGCCTGAAAAATTTGCCGTCAAACTATCCAAAGAAGAAATAATACCAGACGGCAATATTCTGATTTGGTCACGCGCCGAACCCACTGTGATTGAAAGTGTAAAACAGGCTTATGGATTACATGACGTATTGACACTCGAAAATATCATCAATGACTTAGTTATGTGGAATAGTCAAGAGTACCAGAATTTTCTAAATGAAAGAAAAGATTGGTGTTATACACTTTTTGACACCTTTGCTGGGTAGAGTCTCAAAAATTCTAAACTAAAATCTTGGCGTTCTTGGCGTCTTGGCGGTTAACCTTCCCTTGTGACTTGACAAACTGAGATTATCTACCTAACGTCGCCAAATACTCCGTAATCGCCGTTGTCACCTGCGTCTGATCGAGGAAGCCGTACCATCGCTCAATCGTGTTTCCCGCCGCGTCCACGAGGATGTACTGCGAACGGTCGGTAATGTTGAAGCGGTCGCGCAAATCCTGCGTCGCCGCCACGTCGATGTTCAAACTCACAAGGTCAACTTGCCCCGCGAACTGCTCGGCAATCGCCTGCACAATTGGCAGGTTATGCTGGCAGGTCGTACACCAATCCGCATACGAATTCAACAGTTGCGGCCTGCCCGTGCTGCTCACCACCGCCAAATCCTGCGGCGGATACAACCCACCTTCCTCGCCCACCACCTTCGGCAAACCAGCGCTGATTTCAACCGTCGCTTCGGCTGTAGCTTCTGGCAGAGCAGTCAGGTCTTTTTCTGCTCCGCCCCGCGCCAGATTATCCGTCGGCGAACACGCACCCAACAACACCCAGCAAACCGCTATCATATAAACCAAAAATCGTTTCACAGTCATCCCAATCCCCAAAGTAAATCCAACACCATTATTCACCACAAATCTTAACTGGAGGTGAACAACTTACACAAAACAGCGTGGATTATAGATCGGGTTATTGTACTGTGAAACCAAAAGGCGGTGACAGATAGTGGTGTTATATCGCGGCAGCGGACGAGTGTGCCTCGTCCGCTTGCTTACGGAGGTAAAAATCAGTCCGTGTTTAAAATTGAATCAAGCTGCGTATGTTCATCACGCTGCAAGTAATAATCACGCACTTCACTTACCCCCAAATGGATGAGCAGCAGAATGCCCCAAAATAGAGTGAAGTCGATGCGCTGGAGAATCAGCGGTCGGTACTCGTCCAGCGAAACAAGTGTATTACCGGAATAATTGATGGTCGCAACCACCCCGTACCATACCGTCGCCATAGCGGCTGCATAAATGACAGCGTGCCATTTCAATGTGTTGAGCTTTTGGGTTGAATGTTGCTTGCGTTTCATCATGCCTCCTCTGTGTGATGTTTTTCATCATGCATTACACCTATTTACGTCGAATGGGGGCAAAAAGTTCCATCTTCGAAAAAACTCGTCAGAACCCCACAAACCATTTACCAACCGCTGCTCAACCTTTGAACTGCGCTTACTCCCTCAAAATGGTTGGTAACTTAGTCGCTTAAGAGTTACATTTTGGTAACCCTAAACACCGCGATTTCTGCTATGCTGTACTTACGTTGTACCATCCACTTATGGAGATTTCATGGGGAATACCTGTGGATATTCTTTTACAAATTATTGCCCACACAACCCCATTTCTGATAAGCACTTTCGATACTCATCCTATTGTATGCGGTTCGAACGGCGCTGCATTCAGCCTTTCGGGGGATAACAAATGGCCATTAGTTCGATTTTATGGCAGTGTCAATTCGGCGGTTGCCTCTTCTACATCCGCCGAATCAGCATCGGCGGCAGCCATACGGGAGAATATCGCTGAAATGGCGCAAATTCAGCGGAAACAGCCGAGCCAGCCGCCAGCCCAAAATGACAATTCGGCGAATGCACGGGAGCCTACCGCCCGCCATTTCAGCGGATAAATTGCATTTTGTGCATTTTCTGCATCTTGGTTCTTAGGCTTCTAAAATCTGATAAAATAATCGTTATATCACTTTATAAGAGTAGCGTATAAACCTCGTCCAATTTATTGCAGCATCGGCTTATAGGTGGTATATGTTACGGAACATTTCGGAAGCGTGTAAGTTGTCGCTAGTAAAGTCTGAAATGGTCACTGTTATGAACCATCTGATTACCATAAGGGGAGTCCAGCATGATAAAAGAATTTCAGAAGTTCCTAATGCGTGGGAATGTCATTGATCTCGCCGTCGGTGTTATCATCGGCGCGGCCTTCAGTGGCATCGTCACCTCATTAGTCGAAGACCTCATCGGCCCGATCATCGGTTTACTGACAGGCGGTGTCAACCTCGCCGGTCAAACCACCACCATCGGCCCTGCGGTTTTCGGCACCGGTAACTTCGTTCAAGCCATCATCAACTTTTTGATCATCGGCTTCGTCCTGTTCTTAATCATCCGCGCCATGAACCGTGTACTGCCCCCCCCTCCACCCCCACCGCCCCCCGGCCCGTCCACCGAAGATAAGATGCTCGTCGAACTTCAAAAGCTGAACGATAATTTGTCCAAGCGCCCGTAATTCTCGGCTATAATATGGGGTAGTATATATTAACCTACCCCATATCACGGGCAGTAATTAGAGATGTACGATACCCCATTGACCGAGGCATCACCGCGTAATACCCTGCTCGCCTTTGTTATTCTGCTTGTTGCCCTCATCGCTGGCGTGGTTGTCTTATTGAACAGCCGTCCGCAGACGGTCGAACTCGTCATCAACCCGCCCCTACCCACGCCTACACCGGCTCCCACCAGCACATTCGCACCGATTATGGTGTATGTCACCGGTGCGGTCGCCAACCCCCAACAAACCATCACTTTGCCCTATCGCAGCCGTGTTGCAGACGCCATCACCGCTGCCGGAGGTACCACCGCCGAAGCCGACTTGACGCTCGTCAACCCGACCAGTTTCCTGCACGACGGCGACCAAATCCATATCCCCGTGAAAGGCCAATCGGTAGAACTACCCACGCCTAACGGTGGCATTGTCGTCCACATCAATACCGCCACTGTTGAAGAACTCGACCCGCTCCCCGGCATCGGCCCAACCTTAGCCGCCGACATCATCGCCTACCGCGAAGCCAACGGTATGTTTACAAGTTTTGATGATCTGGATAACGTACCCGGTGTCGGGCCAGCCCTGATTGAAGGGCTTCAGGGGTTACTCGCCTTCGATTGAAACTTGTATTGGGCGTGGATAGCCGCCCCTGTCAAACACACATCGTCACCCAACGCCGCGACCTTGATCAAATCGGCGTGGTTGAACAACGGGTCGATCAGCAGTTCGGCCAATGCCTGCCGTGCCGGAGCCAAAATCAACTCGCCCAAGTTCACCACACTCCCGCCGATCACAATCACCTGCGGGTTAAAAAGGTGAACCATCGCCACCAGCCCCAACCCCAACCAGCGTCCCGCCTCGCTCACCACTTCTAACGCCAGCTTATCACCCTGCGCCGCCGCTTCGCCCACGGCCTTCCCATCCACGGTCGGTAAAAGCCGCAGCCGTGAACCCATGTCGGTCGCTGCTAACTTCTCCCGCGCCATACGCCCGATACCCGTGCCGGAAGCCAGTGCTTCGAGGCTGTAAACTTTACCGTCCGCTGTCGGGAACTTGATATGCCCCGGTTCAATCGCCAGCCCGCGCCAGCCGGTAAACAACTGTCCATTAATAACCGCCCCACCGCCGATGCCCGTACTCACTGTCAGATACAGCGCCGGATCGCAACCCTTCGCCGCGCCGAACTGGTACTCCGCCAGCGCTGCGAGGTTCGCGTCATTCTCCATAAATGTCGGTGCGTCACCAAACGCCGCACTAATGCGCTGCGCCAGTGGAACATCATCCCATTCCGGCAGCGTGTTCGCATGACGGATATAACCTGTGTATGCCTGTGGCCCCGGCGCACAAATCCCGATGGCATCAGGAACGGTGTAAGCAGGCACAACCCGCCGCGCCAGTTGAATAATACGGTCGATGACCGACTCAATCGGTTGTTCAGTGTGCGAAGGGCTTTCGTCGCGGGTAATCAGTTCCAACATGGGCGAATACCAGCCCACCCGCGTCCGTGTACCGCCAAAATCAATCGAGAGGAATCCGTCAGCCATCGGTTATCCGCTTTCTGTAGAAGTCTATTGCCGGATATGATAACAGGTACAGGAAATTTGGTCATAACAACGATATATCCGTAGAAAATGAAAGGGAGCGTTTGTAAGCGCTCCCTGTTGATTGCAGTAGGGGCGCACGGCTGTGCGCCCACGTAATCATGTTACAAACGATACGATCTACTTACGGGCAGTCTGCCTTATTCAACAGATAGATCGCTTCCTTGGTGTTATCGTTCTCGTTGGTTTCGAAGATCAAATTGCTGCCGTCTACGGTCATCAACAAGCGGTGATTTTCGTTGTAGAACGTGCTAACCGTCAGCGGGATCGGGCCGACATTCACAGTTTGGCCGGGACCAATCGACGGGAACGCGCCGTCCGTCCTAGTCTGGAAGCTGCCATCAGCCTGCCGGTAATCGTTCACCGCAATCGTACCGCTGGGGCTGAAGCTCGTACCGAAGTTCGCCACATCCATGTAAATATTGAAGGTCTGACCGCAGTTCGGTGAACCGGGATCAAAGCGGAAGTTACCCGCCACGAGGTTAATCGTGCTGATCGGTGTGGCGGTGTATGGAACCGGCGTCGCAGTTGGTGGCGGTGGTGGGTTCACACGCGGCACATTGGCTAGGTTGCCCGTCACATCCACGATGCTCGGCGCGACCCAACCTTGAATACCGTTCGGCAGCACGATCAAATACCAGTTGGTACCGAGTGCGCTCGTCCCCACGATGGTCACAGTGGTTCCTGCGGTAATCGAACCGATCACTTCGTACTGGGTGCCGTCACCGCGCCGGACGTTACCGTTAATACGGGCGGTCGCCTGCGGAACGGTGCTGAAGGC
>JAPUDW010000378.1 GCA_027492915.1 Bacteroidota bacterium | reverse complement strand
CCGATTGGCTTCATATCGGATCATATGGAAGTGTTATTTGACCTTGATACTGAGGCGCATCAAATTGCGAATGAACTTGAAATTAATTTTGTTCGGGCTGCAACAGTAGGGGTTGATCCAGTATTTATTAGCATGATCCGCGAGTTGATCGTCGAACGCATGACACAAACTGCGGACAAGCGTTTCCTCGGCAGCCGTGGGGCGAGTTATGATGTTTGTGCCTCCAACTGCTGTTTACCGGGGCAAATGCGACCAGTTGCAGTCCCATTGGCTGCCCATACTTGAAAGCGATAGTATGAAATCAGTTGTACTTGTTGGACTAAATTACTTAACCACTCCACTTGAAATACGTGAACAAGTTTATCTTTCGGGAAATGAACTCGCGCCCGCATTGGTTGAGCTAAAATCTGCCGGCTTGTCCGAGGTTGTTATACTCTCAACTTGCAACCGGCTCGAGATATACGGTGTGGCAGATGCTTCTTCGGATGCCGTTGATGTGATTTCGGCGTTTCTGACCCGTTTGTCACATGACCCGCTTTCTGATTTACAAGGCTACCTCTATTTTTTGCATGGGCACCATGCCGCACGTCATCTGATGCGGGTTGCCTGTGGATTAGAATCACTCGTTTTGGGGGAAACTCAAATATTAGGTCAGGTAGCTAATGCATTCGGTCAAGCACAGATCGCTTGTACAGATGGGATAGTATTATCGCGATTATTTACTTCTGCGCTACACACAGGTAAACGTGCTCGGACTGAAACAGCCATTAGCGAACACTCCCTATCCATTAGTCATGCTGCCGCCTCACTCGTCAAATCGAAGTTTGACAATACTGCTTCGCTACGCGTATTGGTTGTAGGGGCAGGGGAGATGGCTGAACTCGCAGTACATGCGTTGGCGGCTCAGGGTATTAAACACGTGTGGTTGATAAACAGAACTGATGAAAATGCTGAGCGGTTGTCAAAAGAACTTGGCATTCAATTCTTAGTGTGGAATCAACTGCCTACGATATTGAAAGATTTTGATGTCATTATTGCGGCGACCGCTGCCGCGCAGCCGGTCATTGAAGCGGGTCATTTTTTTGCTCTAGGTGAAAATAACCGCAAAAGTCCATTGCTACTAGTTGATATTGGTGTGCCGCGCAATATCGAGCCTGAAGTAAAAAGTATATCCAAGTGCTTGTTGTATGATATTGACCTCCTGAGTTCCGTTGTAGAAAACCACCGTCAGCAACGGCAGGCAGAAGTTGGGCTGGTCGAACAAGTGATTGCTGAGGAGCTTAATTCATTTATCGAATGGTTTCGCGCACGAGAGGTTGTACCGTTAATTGCCCAATTACGCAGTCGCGCCGAAGCTGTGGCGCAGAGCGAAGTTGAACAAACCCTTCGTCGCTTACCGGGACTTAGCCCTCATGAGCAGGATATTCTTAATCAAATGGCGCATCGGATTGTCAACAAAATCCTGCACGCCCCTACGGTGAGTTTGAAAAATAGAGCGGCGAATAACGACCATTATGATTACACTCATGCTCTGCGACAGTTGTTTGCGCTCGATGAGCATAAAAGTGCATAGCTTATGAGTGAAATGCCCTCAACCATCAAACTTGGTACACGCGGATCAGCCTTAGCACGGTGGCAAACAAATTATGTTAGCCAACTACTGGGTGGCGTGTGGCCGAACTTACAAATTGATGTTGAAGTCTTAACGACGCAAGGTGACCGTGTGTTAGATACTCCGCTGCCGTTGCTGGGTGGGAAAGGTGTATTTACTGCCGAGTTGGAGGCTGCGCTTCACCAACGAGACATTGATGGTGCGGTTCATAGTTTGAAAGATCTTCCAACCGAAAACCCAATAATGCTGACGATTGGTGCGGTTCCCCAGCGTGCGATGGTAAACGATGTGCTTGTGAGCAAGAATGCTTACACTTTAGCCACGTTGCCACAGAATGCTGTGATTGGTACGAGCAGTCGCCGCCGTGCTGCCCAACTCCTACGCCAGCGACCAGATCTCAAAATTGCGGATATTCGTGGCAACATAGATACCCGTATTCGAAAGGCACTAGACACGGGTAGTATTTATGACGGCATCATTTTAGCTGCGGCAGGTATTGAACGATTGGGAAGAGCCGATGTCATCAGCGAAATATTATCGTTAAGTGATATGCTTCCGGCACCGGGGCAGGGTGCGTTGGCGGTGCAGTGTCGTGACGAATTGACATCTAAGAGCTTATTCGCTGCAATTAATCATACCCCAACAGAAATTGCAGTAACATCTGAACGTGCTTTTCTAGCAGGACTGGGTGGTGGTTGCGCTTTACCGATTGCAGCTTATGGGGTGGTTGATGGTCATAAACTACATTTGCGAGGCAGCGTAACGGCGGTTGACGGTCGTAAGCAGATTGATGTCGAGATTGAGGGCGCAGCGAGTATAGCTGAAGCACGTCTATTAGGTGCCGAACTCGCTCGAATAGCGTTGGGACAGGGTGTGGCTTCACTGCTGGAGTCTATTGCGTGAGCGCGCTTTTGGGCAAACGTGTGGTTGTGACCCGTGCCGTGCATCAGGCGAGTGAGTTCCAACGAATGCTATCCGATCAAGGTGCAGTGCCGTTGCTATACCCGTGCATTGAACTAGCTCCACCTCCGGATGAAGATGCACTTCGCAGTGTTTTGTTAGCCGCTATGAACGGCGCATTTGATTGGCTGATATTGACCAGTTCAAATACCGTTTTTGCTCTTAAACAACAGCTTCGGGCTATGGAAATAGTTCTGCCTTATTTGCCCAATGTGCATGTCGCAGCCGTAGGCATAAGTACTGCTGAAGCGGCGCGAAGGGAATTGGGATTGCATACCCATGTTGTTCCTGACGAATATACTTCTGAAACCTTAGCCGAAACATTAAATGTGGTCGCTGGACAACGGGTATTGCTGCCACAGTCCACGCTTGCTGGGGAGGATCTCTCGAAGGTACTGTCAATTCGTGGCGCATTGGTAACACGAGTTTTCGCATACCAGATGATTATTGGTCGCGGCGGGGTTGATCTTGTAAGCCATTTAAAAGAGGGTAGTGTTGATTCAATTACGTTCACCAGTGCTTCGACTGTAAAAAACTTTATGCAGCGTTTGGCAATAGATGGCGGTGCCATTAGCCAGCTTTCACCCCTCTGTATTGCGTGTATCGGGCCGAAAACGGCAGCAGTGGTTAATCACCATAACTTTCCCACTTGTGTAATAGCTGCCGAGTACACGCTTCAAGGCCTAACTAACGCTTTAGAAGCCTATTTCACCGAAAATAAAATGGGAGAACCCAGATAATGTTGACCATCGAAAGCGAACGCTCACCTGAACAACAGATTGTTCAGGGTGTAGCGACTGCGCAACCTCTTCTGCCTCGCCGTCTACGCCTGAATCCTAACCTTAGACGAATGGTGCGTGAAACTATCCTCACACCGTCCGATTTTATCTATCCGCTGTTCATACGGCATGGCAATGATTTTCAACAGCCTATTCGTTCGATGCCGGGTCAGTTCCAATGGTCGATTGATCGTTTGCCGGATGAAATTCGCCGTATTGTCAGCTTAAGCATTCCTGCTGTGGTGCTGTTTGGCATTCCCGAAATTAAAGATTCCTGCGGGAGTGATAACTATAATCCAGAGGGTATAGTACCGCGTGCAATACGGGCGATTAAAGACATTGCGCCAGATTTGATCGTTATCTCCGATATGTGTTTTTGTGAGTATACCGATCATGGTCACTGCGGCATCATTAACCAAGTAGGGGACGAACATTTCACCCCACACTTGCCCAATGGATATTTGTTGAATGACCCTACCCTTGAACTCTTAGCTAAGGCTTCGGTGGTTCATGCGCAAGCGGGCGCAGATATTATTGCGCCATCAGGCATGATCGACGGTATGGTGGGCGTTATTCGCGGAGCCTTGGACGCTGAACATTTTCAGCATGTTTCAATTATGAGTTACGCGGTGAAATACGCCAGCGGTTTTTATGGCCCATTCCGTGAAGCGGCAGAAAGCCCGCCCCAATTTGGTGATCGTCACAGTTACCAGATGGACCCGGCAAATGGGCGTGAGGCTTTGAAAGAAGCCGCGCTCGATGTTGCTGAAGGGGCAGATATGCTTATGGTTAAACCGGCGCTGCCGTATCTCGATATTCTGAGCAATATTCGCAAAACTTATGACCTACCAATTGCCGCTTATCAAGTGAGTGGCGAATTTGCGATGCTCCATGCGGCAGCAGCGAATGGGTGGATTGATCTTGAACGGTGTGCGCTTGAAAGCCTGACCAGTATCAAACGTGCGGGGGCGGATATGATCCTGACGTACTTTGCACCGGATGCGGTGAAATGGCTAGAGGGTAAGTAGATATGCAAAGCGACCTTCAACAAAATTCACCCGAAGTGAACATGCCTGCGGTGCAAAACAGCCGGTTTTTACGGGCGTGTCGTCGACAGCCTGTCGATTGCACACCCGTATGGTTGATGTGGCAGGCTGGGCGCTATATGCCAGAGTATCGCCAACTGCGCGAAAAGTACAGCATTCTTGAAATCATCAAAACGCCTGAACTGGCAAGTCAGGTGACGATGCAGCCCATGAATGCTTTTAACCTCGACGCAGCGATTATATTTGCCGATATTTTGCCGCCCTTAGAAGGTATGGGTTTAGAGCTTGATTTTGTGAAAGGCGAAGGTCCTGCTATTCACAACCCTGTACGTACAGCGGCAGATGTTACCCGCTTGCGTGTGCCGCCGCCGGAAGAAAGCTTATGGTTTACCCTTGAAGCGATTAAACTTGCTCGTGAGGAACTTGATGGACGCGATTTACCCCTGATCGGGTTTAGCGGCGCACCTTACACGCTGGCAGCTTATGCCGTCGAAGGCGGTGGCAGCCGTAACCATACCCTCGTAAAAAGCCTCATGATGAGTGATGCGTCTGCATGGCATAAGTTGATGGAGAAGTTGAGTGAAATTGTCGGGCATTACTTATTGGCACAAGCCAAGGCAGGGGTACATGCCTTACAAATTTTTGATAGCTGGGTCGGACAGCTTGCGCCAGAAGATTATCGCCAATTTGTGATGCCCTATACGCGCCATTCGATTGAAATTGCGCGTGCGGCAGGGGTGCCGATTATTCACTTCGGCACGGACACCAACGGGATGCTCGAACTTATTCGCGATGCTGGTGGTGATGTGATAGGGGTTGACTGGCGTATTGAACTGGATGAGGCATGGACGCGACTAGGTGATCAAATTGCTGTTCAAGGCAATCTTGACCCTATAGCGTTATTTGCGCCGTGGGAAGGGTTGCAACAACGCGCCCAGCGAGTGCTCGACCAAGCGAATGGCCGAACAGGACACATTTTTAACTTAGGTCATGGTATTTTGCCCGGAACACCAGTAGACAATGTGAAGCGATTGGTTGACTTCGTTCATGAATACACGGCAGTCTAGTAACGCAACTTCACCTCCACCGTTTCATGTGGTTATTGTTGGCGGTGGAATTGCAGGTTTGAGCAGCGCATGGTATCTACAACAGGAAGCCAAGAAGCAAAATTTTGAACTTAAATACTCGATACTTGAACATTCTGATCACTGGGGTGGGAAGATACAGACGGAAGTTGTCAGTGGAATCGATGATGTGCCCTTCATATTAGAAGCTGGGCCGGATGCTTTCTTAACCCGTAAGGCTGGTGTGGTTAACTTGGCGCAAGAACTCGGCTTGAACGACCGGATACTCGGTGTGAATACAGCAAAGAGTCGTACTTATGTTGTTAATGATGGTCAGTTAACCCCATTGCCTGATGGAATGCAACTGCTTGTGCCTACCCACCTTCTGCCATTTTTACGTTCGCCGCTGTTTTCATGGTGGGGGAAGTTGCGAGTTGGTTTGGATTGGTTCATTCCTACACGCAAAACCCAATCTGATGAATCGTTGGCAAGTTTTGTGCGGCGGCGGCTTGGGTCTGAAGTGCTGGATAAGCTGGCTGAGCCGCTGCTTTCCGGCGTATACAACGCTGAACCCGAAAGCCAAAGTATGGCGGCTACCTTCCCGCAGTTTCCGGCATTGGAACGCGAGTATGGTAATTTACTGCGGGGTGCTAGAGAAAGTGCCCGTAAACGGCCTCCGAGTGATTTGCCGGCCTTTATCTCTTTCAGTACGGGCGCACATGAGCTTATTGATGCGCTCATATCACAGTTAAGCGGTTGTTTACGATTGAACACAACCATTCAGTCGATAAAGAAAGATCAACAACAATACCGTGTCGTGGAATCAGACGGTGATGAACTTTTAGCAGATGCGGTGATTTTGGCAACACCAGCCAAAGTTTCGGCGTCGATATTAAAGCCTTCAGCTCCCGAAGCGGCAGTAGAACTGG
>JAPUDW010000377.1 GCA_027492915.1 Bacteroidota bacterium | reverse complement strand
AGCGCCGCCATATGCCCACCGCGTACGGCTTACCTTCGGCGGAAACCGTCGTCAGGCTAACAACAATTGCTTTTTCAAGTAGGTCTTTATGAGAGTCTGGTATTGTAATTGTCATGCGTCACGCCCTTCTGTGGATAAGGTTACTGCCTTGTTTGACGCACCGCCGATGATCTTTCTTCCTTGCGTATTAGCGGATGGATGGCCGCCATGCCGGACGTATATAGCGGATCGACGTAATGGGTAATGTGCGAATAGAACCACTGCAATCTTCCGCTGTTTGCAGACATGACGTATCGAGTAAATTAAGCTGCGAGGTGCGGTTGATGTACGTTACAAACGCCAGCCACCGTCCGTCAGGCGACCAGCTCAGGTTATCATCGGGGTTCACCTGTGTAGCAATCTTCTGTAACTCGCCCGCACAGCCCTCAGCCGCGCCGATACAGGCTGAATCGATCATATAAAGATTACTCGTGTTGTTCTCTCCAGCAGGGTTCGCATCACCAGAAACAAAAGCAATCCAGTTGTTATAGATAGCAACCGCTGGCGAAGCGAGGTCAGGATTAATCGTCAGCATCTCCGGCGTTTTACCACTCACCTTATCCAGCACATAAACACCGTAACCACCCTTCCCTGTCTGGTCAAAAGCCGCCAACAGGATACGGTTTTCATCCACTGGCAAAAAGTTGGTGGTCATCAGCGCTAAACCGTTGGTACTGAAGTCCATATGGATCGCAGCATCACAAGGCTCGGTACAATCCGCTGGCACAGCAAACAGCGAGTCGACATTCCCGAAATCGCTGAACAGCACTGAACGCCCATTAGCCGACCACACCGGACGCGGGTTGAGGTTCACTAACTTTTGCGACCCCGTGATGCGGTGCTGCTGTGACCCATCAGGGTTCATCAGGTAAATTTGAGGGTCGCCGTAGCCAAAGCTGGTATAGGCGATTTGCTGGCTGTCAGGCGACCATACCGGATACAAATCCGCGCCGGTTGCACTGGTCAGCCGCAGCGGTGGCCCTTTCATATCCATTGTAAAAATATCGGTACTGCCATCCGAGGACATATCGACAACCAGCGTCAGCTTTTGCCCATCCGGTGACCATGTTAGGCAGCAGTCGTTGACGTAAGTGCGCTCTTGATAAAGGCTAATCCCGCGCTGCACATCCATCAGGTAAATGCGGTTGAACACATGGTCAGTCGAGATATAAGCCATTTCGCCCATGTAGGGCAGCATTTTACCCGCCAGCAGCGCGAACAGGGCTAAACCACAGCAGGCGCACAGCAGCCCACCGTACAGCCGCAGTACAAGTCGTATCATGAGCGCCACACCGCTTTGAAATACCAACCCGTGATGACCGGCATAGACTTTCCATCCGTTAACCGTTGGTGAGGCGTAGGGTATCCAGATATTGAGTTTTTCGCTATTAACGGCATACTGTAGAGTATAGAAACGTAACACCCATAGAGACGGATTGACCAACCATGTTGCCACGCTCGCTCATTCGCTTTTTCATCGTTTTAGCACTCGCGCTGCCCGTGACCGCCGCGTTCGCCCAGCAGCCCTGTACCGAACTGACCGAATGTCAGGGGGCGTTGGGACTGCCGCAGTCGGTACTGGATGCCTACCCCAAACCGAACGTGAATACCCTACCAATTGATGACTCGCTGGTTTATGACCGCCTCTACCGCAAAATTCACGGGCCAGTCAACATTACCGATGCCCCCGGTGGCAACGTGGTGCAGTCGCTCGGCGCGGGCTTTACCTATGTCACCGTCAACAGCTTGAACGGTGACTGGGCAGAAATCGACCGTAACCAGTGGGTACCAGCCTCAACCTTAACTGACGATGTGGTCATTTCGCGCTACAGCGGCATCAAACTGCCAGAAGAAACGCTGCCGTATCCGGTCGCATGGACAATGAAGCACCTGCGTCCCGCGTCCGTCCCCGGCGGTGAGGATGATCCGAACAACCCGTTTATGTACCGCTACACACTGGTCAACCTTTACACCTACGTCGAAGTGGATGGCAAGCGCTGGTATCAGGTGGGGCCAGGTCAGTGGATACACCAATTCAACGTTGCCAAAGTAACCCCGATTGAAAAGCCCGAAGGCGTAGACACGCACAAGTGGGTAGCAGTTGACCTTTACGAGCAAACGCTGGTCGCTTATGAAGATGATACCCCTGTGTTCTCGACGCTGATTTCCTCCGGCCTGAAGGAATGGGGAACCAACGAGGGTTTGTTCAATGTCTACCTGCGCTACGAACGCACGACCATGAGCGGCGCGGAACAGGCATCCGATTTCTACTCGCTGCAAGAAGTCCCGTGGACGATGTACTTTGACGGTGACATCGCCTTACACGGTACCTACTGGCATGACGGCTTCGGCTACCGCCACAGCCACGGCTGCGTGAATATGTCGATCACTGATGCTCACTGGCTGTACAAATGGAGCGCCGACGAATTCGACTACAGCGTTCCAAACGACCTCGGCATGAATGTCTATGTCTACAGCAGCGGTGCCTACGACGGCTAACCAGCAACCGTTTTAAGAATATGGGCGACCGGTTTGGTCGCCCTTTTATTTCTACTAATCATGCCCGACAACCGAATGCAGCAGCAGTTTGAGCGGCTCGGTCAGGGTTTGGTAGGAATAATATTTCCGCCCCAACTCATAATTCGCCTCAACCATCGCATTCACCATCATCGGCTTATCCAGCAGTTCGTTCACACTGGCGACGGTAGCATCGCTGATGAATTCGTCAAAGCTGATGACCTGAAACCCCTTCGGCTGAATATCAGTCTTAAAGATTTCATAGGTGCTCATGACGATGGGACGCTTATAGTAAATGGTTTCGATAAATGCATTACCAAACCCTTCAACCGTCGACGGATAGGTGATCAAATCGGCCTGCTGGTAAGCATCCGCCAGCGAATACATTTTCTGACCGTTGGCATTCGTCCCACGCTGATGATCGAAGTAGGCATCCGCAAACAGCAGCCGTACCTTCATCGTTTGGGCATAATCCTCCAAGTAGCGCTGGTAACTCGAACCCTCGTCACCGGACGAATGAGTCACGACCAGCACGGCTTTGCGCCCCAACCGCCGCACCAGATCAACGGCCTGCTCAATCCGTTTGCGCGGCACGACCCGCGTCGGTTGCAGTAGGAACGCTTCATCATCGGCGATGCCTAACACGCGGCGCATATCCGTCGCGTAATCGTCAACGACCGGCGGATGGTCGAAGTCCATCACGTTCGGGATTAGCGTGATCGAGGCGACACCCGTTCGCAGTGCGAGTTGGTGGCTGGCGAACGAGTTAATCACGACATGGTGAATGGTGCGGAAGGTGGGTGGGAAAGCCGCCCGTAGGTAATCTTGCGCCGCGCCGACCGCAAACCGACTGCGTTCCCAACTAAAGTCGTGGTGGTGGGCGATGGTCGGCATTCCGGTTTCGGCGATAAGTTCGGTGATTGCCAGCGCTAACGGAATGTTCATGGGGATCGCCAACGCATTCTGGGGAATCAGAATATCGAGCTTGAACTGCTTCACGAACTTATACAGGTGTTTTTTGAGGTGGTCTTTTAGGCGCTGCACCGCCTTCGAAGTCTCGATTGAGCGCACCCCGTCACCAAAAAGGTCGGTGTTAATGGTCACAATTTCGGGATGGGTAAAGTGCGCTTCAGGCACGACCATACTGCGTTCAGCCGGCCAATCGCACTCACCGGCGAAGTAAAAACACTCGCAGTCCATCGTCGTCAGCAGGTTCGACCATTTCGCGGTTTCGAGGGAAACCCCATCCGTGCCAGCCAGTCGGGTCGATATGAATCCGATACGGTTGGTCATGACAATTTGCCTTTCCGGTGCTGGTTTGTAATAAATAGGAGAATTGTAACGGTGTCCCCCTTATTTTGGGGAAGCGCGAATTAGCGTTCAGTCCTACAATCTTACGATAGAGATTGTAGCCATCAACTGAAAGGGGCATGAGAAATGGAATTTTTGCAAAATCCTTTGGTGATACCTATTGGGATCATCTTAATCGTCATCATTATTATGGGTTTGCGCATTGTGCAGGAATATCAACGGGCGGTCATATTCCGCTTGGGGCGTTACAGCCGCACGGGCGGCCCCGGCTTGTTCTGGATTATCCCGTTTTTGGAATACAGCCGCACAATCGACGTTCGCACCATCACCGAAGCAATTGAGCCGCAGGAAACGATCACCCGTGACAGCGTGACGATCAAGGTCAACGCCGTGGTGTGGTATAAAGTCACCAGCCCATCCAAGGCGACCATTGCTGTGCGCGACTTCGCCCGTGCGGTCAACCAAGCCTCGCTAACGTCGCTGCGTAACGTCATCGGTCAGCACGATTTGGACGAAATCCTGCGTGAGCGCGATACGATCAATGCACAGTTGAAGAAAATTGTGGACTCGACCACCGAGCCGTGGGGAGTGGAAATTGAAGCGATTGAAATGAAGGATGTCGAAATCCCCAGTTCGATGCAGCGCGCGATGGCACAGGAAGCCGAAGCATCCCGTGAAAAACGCGCCCGTATCATCAAGGCCGAAGCCGAACTGGAAGCGTCGGTCAAGCTGGCACAAGCCTCCGAGCAAATTGTGCAGAATCCGGCAGCGCTGGAACTCCGTCGTATGCAGATGATTTCGGAAGTCGGTGCCGAACATAATAGCACCACTGTAATCTTGATGCCGTCAGACTTTGTGAGTTTGGCAGGCAGCTTGAACGATTATATTGCTAACAACGTCGCCAACCAGAAGAAAGCAGCAGCGGCCAACAGCCAGCAACAGCAGCGACCGCCCGCAGCACCAACCCAGCAAATCCCCCGCGAGTAAATGAATCATTATTGGGGTTTGTCGGCGACAAACCCCTACGATTTCACCAAACGCACGGGCTTGAACAGCGCCTTATCAAATGTGCTGATGTGGGCAGGGTCGAGCTTTTCCAACGCCGCGCGAACGGCGGTTGAGTCCTCGCGCAGTTGGCGCACGTTGATCCCCTGACACACGTCTGGCAGCAGCGCGAACCACTGCACACTCCGCAGCAGCATTTTGAGCGCCCCACGATGATTACCGCGTTCAATCTGATAGTAGGCGATACCAACCTGCAAAACCGCGCGGTACAGGTCACGCACGGGGCCGGTGGTGTGCATCCACTGTTCCTCGAACAGATCATGCTGCGGGTAATACTCGCCTGCGTTGAACTTTTCCACTGCCTGCACAGCCAACGGTGGCAGCGCTTCCCCACATTCACAATCCAACTGCTCGGCGGTTACAGGATCGAGTACACGGGCATAATCCGCCAACAGTGTAGGCAACTGCACCAGTAGTTCAGCCGGAGTCAGCGCCAGATCAGCCCCCGTGCCGAGGGCAGCACCCCGCACGTCATCGGCATTTGCGATAAGTATGATGGGGATGCGGCGGGTCGCGGAACTACTTTTGGGTGTGGTCGTGTAAAAGCGCCAATCCTCGCTATCACCGTCAACCAGCACCAGCGCAGCGTGGTCATCAGCAAGGCGGGTTACGTAATTAGCCGCGTCGGTGTAGGTGATGAGGTGGTAGCCATCAGGCAATTGTTGGCGCAGGCCAGCTTGCCATAGGGGTGTGCCAGCAAGGATGACAACAGTTTGTGTCATGAGCATCCTTTGATTATTTGACACCACCATTGTATCTAACTTGAGGGCATGAGGAGAACCCACAGCAGACAACTTGGAGAGGCTGCCTGCTGTGGCCCAAGATACTTAATGCGGATCGTACATAGCAGACTGGATGGTTTCCGCGAGGTTGGCGGGACGTGGTGTTTCGGCTAATCCATCGTTATAGGCGATTTCGGCAACCGCTTCGGCGATAGCGGCAGATACGGAACGAATTTCGGACAGCGGCGGGAATATCTTGCCGGCTTCCAAATCCACACTGGATACATGGTTCGCAAGGGTACGGGCGGCGGCTGTAAACATGTTATCGGTTACGCGACGCGCACCACTAATGACAATCCCCAACCCTACACCGGGGAAGATATAGGAATTGTTCGCTTGACCGGGGGTGTAAGTGACATCGTTTAGGATGACCGGTGGGAACGGGCTGCCGCTGGCGAACACGGCACGGCCTTCACTCCAGCGGTAGGCTTCTTCGGCGGTACATTCTGATTTCGAAGTCGGGTTGGAAAGTGCGAGGATCACAGGACGTTGGTTGTAACGGCGCATCGCCTCGACAATCGGCTGGGTGAAGGTGCTTGGTATACCTGAAGCGCCAATGAGAATGGTCGGGTGCAGACTATCGACGGCGGATTGCAAGTCAGGCAGGAAGGCATGGTCGTGGGCAAAGGGGCGCTTATGTTCGACGAGATCGTCCCGACTGGCGACAACTAACCCTTTGGAGC
>JAPUDW010000376.1 GCA_027492915.1 Bacteroidota bacterium | reverse complement strand
CTGGTTTACTGTAATTGCCTTGGGTCGAAAAAGTCACGTAAACCATCGCCCACTAAATTAAAACCAAGTGTCGCCAATAAAATCATGAAACCGGGAATGAGCGAAATCCAAGGAGCCAGCTCTAATAAATCTTGCCCCTCGGCAATCATTTTGCCCCACGACGGGATAGGCGGAGGAACGCCCAACCCGAGATAACTTAAACCAGCTTCCGCAAGGATTACGCCCGGAATTGCCAGAGCTGCCTGTACCAAGACAGGCGTTAACGAGTTGGGCAAAATGTGGTGCCACATGATTTGCCAGTGGCTTGCCCCTAACATTTGTGCCGCTTCTACATAGGCATAAGAACGCTGCGCCAGCACACGCTCCCGCATCAAGCGCCCAAACAACGGAATATAGCCGATGCTCAGCGCGATAATGGATGTCTCAATACCGGCACCCAACGTACTCATGATGACGAGTGCAAACAACAAGCCCGGAAAACTAAAAATTACATCCCAAAATCGGCTGACGAGACTGTCGAACCAACCGCCGAAGTAACCTGCCACCAGACCGAGAAAACTCCCTGCCACACCACCGATCAACACCACCGAAAAAGCAATCACCAACGAAACGCGTGAACCATAAGCAACACGGCTTAGAATATCGCGCCCAAAGTTATCGGTGCCAAGAACGTGTCCCGATGTGCCGGGTGACGAGCGTAAGTTACTGCCCATGCTATAGGGGTCTTCGAGCGAAAGCAGGTCAACCGAAAGCATCAATACAACCAACAGCACCACGATTACTGCCCCGATAACCGTTACTTTGGTGCGGAATACCTGTTTCACCATCCGCATCGTTGCCGAGTCTTGTGTCCCATTTTTCACAGCCAATGAGTCTTGGATGTCGATTTTCATGATCGGGTTTGCATTTCCCATGCGTTGAACCCTCCTAGGAATAATGAATTCGTGGATCGAGCCATGCATAACACAGATCAATCACCAAATTGACAATAACGAAGAAGGTCGAGATAAAGACACTGATCCCTAATATCATGGGAATATCACGCTGATAAATAGCACTCAGCAGTAAGCGCCCCATGCCGGGTAAACTGAAAACGACTTCCATAAGTAACGTACCACCCGCCGCACCGGCAAGGCTTAAGCCGATTACCGTAATCAAGGGGCCGCTCGCATTTTTCAGAACGTGTACAAAGAGGATACGTCGAGTCGATAACCCTTTGGCTTTCGCTGTACGTACATAATCCTGATTCAGAATGTCGAGTACTGAATTTCGTACAAAGCGGCTAAACGACGGGATTGATAAAAAGCCCCACAACGTAGCCGGAATAGCAATAATCTGTAAATGAGTCCAAAAGTCTTGGGTAATACTGACATACCGTATGGGCGGTATCCAACGAAAATTGGTGGACAGGAAAACGATAATCGCCAGCGCAACCCAATACAACGGGGCTGATATGAAAATCAAACTGATGAAGCGAATAACTTGGTCGATCTTGCTATTTTGACGGGTCGCAAGAAATACGCCGAGCAGCGAACTGAAAAATATACTGATTACAGAAGCAACTAGCGAAAGCTCAACCGAAAGCAGCAGCCGTTCAAGGATTAAATCCAACACGGGCTTGTTGTAGCGCCATGATGTTCCTAAATCCCCGGTGGCAGCCCGCGCTAGCCAACTCAAATATTGAATAGGAAGCGGTTGGTCTATCCCAAGCCTTGCTTGTAAGGCAGCCTCTGCCTCCGGTGTTCGATCCTCAGACAATCCAAAGTAAATATCGAGTGCGTCACCTCGAACCGCATTAACCATCATGAAGATGAAGAACGTTGCGAGCAGCACGGTCGGAACGGCCTGCAATAACCGTCTTGCAATATATTTATTCACACTGTACTCAACCTGTAACCTACATAACGATTGATGAGATACCTATGCTAGTAGCAGCATAGGTATCCCCTAGAGAACCCGGCAAGCAACTAGGTTGTAATCGTAACTTCTTCTTGATCGAAAATACGAAGATTAACGCTGCCCGGCCACGGTGTATAGCCCACAATATCATTGGAGGCGGCTTCAAATGCCGGCGGGGAGTACAAATACAACTCCCGATCTTTTTCGATGAGCAGCCGTTGAATGCTCTTAACATATTCAACACGCGCCTCGTCATCCTGTTCGACATTCGCAGCATCAATCAGTTTGTCGAGTTCAGGGTCGCCGCCGCCCGTATAGCCTTGTTCGGCTTGGTCAGACCGATAGAAGGTAAAGTCAGGCTCGAACTTCATACTCAAATCGTTGACACTTAAATCATAATCCTTGCCTGTAACACGCGCATCAACCCAAACACCAACTTCCTGAATGCGAATTTCAACATCAGCACCGATATCGCGCAAATTGGCCTGCACGATCTGGGCAACATCAGTGAAATCCTTGAACCCTGCGATGCTTAGCAATTCTAGGCGCAGGCGATTGTCGGTTTGATCGTAACCAGCATTGCTCAAAAGTGTCCGAGCGCGTTCTGGATCAAACGGTTGAAGTTCTTCTAACTCTTCCGGCGACAAGGCGTACTTGCTTACGGCTGGTGATACAGGACCGGATATCTGCCCATATCCTTGAGTCATGGTGTCAACAAATTGTTGACGGTTAAGACCATACCGCAGTGCTTCAGCAACTTGCGGATCTTTAAACGTATCACGGAAGTGGTTCACATTTAATCGGCGATACTCCAGAGACGGACGCGCCCATGTAGTAATGTTCGCTTCGCCTTGCAATTGCAAGAAGTTTTCAATACGTGAAATAGGTAGGAAATTCAATTGACCCGCGCGAATAGCCGCGACTGTGGAACGTTCTTCCGGCATGATCTGGAAGCGGAATTCCTCAAATTCAGGCAGTTTGCCCCAGTAATCCGGGTTACGGCGAAATGAAATGTAGTTTTCAGTTTCCCATTGATCGAGGATCCAAGGGCCGGTACCTGCCTCTTGCTGCGTTAAAAGCGTCCCTGCAAAAGTTTCGAAATACGCAGGATCAATGATCGGCGGCAGGGGGATACGGGTGAAAAGCAAATTGGCGGTCTTTAGTTTAACCGTGAATTCATGTGTGCCTGTCGCGGTGATGGATTCAACATGCTGTGCGAACAGGCTTGCTCCCGTGCAGCCCAGATTCGGATCAATTTGGCGCTCATAGCTCCAAACAACATCCTCTGCAACCAATTCATTACCGCTGCCATGATAACGAATGCCGGGGCGAATATTGAAAACAACCGTTGTTTCATCCGGTCGTGTCCAATCCGTAGCGGCAAGAGCCTGAACATTTCCCGAACGGTCAAAATCCCACCATAAATCGTAGGACAGGTTGAGAATGCCCCAAAGCGCACTACCTAAACCCCACGGATTACAGGTGTCAAGCCCCTGTGGTTCGGTACCAATCGCCGTAACAATTGCGCTGCCTGTTTGCGCTGCCGCTATTGATGCAGCGGTACGGCGTGACAACGAATAGTTGACTGGCAGCATGATGCCAGCCGCTGTAATACCTGAAAACTTCAAAAAATCGCGCCGACTAAGTGAATGTTTCATTGCAAATCTCCTAGAACTAACTGAATGTAGTAATCCGATATATTTCACTGAATAAAACACGGTTTTATTTATAGAAACAAATCGTAGCCAGATTCAGTGATATTGTCAACCAATTTCAATATTATGTCGGAAAATGGTTGTTTTACTTGACATATTAACCGAAAACCCATAGTATGTTCTTGTAAAACTAAAACATAGTTTCATACAATGAAACGGAATATACTATCCAACATGTCATCAACTAACAACGACTCACGCTATAAGGTTCTTGTATTGGCGAAGGCGCTGGATGTGCTTGATTTGCTGGCTATTCGTGGCTCTATGAGTCTAACGGAGCTGTGCCAGGAACTAGGTCAGCCAAAAAGTTCAGTCTTTCGGTATCTTGTCACACTGGAAGCGCGTGGTTATGTACAACGTTCCTCTAATGGTGATGAATACAGCCTTGGCTTAAAGCTCATTGAATTAGGGCGAGTAGTGACTAGCCAATTCACGGTTTACGAAATAGCGCTGCCTTTCATGCGAAAGCTCGTTGACGCCTATGGCGAAACCGTAAACCTCGCTATTTTGGAAGGTGGCAAAGTTGTTTATCTCGAAATTTTGGAAGGCACACACTCCATACGAATGGCAGCACGACCGGGGCAGCACGACTTCGCCCATTCAACGGCGATTGGGAAAGCGATTCTGGCAAACTCCCCCACAGCCGCAGTTGACAATATCGTTAAACAACATGGGCTTCCACCGCGAACACCGGCAACGATTACCAGCCTCGAAAAACTGCGTGCTGAACTCCAACGAGTCAATGATATGGGGTATGCCATTGACGATATTGAAAACGAACTCAGTGTGCGCTGTGTAGCCGCACCTATCTTTAACCATCATGGTACGCCGATTGCAGCAATCAGCGTGTCGGGGCTTGCGGATCGTATTTTTGGCGCAAAAGTCGAACTCATTGGTGAGGAGCTTGTTGAGGGGACACAAACAATTTCACAACGCTTAGGTTATCGGCAATAAGGTCTTTTACAAATTAAACAACAACAAATATTAGAACCTACCATCATACCAACATAGGAGAAATCGAGTGATTGCACCGCCATTTGTACTTGAAAATGAATCATTGAAGGTCGTATTCGACGCAGCAGGTCGAATTACTGAATTAACAAGCAAAATTACAAAGCGCTCATTTTTAACCGTTGCCGGTTTGGAAGACAATTGGAAGTTACTCGTTCTAACGGACAGCTATCCCGTCTACTATCTTGCCGGTCGTGAGCAAACGCCGGTCAATATCCAGCAAAGCGCTGACCGTATCGTTTTTTCTTATAAAGACCTTGTTGGTCGTAAAGGGACTTACGATATTCAAGTTGACTTTACAGCCTATCTTGAGGGAGAAGAAGTGCGTTTTGACCTCAAAGTTACGAATAATCACACCCATCGCGTTCGCGAAGCATGGTACCCAATCCTCGGTGGCTTTGAAGGTTTTGAAGAAAATGGTAATAAGCAAATTGTTCATTTTGCCAAGAGTCGCACGATTGAACACGATATTTTGCATAACGGATTACCCAATGCAGAGTATCAATTCGGCGTTGAAGGCGAAGTAGGGCAATACTATTACCCGAATAACCAGATGCAGTGGATTGATCTATACTCCGCGACCGAAGGTCTTTATATCTCTTCTGATGATAAATCGCTGCTTACCACGGTTTTCCGCTTAGACAAACATCCGGCTGAATATGACACCAGCGGTATGGGTCTCAAAGAGCCTTCCATTTTCCCACCCAATACCCCGCGTTGGCTGAAAATAATGATTGGCAAACTGACCGCCATCGACCCCGGTGATACTTGGGAGGGTGCGCCATCCGTGTTTTGGCCCCACACGGGTGACTGGCATGTTGCCGCCAAACATTATCGTGCTTGGGCGAATACGTGGATGAAGTTCCCTGAAGAACGTCCGGAATGGCTGAAAGACTATGTGGGTTGGCATCATATTGTCGGTAAAACCTATCTCGACGAAGTTTATTTTAACTTTGAGCAATATATCGACGTAATGATCGAAGCCCAAGAAAGATGCGGCGTTGATACCTTAATGGTGTACGGGCACACCAATATCGGCTGCGAAGGCTCTGATGTCGATATTTCACCGGCCATTGATTTGGGTGGGCCAGAAGGCTTCAAACGCATGTGTGACGAACTTCATGCACGCGGTATGAAAGTCATGGTGTTTACCCACCGTCAATCTGCCATCAATATTGAACTGCCCGAATATGAACATTTCAAGACTTGGGCAATTACAGATCGCTTCGGAAATGCTCGACCAGAAATCTGGTGGAAAACGACAATCGAAGCCCACATGGTGCGTATGCAGCACTACGAAGCTACCGGCCCTGTATGGGCGCGTATTTGCCCCTACTGCGATGAGTGGTGGATTGGTTTCCGTGATGAAATTTTCAAACTCATGGAACTCGGCCTCGATGGTATTCAGTTGGATACAATTCATGCCGAAGCAGGCATTTGTTATTCATCGCATCATGGGCATAAACCCGGTACTCGTCAATCCCTGAAATTAAACGAGAGATTAGCTTGGCTCCGCGCGGAAATACGGGCAGTAAATCCTGAATTCTTGCTCTGCGGCGAGGAATACGGTGATTGGCTGTGCCAATATCTAGACCTGCCATATTCACGCTATCGGGGTGAAAACGGCAACGAAGTTTACCGCTATACCTTCCCTGAAATGAAAGAGAATTGTGCTGTCAGTGCTTACGGCTATCATCAGGTTAACAAAAGCATGATGTTGGGCATGGGCATGGATATTGAAATCGAAGGTCTAAAGAAAACGATTCTATCCTGCCCGGAACTTATGGATTACATGAAAGAGATCGTCAATATTCGTCGAAGCCATTCAAATTACCTGATGAATGGCATCTTCACAGATACACTAGGCGCAAAGGTCACAGGAAATGTACGCTACAGTGTATTTGAGTCACCAGAAGGCGTGGGTTCGGTCGTCTGGAATGCAACTGATGATGAACAAACCTATTCCATTCAATTTGACGACCAAAAGTACACCACCGCTATTTTGTGTCAACCATTTGCCGGACAACAATCGGTCTCGCTCACATCGAGTTTCACACTGCCGCCCCATACTGCTGCCGCTATCATTGCCGGTCAACAGGCATAGATAGGATATAACATGGAAAAAGAACTCATTGGCTATCCTGACCGGTGGAGTGTTGCCACCGGTCAAACCATTCGCTTCATGGTTAGCACGGATGAACCACATTACGATGTATCGATTGTGCGGCTCATTCATGCGAACAGTGATCCAGCCGGCCCCGGTATAAAGGAAGATGTTATTGTCCCATCGCAGTTGGTACAACAACGCGGTCGCAAACAGATTGTAAAAGCCGGATCATATATCGAAGTCGCAGCACATCCCGCCATTGATGCGCTAACAAGCTTTAGTATCCAAGCATGGGTGTTTCCAACATTCCCCGAACAGGGCAAAAAACAAACCATTCTTGCTCAAGGGAGTAGCGAAAACGGATTTGCTCTCTATCTTGATACAAATGGCTGTCTTAGCTTTCGTATCAACGGTGAACCTGCACTACAATCGAGTATCCCACTCCTTAACCGTGTGTGGTATTTTGTGGCTGCAACATACGATGCGCTGACAAATAAGGCGACCCTATATCAATACGCCGTCACGCCCTACCCTACGCCAGATCTAGAACCCGTCATCATTGAACAAAACGATCCTATTCCGGTTATGAATGCCGCCCCCTTATACATAGCCGCTTCTGCTCCATACCTGGATGTGTTTAATGGCAAGATTGACCACCCGCGAGTATTTGCAAACACGCTGTCATCGGCTCAAGTTGACCAACTGCGCCAAGGTGCTGATCCTCAAACCGTCGGAAACGTTGTCGCAAATTGGGATTTTTCGCTCAACCATGCCTCAGCCGTCGCAACCGATATAGGCCAACATAATCTGCACGGAAAAATCGTCAACATGCCGATGCGTGCGGTCATCGGATACAACTGGACTGCGCGGGAAATTGACCCCCGTCTCGCACCGCATGAATATGGGGCAATCCACTTTCATGATGATGATCTCGATGATGCGGGATGGGAAGTCGATTTTGAACTCACTATTCCTGATCACTGGCGTAGTGGCATTTATACCGCACGGCTTAACTCAGGTGCATTGGTGAACGATATTCCCTTCTACGTTCGTCCGCATGTTGGTAAGCCTACTGCACAAGCTGCCTATTTAATACCAACCATGACATATCTGGCCTACGGTAATTATCGCGCGAAAGACCGTTCGTATGATGAAAATGGCAATCTGCGTGGCCCACTTTCCCAACCGCTAGAGACCTACTTCGATGAACACCCTGAATTTGCCATGTCCATCTATGATTTTCATACGGATGGCAGTGGGTGTTGTTATTCTTCACGCTTGCGTCCCATGCCCAACATGCATCCTCGATACATGTGGTCTTTAGTGAGTGGCCCACGACACTTTGGTGCCGACTTATACATGGTTGATTGGCTGGAAACTAAAAATATTCCACATGATATATTTACCGACGAGGATCTCCACTTTGATGGGTTAGAACTCCTCAAATCCTATAAGGTAGTTATTACGGGAACTCACCCTGAATACTGGACGACACCGATGTTGGATGCATTGGAGGCTTACCTTGCACAAGGTGGGCGCTTGATGTATTTGGGAGGTAATGGTTTCTATTGGATCACCAGTGTTGACCCTCATCGTCCCCATATGGTCGAAGTTCGACGTGGTATTGGGGGTACCCGTGCGTGGGAATCGATACCGGGCGAAGAATATCATAGTACAACGGGCGAAATTGGTGGGCTGTGGAGACACCGCGGGCGAGCGCCTAATCGACTTACGGGCGTGGGATTCGCGGCTCAAGGCTGGGATGGGCGGGCAGCCGGATACATGCGCCAACCGGACAGTTTTAACCCACGAGCCTCATTTATTTTCGAAGGTATCGGTGACGACGAGCCTATAGGTAACTTTGGCTTAGTGCTGGGTGGTGCTGCGGGTGATGAAATCGACCGTACCGATAAGGCACTTGGCACACCTCGACATACTCTGGTGGTTGCAGCCTCGGTTGGTCATCACGAGCATATTCTCCCGGTTGTCGAGGACTTTAACGGGGTTACCTTGCCCATGACAACCCGCGAAAACTGGAATGTGCGTTCAGAAATTATTTTCGCCGAGATGCCAAATGGCGGCGCAATCTTTTCAACCGGTTCAATTGCATGGTGTGGTAGTCTGTCGCATAACAACTACCAGAATAATGTTTCGCGGATGACGGAAAATGTACTCCGGGAATTTCTACGCTAAGATCTGCTAGTAGTCCCCAAATACTCTCCCGAAATAGATTTTGGGAGGGTATTGCCTCTCTTACTTGCAACACAATCTCTGAACATTTCGAGCCAACAAAAGCGCCTCTACATCATAGGAGCATTTTTTCGTGTATGATCCTCGGTAGGTAGCAAACCTGACGCTTAATTGGTTGGACAACCCAAATTACAAATGGAGAGGATATTCGAACCTCACCACGTAACAAAAAAGCACCTAAAGTAGGTGCTTTTTTATGATTTGGACCCGAAGGGATTCGAACCCTTGACCTCTACAGTGCGATTGTAGCGCGATCCCAACTTCGCTACGGGCCCAATCGAACTACCACGCATTCTAGTCGCTGCGAGAGAACGTGTCAAGATAAAAGACGTGGGCAGGCCCATAAGGGCTGCCCATTGATTAAGCGCTCTTATTCTTCCCGCCGCAGTTGCGGGTACAGCAGCACATCACGGATGCTCCGCTGGTCAGTCAGCAGCATCACCAACCGGTCGATACCCATACCGAAGCCACCGTTGGGCGGCATCCCGTAGCGCATTGCCCGCAGATAATCTTCGTCTAGCGGCGTTTCGTCGTCCTCGCCTGCGCGGAAGGTTTTCGCCATATCGAGGAATCGCGCTTCTTGGTCGCGTGGGTCGTTCAGTTCGGTAAAGGCGTTCGCGAACTCCATCCCCGCGATATACAGTTCCCACCGCTCGACGTGCATATCGTCGTACTCAACTGCCTTCGCAAACGGTGAAATATCACGCGGGTAATCCATAATGAAGGTCGGCTGAACCAGCTTCGGCTCGACACATTCACCCAGTAAGTGCTCCACCAGCTTGCCCCACGCCAACCCCGGCTTCACCTCAATACCCGCTTTGCGAATAGCCGCTTCCAACGAGGCCGCATCACGGTAATCCATGTAATCAATGCCCGACTCTTCCTTGATCGCGTCCCGCATGGTGATGCGCTTCCACTTCGGGGTCAGGTCAACCGCCACACCCTGATACGTGATTTGCGTTGATTTGTTGACCGCGAGACACGCTTCAGCCACATACCGTTCACACAGGTCAGCCACATCGTTGTAGTCAATGTACGCCTTATAAAACTCCAACATCGTGAACTCGGTGTTATGCTTGTAACTCACACCCTCATTGCGGAAGTCACGCCCCAGTTCGTACACCGCGTCATAACCGCCCACCAGCAGCCGCTTGAGATACAGTTCGAAGCTGATGCGCAGGTATAAATCTTCATCCAGTTGGTTGTGGTGGGTGATGAACGGACGCGCCGCTGCACCACCATACAACGGTTGCAAGATCGGGGTCTCCACTTCGAGGAAGCCCTCGTTGTCGAAGAAATTCCGTACCGCCTTGATAATCTTGGCGCGTTTTAAGAACACCTCACGCACACCGTGGTTCACCGCGAGGTCGGCATACCGCTGGCGGTAGCGTGTCTCCACCGAGCTAAACTCGCCGAACTCCACAATCGAGCCGTCATCCTGTACCTGCTGCTTAATCACCGGCAGCGGGCTAAGCGACTTGGCAAGCAGCTTAAACTCGTGGACGAGAATGCTGGTTTCGCCGGCTTTCGTCCGCATCATCGTGCCGGTCGCCTGCACGAAGTCGTCGGTATCGATCAGCTTATCTTTGATGTAGCCATAAACCGCCTCGTCCATATCATTAACGCGCAGGAACAACTGAACGCGCCCATGCTCATCCTCAATGTGGATGAACGACAGCTTACCCTTGATATTCACCCGGCGGACGCGACCGCAAACCGTGACCTCAATGCTCTCAGCAGCTTCCTTGTCAATCGGTTCCATCGCATCGTAGGCGGCAATCGCCTCTACACTCGTATGTGTGCGCTCGACACGGCGCGGGAATGTTTCCACACCGGCTGCTTCCAGCGCCTGAATTTTCTCAACACGTTCCTGTTCCAGTTTGTTCGGTTGCCACATGGGTGATATTGACCTGAATTTTTGCATATAAACAGAAGAGCCTGCCAACGGCAAGCCCTTACAGTCTATCATATTCACTTCTAATCGTCAGGATTCAGTATCGCCTGACGCAGTTTTCGCTAGGTGATCGACTTGATAACGAAGATCATCTCGCCGTCCGGCGCCTTGAATGTGACGTTTTCGCCAACCTTCGCGCCCAGCAGCGCCCGTCCGAGTGGGCTTTCTACCGAGATTTTGCCATCGCGTGGGTTTGCTTCCGCCGAGCCGACAAGACGGTAAACTTCTTTATCTTTGCTGCCCTTTTCAATGACGGTAATCATCGCACCCAGTTCGACTTTATCTTTCTTGCCCGTCGTCGTTTCGATAATCTGAGCCGTGCTTAAAATGGTTTCTAAGCGCAAAATCTCGCCTTCAACAAAAGCTTGCTCATTTTTTGCATCTTCATATTCGGCGTTTTCACTAAGGTCGCCGCCTTCTTCAAGAGCCTGACGCAGACGTTCGGCAACTTCCATGCGCTTTTGTTCGGTCAAATACTTCAACCGTGCCTCAAGTTCTACCATGCCTTCTGCGGTCAGATATTGCACGTCATTCATGTCACCCAATCCTCACTTTTCCGTAGTGATACTGCCATAAAACATAAAAACACAGCTAGCTGGCTGTGCCTGGGTGGTACGTTCCCTCAAATTTTTGAGTGTGGGGCGGAACGTGGTATATGCGCTGATGGCGCATAATATAACATATCTCATTAAAAAAGTAAAGATTCTCCCCTCATTTTAATATATCCATAAGATAATCAATCATATGTGCCGTGTCACCAATGACCCAAATAGAAGCTGCTTCCCTCAAATCTTCACGTAGGCAAGAGGCGTGCCTCCTCCGCATCACTCATCACCAACACATCTTCTCGTAGGGAATGGTCTCAGACCATTCCGTTTTCCGGCTAATATGTGTTGATACAGCTTTTGAGCATCTTCTCTGAATGTGTTTAAAAGGTCAAATGGTTATTGTGTAGGGACGCAGCGCGCTGCGTCCGCACCACCTACCGCAACCATCGCTTACTTTTAGGGAGGAGGCGTGCCTCCTCCGCGCTACCGACAATTAACTCGTGAACGTCGGGTTCGAGCTTGACTGTGCCAACCCGCGCTGGAAACTTTCGAACTCGCTCGGTGTCAGCATCCCCTGCTTAATCACCCCGCTGCTGCGCCCACGCCGTTGGAAGTGGACGATCTGTACATACGTATCTTGCGAATTTCCACCATCCGCTGTACGACGGATGTTCACATCCAACCGTGGGTACTTAATATCCTGTGTCGTCAGCATCGCACCCGCTTGTTGGAAGCTGCCATCTTTGAGCGCGTTCAGCAGTTCTTTGCGTGCTTTGGCGTTGGTCGTGGCATAAAACAGCGCTGGCCCGTACCACTCATTCGCATCCTCATTAAACGGTTCGCCTGCCGCCCGTGCTGCCATGAACGCCGCGAACAGCGCCACGATCAAGATTTCGACACCCCAATAAATGAAAACCGCATTACCTTGCAGGTCGATACCGCTGCTGCTGCTCGATGCTGTCCGTGTGATGCTAAAACCGTCCTTCGCGATCAGTTTCAGATAGCCAACAAAACCCGTATCATTAACTTCATCTTCGAGGACAAAATCAATAAACTCGGTTAACTCGGCATCTGTTGGTTCTTCGCCTGCATTCTCGACATAAATGGCTCGTACATCCCCGCGAAAGCCCACATAATACGAAGCGACATGATACACCGCAAAGATCAACACGCCGCACACTAACCCGACGATAAACGCCACGAACGGGCTGCGCACCTTGGCCGAGTACACCCCACGCGCCAGCAAGCCGCCTGCAATCGCGCCCGCTAGAATCGGGAACATCAGCACCAGATAAAAATGAATATAATAATCGACCGCGAATAGGATACCCCCAAGCGCAGCACCGGCGACCACTGCTAACACCAGTAACAGTAGAAATCCACCGAACGATACATGATTACTGGCTCGATACTTCTGCATACATTTCCCCCTTAAACGTAATCCGATAAATAGCAACCTGTATGCCCCTTACTATACAGGGGAATGCAGTTTGTGAAAATCGGCGAAAGAGGGGATTGTTTTTGTATTAACCTACCAAAACAAACGAAACTTCAGGGTACACTATCATTCGCAGCGGATCGACAATTTGAACACAGCCCGAACAAGATCAGGTGATCGGTATCGACCCGAAATTGATATTCGTTCTGCACCTGCTCGAACATGGCTTGCATCACCTGCTGTCCCACCTCTTGCTCTTTCCCGCACTGTCGGCAAACAAGATGGTGATGTTGTTTGGGCTTGCTGATTTCATACATCAATTCACCCGCGCCCGTATCCGCCGAAACCACCAACCCCAATTCCACGAACAGCTTTAATGCCCGATAAATAGTAGAGCGGTCAATCGAGCGGTCTTTTGATCGGGTTCGCGCATAAATCTGCCCGATGGTCGTATGTCCCTCGCCTTCACACACCGCATCGAGGATCAGCACCCGCTGGTTAGTAACACGGTGTCCGGCCTCGCGCAGCACATCTTCATAATTAAGTTTGTAGTGCGACATGTTGACCTTCTCGCCACTTTTTGCAATAAGCCATTCTAAAAACGCTGGATGACTACAATCAAGCCCGTAATAGTGGAGTGATAGCGTATGCAAAACCCTAAACCACATACTCACGCAGCCCCCACGACCCTTTGGGGATGGATTGGGGCAATTTTTCACATCGGCGGGCATACGCATGGTGATGAGTCATTCATTGCCGCAGACCCCGCCAGCACGAATCAAGAAGCGATTCGTACCGTCTGGTTGGCAATTATAGCGCTGGGTGCAACAACCCTTATCCAAATTGGGATTGTAGCACTCAGCGGCAGCGTGGCGCTTCTAGCCGACACGATTCACAACATCGGCGACACGTTGAACTCCGTTCCGCTGCTGCTGGCCTTCTACTTAGCCCGTAAAGTGGCGACCCGCCGTTACACCTATGGCTTCGGTCGCGCTGAAGATGTCGCTGGTGTCATCATTGTCCTGTCGATCATCGTGAGCGCAGCCGTAGTCTTTTGGGAATCCATCCAAAAACTCTTGAATCCACAGCCCATGCAGAATATCGGTTGGGTTGCCGCCGCCGCTATCGTTGGCTTTATCGGTAACGAAGCCGTCGCGCTCCTGCAAATCCGCACCGGACGCAAAATCGGCTCGGATGCCTTAGTTGCCGATGGCCTCCACGCCCGTATTGATGGCCTAACATCCTTAGCCGTTTTGGTTGCCGCCATCGGTACCCTTCTAGGCTTGCCTATCCTTGACCCGCTGATTGGGCTGCTCATCGGTGTCGCCATCCTGTTCATTACCCGTGACGCAGCCATTCGCATCTGGCATCGCCTGATGGACGCGGTTGATCCAACACTGGTTGATCAAATCGAACATCACGCCAGTCAGATAGATGGTGTCGAAGGTGTCGAAAAACTGCGTGTGCGTTGGGTAGGTCATCAGTTGTTTGCCGAGTTGACATTAACCACCTCCCCACAGTGGTCGGTCGAGCAAAGCCAATCGCTCATCACTGCGGTTGTAGAGCGTTTGCAATCAGCCATCCCACACCTTGCCGAAGTTACCATTCAGATCAATGCGGGAACGCAGTCGGTTGGAAAACCCGCTGCAATCCCTCAGAACTTTGCGGCCTTAAACATCCTCCCCCCGCGTTATCAACTCAATACGCAGGTCAGCGCCGCGCCGATGGGTGCAGCCGGCTTAGTCTACGATGCTGATGGAAAAGCAGCATGGAACGAGATTTGGCAAGGATTTTGTGATCTGGCGCTTGCCGGTGGCCCACCCCATCGCGGAACACTTCTCGAACCGGTTAACCCTGATGAAGTAGCCACCAACCCTGAAGGCTATGAACAGGTTTTAGCCGAACTAGAACGCGGCATCCAGATGGTAACGGGTTTGCAAACGCCTCGCAGCGCTGCCCCCGGTTGGGTCGGTATGCAGTGCGCCAGCGAGGAAATGGCACTCTGGCTGTTGCGTGCAATCGTTGTTGAAAATGTTAGCGTCCGGCGTGAAGACACTATTCTCTACTTCCCCGCTGGCCCCGATTTCCGCCTTGAGCACGAAATCAAAAACGTCATCACCGTCATCGCCAAAACCAACCACTATTGGCAAGAACACACCCTAACCGTTACCTCGTAAAAGCGCATCACCCAACCTTTCTCTTTGCTTTCCAACTTGAAACTTGCCACTTAAAACTTATTACTACTAACGTTTATTTTCGGTTAACCCGACAAACCGTTTACCAACCATCCATCAACCTGCTTAACAATCTCGCTCCCTCAAAAGGGTTAACGCCATCATTGCTTAAAAGCTACCAAATGGTCTTCCAAATGGTCACCCTTTGAATAATCAATTGCGGTATGCTGTTTCAAATGACTTGTGCATTTGCTCCCTTCCCCGTAGTAACAGGGAAGGGCTGGGGATGGGGTCTACGCCGCAGCTTAACAACTTTTCGCGCCGCCGCGTGTTGTGCGTTGAACGGATAACAAACACCTAACGTTGCCAATCTTGCCATTGCCGTAATTGCTGCCATCGCTCCCTCAAACTCATAGCAAAATTGGCAATCAACGACTTCAACAGTTGCAACATTTATAACTTTTATGGCGGAAAAACATTTTTATGTCGCCGCCGCCGCCGCCAATGCCGCCATGAAACCCTTGGCTTTTCTCTCTGTATTCCTTGGCGTGCTGTGCGAAGCCTCCCCTTGCGGGATGGCGATTTGCCTTTGCATTAAGCTGACGACTGGCGACTACCAACTAAAAAGGGGCACTCTCGCCCCTTCTAAAGACTACCGACTAATAGCTATTGACTACTTCGCCTTAATCACCCACAACTCGGTCTGCACCTTGCCCAACCATTCAACACCGTTTTCCGTCACCAGCACATCTTCTTCGAGGCCAATATACCCGCGACCGGGGACAGGTGCGCCCAGTTCCAGCGTATAGCAGTTTCCCGCCTCGACGATACCCAGCGGCGTCTTACCGTAGCGTTCCCACTGCGGCCCTAACAGTGTCGAGCCATCGTGAACAGTACGTCCAATATGGTGTCCGGTCGCATGTTTATATTCGGGGTAGCCTGCGTCCATCAACGTCTTACGTGCCGCCGCATCCACCACGTAACCCTGCACCCCCGGCTTCAGCACCTCGGCAGCCGCCATAATCGCGGCACGAACAGCGTTGAACGCTTTAGTAATTTCTGCTGGAACTTCAGTTTCGCCTTCCGGTTGCAGGTACCACACCCGTTGAATGTCGGAGATGTACTCGTTAAGGATGACCCCCTGATCCATATGGATGAGATCACCCGCTTTGGCGACATATTGATCCGATGGTGACAAATGTCCGACCGGAGAATCACCGCCGACTGTGACCGTCGGGCAGTATTTCTCGTCCCACGCTGGCGGTACGCCTTCTTTTTCGTACTCACCCAGCACAAACTTCGCCATATCGAGGGCGCTTGCACCCGGCTTAATCACGCTGGTGATCCGGTCAATAATGTCGTCGGTCAGGGCGATAGCCGCCCGCAGACGCGCAATTTCGCCAGCCGTCTTGCGCCCTCGCAGCGAGTTCAGTACATCCTCAGCGGAAATCAGCGTGTAATCCTTACCCGCCAGATACCGCTGGAGTGTGAGGAACATGCCGTGCGAAAGGCCATCAGCGGCAGTATCACTTTCCGAGAAATTGACCGCGATCTGGGTGGGCTTAATCTTGTCAAGCGCCTCGACCAGCGCTGGTTGGATACTCTGGTCGTAGGAGATGACTTCTTCCCAGATACCCATCGACTGGAAGTTGCCAACTTCGTAACGTCCGGCGATAGCGATCTTTTGTCCGCTGCTGGTGATAATCAGCGCCGTATGCCATGTGACATTAGCCGGCGAAATCAACGGCAGAGCCGGATCAGAATTGTGTGCGGTTTCGCGAACGAAAGTCAGCCAGCAGTCGATATTTTTCTCTTTAAGAATGCCGACCGCCTGCTCAATTTTTTCCAACTGAATAGTGAAATCTACCATAGCAGACTACCTCTGTTAGTGTGGCGAATGATACCTAAAGTGTACCGTGACTTGCTAAAACATGACGACTAGGATGGTCTATATGGTCAGGGGTTAAAGTAATGAGTAAGAAACATAGGATAGCGAAATTAGGTGGCAAACAGAATAGCCGTTTCGACTGAGCCGATCAATGCAGATGTAAAGGTTTCGCCCACTTCATAAACATCAAGCAGGACAAACCGACCATCGTGGTGCTGCCATACTTCAACTAGTTGATCGCGTGGGTCAATGATCCAATATTCGCGCACACCATATTTCTCATACAGGCGGAATTTTTTCTTGCGGTCCATAGCAGCCGTACTGGGTGACAATACCTCTACGATCAAGTCAGGCGCACCGCTTAATCGCTGTGTACCGACCATTTCGCACTTTGTATCCGGTGCAAGCCACAGGACATCCGGCTGTGGCATGTTCAACTCATCAAAATATACATCAACAGGTGCAACGTATGCTTTACCGCCTAGTTCTTTAGCCTGCTGCCTCAAGAAGATACCAGCATTTAGTACAATGTCTTGATGTGGTAGTTCAGGCGCACCCATCTCAATCACCTCACCATCAAGCAGTTGCACAGGTAAATTGGTTTCTGGTAGTTGTACGAACTCGGTCGCTGTCATTCGTGTTTTGATCTGTTCAGCCATTGTTTTGCCTCCCACATCTTATAGAAACATTATGCCATACTTTCTAGGTGAATACTCACGACCAGTGATCCCACAGCACCACATCTTCGAATTCTTTGCGGCCTTCAGGTTTAGCTGGTCGTGGAGCAAGCGCTTCTGGTGTCGGGTAGCCGAAGGAAATCGCCGTTCGCAGGTGCCATTCCGCTGGAAAGCCAAGGATGCTGCGGGCTTTTTCACCATCGTAAATCGAGGCAAGGCACGACCCTACACCCAACTCCCACGCCGCGAGCTGCATGTACGCGGCGGCTTGTCCGGCGTCAAACATCAGTTGAAATTTGATGTTGGGATCAGGCGTGAGGATCGCAACGCCCATCGCCGCACCTGCCAGATGCCCTGCCCATTCGCCGCAGGTCGCGACAGCTTGCAGCGTTTCCCGATCACGAATGGCGATAAACATACGCTCCTGTAGGTTCTTCGACGATTGTGCCAAACGTCCAGCGTTGAGGATGGTATGGGCGACTTCATCAGGCAGCGGTTGGTCAGTAAACTTACGGATCGCGCGTTTGGCGCGGATAACATCATAGGTGGTCATGGTTATTGCCTCCCTCGATAATTAAATGGTTTCGATGGAGATTGATTGTACCCAACGTTTGGCCTTGTAGGGACTTGCCGGCGGCAAGCTCTCGCAACTTGGTATTTGTTGGACTCATAGACGCTGAATTTTATACAGGTATCCTTAATATCAGGAGACCTGAAGAATTCTATGTCCAAATCATTAGCTACTGCTCAAGAACTGTTGGCGGTCGTACCTTTGCTGACTCGGCTGATGGCGGTCGAACTGCGTCAAGAAGCCGGTGAAGACACCACCATGCCCCAATTTCGTGTGCTGTCGTATTTAGCCGATTCACCCCTGACCATGAGCGCGATTGCCCGTAAACGGCGCGTTAGTTTCCAGTCAGCAGGCGAACTCGTGCAGTCGTTGGTAGGGCGCGGTTGGGTAGTGCGGATGCCCGACCCCGACGACCGTCGCCAATCGCTCCTGCATTTGACCGAGGAAGGCCGCACCCATTATGAACGCGCCCAACAGCAGATGTTGGCACGGTTGGTCACCTATATGGATCAACTTGACAATGACGAACAGGCAGCAATCCAGCAGGCACTCCAATCTTTACATCGGGTCTTGGTTCAAGAGGTAAATGAACATGACGACCATGACTGAAGTTCCCATTCGTACTGACATGACTTTGCCGACTGCGGAACCGGCTGCGGGTGTGCCAATTATTCAGGTTGACCACCTGACCAAAAAGTTTGACGACTTCACTGCGGTTAATGACATCAGTTTTGAAGTGCGCGAGGGTGAAATTTTCGGCTTCCTCGGCCCGAACGGCGCGGGGAAATCGACCACCATCAAAACCATATGTACGCTGTTGCAACCCAGCAGCGGGCATATCCGTGTGGGTGGCTATGACGTGCAGGCTGACCCCGACACAGTACGCTCACAGATCGGCATCGTTTTTCAGGATAACTCGCTCGACAGTGACTTGACCGCGCAGGAAAATATGGACTTTCACTGCATGGTCTACCACATTCCACGCGGCGAACGGGTGGAGCGAATTAAGCGTCTGCTTGATCTGATGGAACTAACCGAGTTTAAAGACCGGCGGGTTAAAACCTTTTCAGGTGGGATGCGGCGGCGGTTGGAAATCGCTCGTGGCCTGCTGCACGAGCCGCGCCTGCTGGTGCTAGACGAGCCGACGGTCGGGCTTGATCCGCAAACCCGCAATTACATCTGGCAGTATGTGCGTGACCTACGGCAGGTACACCACACCGCCATCTTCATGACCACACATTATATGGACGAGGCTGAAAACTGCGACCGTATCGCCATCATCGACAAAGGCCAAATCGTGGCATTGGATACCCCCGCCGAACTCAAAAAGATGGTTGGTGATGACCAGATCGAACTGACCACGCGCGACAATACCCGTGTGGTACATGTCATCAGCGAAAAATATCAGGTTCCGGTCGAGGAACGTGAAGGCCATGTCGTTATTCAAATCCCATCGGCAGAAAGCTTCGCTCCCAAGCTGCTGGCAGAACTTCCCACGCTAACTGAGGGTGTGACGATTGAAACCCTACACATTCGCCGCCCGACTTTGGAAGATGTGTTCCTCAAATTGACTGGACGCACCATCCGCGAAGAAGAAGGCGCGAAAGACCAACGAAAACTGAACTTACGGCGGCTGGGCCGGATATAAGGAGGACGAGATGGCTACACAATCCGTATCGAATATGACGCAGCGGCACACGTTTTCGTACAGCCGCGAACTGGAAGTCATCTACGGCATCTGGCTGCGCGATTTCAAAAAGTTCTGGCGCGAAAAGAGCCGGCTATGGGGCGGTGTCGCACGTCCGATTTTATGGTTAGTGATCCTCGGCAGCAGCCTCAAGCCGGTGGTGACCAACAACACACTGACCGGCAACGTCGATTATGTCCAGTATATTTTCCCCGGTGTCATCGGGCTAACATTGATCTTCGCCACGATGCAGTCGGCCATTAGCATCATCTGGGATCGCGAGTTTGGTTTCCTTAAAGAAGTATTGGCCGCACCCGTATCGCGTATCTCGATCATCATCGGCAAGGTGCTGGGTGGCGCGACACAGGCCACATTACAGGGCATTATCACGCTGGCATTCGCCCCGTTAATCGGCTTGCACCTCACCCCGCTGGCTGTACTCGAACTAATCATCATCATGTTTGGCGTGTCCTTCGCGCTCACTTCGCTCGGTGTGGTAATCGCCAGCCGCATGACTTCGTTCGAAGGCTTCGGCACGATCTCCAATTTCGTCGTCATGCCTATGTACTTCCTCAGCGGTGGCATTTACCCGACCAGCAGCGCACCGGCATGGATGCAGCCCTTCATCGCCCTGAACCCGTTGAGCTATGGCGTTGATGCCCTTCGCCATATAACCATTGGGCAAGGTACCTTCAGCTTCGGGCTGGATGTAGCGTTCCTCGCTGGCTTCACCGTGGTGATGAGCATCGTGGCGTTGTGGTTGTTCAAGCGGGAATAGAGTCGCAGCAATCAACATATAAAGGCAGGAATGTGGCTGTTTGTCTCATCCCTGCCAATCGGAAATCAAACGCACCTCCAATTAGCTACTTCGCAATCACCGCGCCGCAGCCTTGTGAACAAAAGTTCCAGTTGTTATAATTTATGTTCTAATGGCGATGTACCATAAGGACATGCAAATGACCGAACTTTCACAGGATGCCGCACGCGGATTGTTAATCGCCGCCCAAGGTTTACAGCAGCCTACCAAACCGCGCCTCGCTACCCAAAAATCGGTGCAGGACATCATTCGCCAGATGCACGTCCTCCAGATCGACACCATTAGCGTAGTCGCACGCAGCCCGTACCTTGTGCTGTGGAGCCGCTTGGGCGATTATGACCCGCGTTGGCTGGAAACCTTGCTGGAAAAGGGCAACCTCTTTGAGTACTGGTCACATGCCGCCTGCTTCCTCCCGATTGAGGACTTCCAATACTACCGACTCGGCATGACCGCGCGTGGCGACGATGACGGGTATTCGCGGCGCTGGCTGAACGAACACCCCGAGGTAGCGCAAACCGTCATCAATCATGTCCGCGAAAAAGGCGCGGTGCGCTCATCAGATTTTGAACGCAAAGATGGTCAAAAAGCCGGTTGGTGGAATTGGAAAGAGGAAAAAGTTGCTCTCGAATTCCTGTTTAATGTCGGCGATTTGATGATTAAGAAGCGCCACAACTTCCAACGCCTTTATGACCTGCCGGAGCGTGTGCTGCCCGATTGGGATGATTCGCAGATGGCAACTCAGGAACAGCGGCATGATTACTTTGTAGTCAATAGTGTCAAGGCATTAGGTGTAACGAAAGTTGAATGGATTGCCGACTACTTCCGTCTCAAGCAATCTGATGTACGCGCATCGTTGAAGCGGCTTCAGAACAGTGACCAACTGCGTCAAATTAAGGTCGAAGGTTGGGATGCCCCCGCCTATTATCATCCCGATCACGAGGCGCTGGTGAAAGCCGCCGCGAAAGGTAAAATCCCACAGTCCAAAACCACGCTTCTTTCACCCTTCGACCCTATTGTGTGGGATCGTAAACGTGCTTTAGCGCTCTACAACTTCGACTACCGGATTGAATGCTACACCCCCGCCCCCAAGCGTATCTATGGCTACTTTACCCTCCCCATCCTCTACAAGAACATGGTCATCGGGCGGCTTGACCCCAAAGCCCACCGCAAAGATGGACTCTTTGAAATAAAGGCGCTGCACCTTGAGCCGTGGGTGCAGGTGGATGATGAACTAATCACGTCGATTAAAAATGCTTTGCAAGAATGTGCGGTATGGCACAAAACGCCGGAAATTGCCATACGTTGGGCGAACGTACCGGGTTTAGCCGAAGCGCTGGCCTAACCCAAACTCGAAAAATGATATTGATCTATGCTAATTTAAATACGAATGAGGTGTAGTAATGGCAGCCACAAAAAAAGCAAAACCGCTGGATAACTCGCGCGCCGTTGACGAATACTTGGCGAAATCCAACCATCCGTTTAAGGCCGAAATGGCGGCCATCCGCGCGATTGTCATGAACGCCCATCCCCTGATCACCGAGGGCATCAAGTGGAACGCGCCCAGCTTCTACTACAAGGGCGATATGCTGGTATTCACGCCGCATGTCAAAGACCATGTGTTCATGGTGTTCCCCAACGGCGTCATTATCCCCGATGACGCTGGCCTGCTCGAAGGCGACTACAAAGACCGCCGCATGGTACATTTTAACGACATGAGCGACATACAGGACAAAAAAGTCGCGCTGGAAAAGGCTGTGCAGGGGTGGGTGAAGATGATGGATCAAGAGTCGGCCTAGCGCTATCGGCGTATCTGGTGTGCGGCAGCATAGAAGAAATTGAAATCTTGCTACCCAACTATTAGTAAGCCGCTGTGAATTTGCAGAGGGAATATAGTCGAAGCTAATAAGGAAAATACTTATTGAGATAGAGAATAGTTTACCGTGTACACAGTTAACGTGCCACAATTTGGGGCTATCGGTGCGGTCGCGCAGTGCCATACTGTGCACCCGATCACAACCGCATTAACCCGAACAGAGAGAAACATCCCATGTCCACCGCGCTCGACTTTTACACGCAGCACAGCTCCATTACCGACCCCGGCACTTATGCTCACCTGTTTAATAACCTCCCACACGACTTACCCGCGATTCACCAGATCATACAGAATGTTTACATCCATGTGTGGAAAGTGCAGAAATATAACTCCACATGGCTAAAAGACCGCGCCCACGAATACGAGTCACGCTCGGTTGCCAAATCACTGGCACTCGTAATGGCGCACGATAATCACCCGCTGACCGAAGCCCGTCCCAAGAACCAAAAGCTGATTATCGACTGCCGCCACTTCGCCGTGCTGCTGGTTTCTATACTGCGGTCGCAGAGTGTACCTGCGCGGGTACGAGTGGGATTCGCAACTTACCTCGAAAAGTCACACTTTCAAGATCATTACGTCTGTGAGTATTGGAATGGCGAGCGTTGGTTAATGGAAGACCCCGACTTGCTCAAACACAACATCTCGCCGGATGAATTTATCACGGGCGGCAGGGCGTGGCAAATGATCCGCAAGCGTGAAGTCAGCGACTTACAATTCGGCTTTAGCCCGCACGACCGTGGTGAGTGGGCGGTACGTTATGACCTACCGCGTGACCTCGCCGCGATGAACAAATTTGAAATGCTATCCGGCGATGCGTGGGGTGTGGCTGAGAAAAAAGATCCGATGGTGAATGCCCGTGACCGTAAACTGTTGGACGAAGCGGCAGCGGTCGTCGCCAATGTGAATAGTGACTTCGACGCGATGCGCCAATTTTACGAGGCGAACGAGGCGCTGCGCGTGCCAGATACCATCCACCTCTATAACTACATTGACAACAAGAACAAAACTGTCGCGTGGGATGACCGTCCTTAGTACCGCCTAAATAAAAAACGCCCGATATATGATCGAGCGTTTGCCATGATTAATTTCGTAGTCTAGTCAGCCGCAATAGGTGGCTGTGTCGTAGCCGCGACTGCCTGCATTTCCTGCGAGGCCGTCTTGCGCTCCTTGATCGCCTTCAGCATCTCATCCACACGGCTGAACTTTAAGCGTGGCGCATTGCGGAACTCTCCGCGTTCCTGTTCCACCGTGTCGAGGAAGTGCCAGTCTTCAAACGTCACATATTGGATGCCGCGTTCGTGCAGCAGCGCTTCTACTTTAGCACGGTTAGGCATAGCCGGTGTCAGCACCTTTCCAGCCTTCACATCTTCCAATAAGCTGTTGACCGTTTCAACCGAGTCTGGTTTATTAGTGCCGATGATCCCGCTGGGGCCGCGCTTAATCCAGCCCACCACATAATCCCCCACAACCTGCTCACCTGTTTTCGACATGGTTAGCACGCGGCCTAACAGGTTGGGGATGACACCCTTCTTCTCGTCGAACGGCACATCCGGCAGCGCCACACCATGATAACCGACCGACCGGAACACAAGTCCGACCGGAATAGTCTCGAACTGGTCGGTAGGTTGAGCTTTCAGGTTGCCCTTCTCATCCGCTACCAGCGCATTCTTGACGATCTTAATCGCCTCAACCTTGCCATTACCAATAATTTCCACCGGAGACACACAAAAGCGCATGATAATTTTGCGCGGTTTGCCAGTGTCCCCCTGCGCCGCAAAACCTTTGAGGATTTCAACGTTCTTAGTTGCGACCTTATCCTCGCCCGAGTCCACATACTGACGGCTCACAGGGTCGAGCAAAACCTCATCCGGTGCGACGATCATGCTCGCATCATCCAGTTCTCCCAACTCCTTAATTTCAGGATTGGTGAACGCGGCCTGTGCTGGCCCACGCCGACCAAGCACATAAATATTCTTCACGTTACTATGCTTCAATTTATCGAGCGCGTAATCAGCGATATCGGTTTCTGTAAGTTCGTCTGGTGTCCGCGCGAGGATACGGATAACATCCATCGCTACATTACCGAGGCCGATGACCGCGACATTTTCTTGTGTTAGGTCAAATTGATGGTCGGCAAAATCTGGGTGCGCGTTGTACCATGCCACAAACTCGGTGGCAGGGTGGCTGCCTGTGAGGTCTTCACCGGAAATATCCATGCGGCGGTCAGTTTGTGCGCCCACTGCGTAAATGATAGCGTGGTAGGTTGCGGCGAGGTCAGCATGGGTGATGTCCTTGCCGAACTCAACATGACCATAAAAACGGAAATTCTCGTTCGCCGCGATACGCTCATACGCTTTGGTAACGCTCTTGATCTTCTGATGATCGGGGGCGACACCCCCGCGTACCAATCCGTATGGGGTTGGTAGGCGGTCAAACATGTCGATTTCGACAACGAGATCAGCTTGCGATTGCAGGTGAGCCGCAGCGTAAAAACCGGACGGTCCAGAACCGATAATAGCAACCCGCAGCGGGTTTGTCTGTGTACCCAGTGGTTCAGCCATAAGACGACTTCGACTTCTTTCTCAATTGGGAATTGTGAGTTCGTTCACAATCATATTATATCACATCACGGCCTTGTTTCCCTAGTGAATGCTGATACTGCGAGGGAGGAATGCTCGGCAATATATCCAAAAATGCTTTAGACTTGCTAATAAGATGTATAATATAGGGCATACATTTTCGCACGATAAAGCAATAAAGGCTCACGCTAATATGCTTGTGACAACTACAGTACCAAATGCAACTGCTTGCATGTTTACTGAACTTGAAAATGGCATATGGGTGTTTAAGTTCTTGGAATCCTCAACCAAGGCGGTAGATGAGTGGCTGGAATGGCAGGAGTATTTCATTAACACCACCGCGCTGCCAGATGCGGCGCGTATGGTTATGGACATCCGTCCGTCCGGTTTACCCCCCTTCCTGTACACACTGCAACAATCAAGGGCATGGCGTGGCAAACACCCTGAAGTCGAATCCATTTTGTTAAAGATCGCGGTAGTCACAAAAACAACCGGCGCACTTCAACAGCGTTATGCCAACTTAATCAAAGATGGCATAAACGTATTCGGCATGAAAATGGTGAAGGTTGAACTATTTCCTGATGCCTTTGATGATGCCGTTACATGGTTGCTAAAACCTTAACTGCTTTCACTTGCTACCAATTTATAAACAGCACCTACCGCGCCAATGTACACTTCACCAAGATTATCCTCGCCAAAAGTCGTGATGTGATGCCCGGTAAGAGTAGCCCAAACTGTCCTCTGCCTTGGCAGGAGCTACCACACCGAACCCAACCGCCCACAACAAACTTAGGGTACTGATGAATGCACGCCGCACAAAAAACCTCTTTGACCGACTCAATGGTATTCCACAAGCATATAACCGGATGCAGGTGAATACCTGTGAGATGTTGATGATGCGATTTATTTCTATATATCCGTAAGGTGTGGAATTTATATATAATTGGATTGTTATATTCTTGGAGCAGCCAACGATGCAACCTGTAGGCAAGCGCTGTGCTTATCAAAAATTAGACTCTGGCATCCGGGAGTTTGTGTTCCTCGAAAAATCCCCCCGCGCAATCGATGAGTGGGTTGTCCACCTAAACACGATCATGACTGACGATCCACCGCAGGCTGGTGTCAAAGAACTACTGTTGTTAGACATTCGCCAGCATGTGCCGGGGGCGGTATACGCCGCCCGCCAGCTCCACGCATGGCGCGAACATAACAAACCGAATGATGACAATACGTGTGTCGCTGTATTGCTGCGCAGTCAAGCGCATTTTGTGCTGCATGTTGCGAACAATGTTGTCAACATCGTCGGTCTTGAAAAAATTAACGTGCGCTTCTTTATCCACGACCACCAGAAAGCCATCGATTGGCTAGTGAGTCAGAAGTAGCTCATCCCTTCAACGGCAGCACTAGTTCCTTATGGAATGGGGTGATCGAAACCAGCGCCCCGCTCTCATCAATAATGAACGAGTCTTCGATCCGCATTCCAATACCCTTATCGGGGTAATACAATCCCGGCTCAATGGTAATGAAGTTGCCCTTCTCAAAAATATCCTTCGTCTCGCGGTGACTGATCGATGGGCGCTCGTGGATATTTAATCCCACGCCATGCCCCAAACTGTGCGAATAACCGATGCTGCTGCCGGGGTGGCTGCGTCGCGTCGGGTGGCCGTTCGCCTCAAAATAATCCAGCACTGCGTCTTGCAGCTCGTGGCATGGCTGTCCCGGTTCCGCGTAGGTATCCACTGAAATCTTGAACGCCTGCATCACTTGGTCATAAATGTCGCGCACTTCATCCGGTGCGTAGCCGATGCACCACGTCCGTGTCGTGTCGTGATGGTAGCCACCGCCAAGCTGTCGCGGGAACAGATCGAACACAATCGGCTGACCGAGTTTCAGCCCCATTGTCGACTCGCCACGGCTGTGCGGGAAACCGCCATCCCGCCCCTGTGCGAAGATCATATCCGTATCTTCCAACTCGCGGTCAAGTAATTCACGCCGCACAAAGCGCTTCACATCCCCAATTGTCAGCGGTGAACCATCCGCCTTGACCACTGAATCCCCCTCGGCGCGGTGGCTCCCAATGTAATCCCACGCCGCCTGTAATACCTCGCTAGTCTTATCCGCCACTTCACGGATAACTCGCAGTTCGTCCTCGTCTTTAGTCAGATAGGCTTCGTCAAACAGTGTCTTGCCAATCTCACCCACCAGTTCATACTGAGGGAAGGCACCCGCCAGCAAACGCGACCGTTCCACCCACGCGCCGATCTCGCCCGTGCCGTAGATACCGATCTTGCCCGCAGGAATCGCAAAGCGCTCGAAGATCGCGCCCCACAACCCGATCTGCATCTTCCCTTGGTCGCCCTCGGCCTTGGCGACAATCTCATCCCATTTGAAGTCGTCATAGGTCAGCACTTCGAGTCCGCTCTTGGACGCTTCCTCAATTTCCATCACGCTCACGATCAAGACGGGCGCACTCCCGTGCCTCTTGACGGTCATGCCGCCGTGCGTGTCCACCCCATTAGAAAGATAAGCACGGTAGGTATTCTGGAACTCCCCACCCGCCACCACAATCGCCTGCAAATCCCGCTCGGTCATCAGCCGGTCAATATCAGAACGCATATCATTTCCCCTATAGGTTAAACTGGCTTCTGAAAGTTGCTACCAGTTTAACGCATCCCACGCTGCACTTCACCCCGCCAGCATAGACCAACAAAAAGCCGTCTTCATAGAATAAGGCGGCTCTAGCTTAAGTATTTATTCCCTCAGTCGCTTGCGGGGAAGGTGTCGCGTCAGCGACGGAGGGGGTTTACTAACCACTATCCACTACAGACTACCAACGACTATTGCACCACAATCGGCCCCGTGAGTCCGAAGTTCGAACCGATGAGTACCAGATCGCTAATGTTAATCACACCGTCGCGGTTCAAATCGGCGGTTTCTGGCGCAGGTGGTACTGCTACATCAAAGTTCGCGCTAATGAGTGCCGCGTCTGCCACATCAATCGTCTGGTTGCCGTCTGTATCGCCGATGACAAACACCTGCGAGCCAAGGTCAATCGGTGTACCGTCACCCGTCACTGTGACGTTATACACCAGCACCAAATGCGCCGGTGCGCTCACCAGCAGCACGTAACTGCCTGCCGGAATATCAGCGAAGCTGAATAGGCCATCAGTGGTCGTCAGGCTTTCTTGTATCAAGCTGCCATTGGTCGTCAACTGCACCACCAGCCCTGTGTTATCCTGCTCGAACTGCTTGACGATGGTACCTTGAATACTGCTCAATCCGATGGCGACCGCCGTAGGCTCAATCGTCACGTCAATCGTCGGCTCCGGTGTCAATTCCGGCGTGGGAATCACATCGGTCGGAGCGAGGGTTGGTTCCACAGTTGGCAGCGGCACTTCGACAGTCGGTACCGCACCGGCAGTAATCATGGGTGTTCCATTCACCAGTGTCAGCGGCAGCGGCATACTGCGGCTGTCCACACCTAGCACTGTACAATTCAAGCTGGCATTCACCGCGCTTTGCAAAGTGTATTGGAAGGTAAACGCCGTGCCGTTCCCATTAAATGCCGGGTTTGGCTGTAACCGCGTCGCCGCGATCAACCATTTGCCATCCGGCTTCATGCCTTGGTTAACATAATAACTGGTGACGCTGGTGAACACATCGCCCTCAATGAGTGTAGTTCCAATTAGCAGCGTTGGGTCAACTTGGCAGGCCACCTGCAAACCGTAAAGTTCGGTTACATTTTCCAATCGCACGGCGATGCTAATCATGTCGCCCACGTTCGCCGTCTGTGGGTTAACTTCCAACCGCACGACTGGCGGTGGTGGTGCATCCTGCGCGGCGGCAGGCAGTATCAAAGCCAATAGGGTAAGTGCTAAAAGCAAACCCGTGACCTGATTTTTTCGGTTAGTGTGTATCCATTGCATACGATTTTACTTTGTACTCGTTGGACAATTGAGGAATAGTCAAGCGACTATACATAGACAATACCGCATCTCATCACAAATGCTTATGGGAAAAAGGTCTCTGCCGCGTTTGAAAACTCTAACCTCTCGCAAATGGTGTGAGTTACAATCTATCTATGTCATAATCAATTATTCTGAATTTACTTGCTGAAAGTTTGTGGTGCCGCATGTGGGTACTTTATGCATTCGGTTCCGCCTTATTCGCTGGCATCACCGCTATTCTGGCGAAAATTGGCGTTCAAGGGGTCGACTCCAACCTTGTAACCGCGCTTCGTACCGTCGTGGTTGTGTTATTTTCGTGGCTCATGGTTTTCATCGTGGGTTCACAGCAAACAATAACGGCGATTTCGCCTCATAGCTTGCTATTCCTCGTTTTGTCAGGGCTTTCCACCGGCGCGTCGTGGCTGTGTTACTTCAGGGCGTTGCAGCTTGGCAGCGTCAACAAAGTAACGCCCATTGATAAAAGCAGTACCATCCTGACGATGATTCTCGCCTTTATATTCTTGGGCGAAATCCCCACCATCTTGATCTTGATCGGCATGGTTTTAATCGCTGCGGGCACTTTGTTGATGATCCAAAAACGCGCGGTCGATAAAGACGAACAATCGCAGTCATGGATGTTTTACGCACTCTTATCGGCGCTCTTTGCCGCCCTCACATCCATCCTCGGCAAAATTGGTATTCAAGGGGTCGAGTCGAATTTAGGCACTGCCATCCGCACAATTGTCGTCTTAATCATGGCGTGGGGCATTGTGCTTTATCAAAATAAAACCTCGCTGATCAAAACGATCAACCGCAAGAGTTGGTTGTTTATCGGCTTATCCGGCGTGGCAACTGGCCTGTCGTGGCTGTTTTATTACCGCGCCCTACAGGAAGGCGAGGCCAGCATCGTCGCCCCCATCGACAAATTGAGCATTGTCCTTACGGTAGCCTTTTCCTACTTCTTCCTCAAAGAAGCAATTTCCAGAAATGCCCTCATTGGCCTATGCTTAATTGTCGTTGGAACGGGTTTACTGCTCGTGAAATGACCCGCCTTCCCGCCGCTTTGACAGTGCCTCGATGCTTTCATCCGTTCGCACGTCCCCCGCTGTTTTGGGCGTGCCAATAAGCTGCGTCGCATAAATCCCGCGATGTCCCGATGCCAGATACGCCACGAAACACGCTACCCCCACGTACAACAAACTCCCGCCACCGAATAACTCCACCGCCATAATCGTACACGCCAGCGGCGTATTACTCGCCCCTGCAAACACCGCCACGAACCCTAGTGCCGCCATGAACGCCGGATCAATCCCCATCAGCCGCCCAATGCTGTAGCCCGCTGTCGCTCCCATCACGAATAGCGGTGTCACCTCGCCGCCCACGAACCCTGTTCCTAAAGTCACTGCCGTAAACACAATCTTCAGGGCAAATGCCAGCGGCTCGACCCCCGTGCCGTTCATCGTGTTCTGAATCAACGGCAGGCTCAAACCGGGGTAATCCTGTGTGCCAAAAATAAGCGTCAGCCCAATCACCATCAACCCGCCTACCACTGGACGCAGCGGCGGATACGCAATCATTTTACGGCTGTAATGACGGATAGCCTCTAGCAGTTCGACGAACGCCAGCGCCACCCACCCGAAGGCGATCCCCGCCAGCACCACCGCCCCTAGCAGCAGCGGTTGAATCCCGATTTCCGCCAGCGCCGGATAATGCGAATGCCCAACACCCCACGCTCGTGTCACAAGGTCGCCCACCAGTGCCGCTGTCAGGCAGGGGATAACACCGTCGTAGCGGATGCGTCCCATCGCCGGAGCTTCCAGCGCGAACATGAACCCTGCTATCGGCGTACCAAATACCGAGCCGAAACCGCCGCTCATCCCCGCCATCAGCATCAGTCGCCGGTCGTCACCTGCCAATCGCAGCACCCGCCGCAGCCAGTCCGCCAAACTGCTGCCCATCTGGATTGCTGTACCCTCACGTCCCGCCGAGCCACCAAAGAGATGCGTCAGTACCGTACCGACCAGCACCAGCGGAGCCATACGCAGCGGTATCGGGTCGTTATTCAGGTGCACTTGCTCGATCCCAAGGTTATTACCCCGCACCGCACTCCCGCCGTGCCGGTAATATGCCCAGCCGATAGCCAAACCCGCCATCGGCAGCAGAAACAACAGGGCAGGGTTTGCCACCCGTACCGCCGTCGCCCAATTCAGCGCCGTCAAAAACACCGCCGATGCTGTGCCCGAAAGAACCCCCACCACACTCCCCAGCACTACCCACTTCACCAGCATCCTCATAAACGCCTGATGCTCACCCAAATTCACCCATGACCACATACGCTTGCCCTCAATTTAATCGTAGGGATGCATGGCTATGCATCTTCTACACCACCAAATATTACTTTTGTAGGGGCACAGCATTGTGAGCTCCGGTCGATTTTATGAATAGACTTACTGCGCATTACCTCATACATCGCTTCTCGTAGGGAATGGTCTCAGACAATTCCGTTTTCCTACTCACCCCTAAACAACAAAAAAGCCTCTACCCAACGTAAATATGCAGGGTAGAAGCTGTCAACCGCATCGGTATAACCCAAGCCTCATTGGGAGTCACTTGCGCGACTGAAAACGATCATAACGCGTTCATATTCGCCCTGCAAATCCCTCCCAATGACTCTTTGTTTTCTGATAACAGAGTCTCTGCATTTTCTCTGTGTTCTCGGTGTCTTTATGGTTCAATTTTGCATTTGACTGATGACTAGAGACTGGCAGCTTATGTAGAGTCTCGAAAGAAATGGGCTAAAAATCTTGGCAACTTGGCGATTAAATCTTTTTCTTTTGACTTCCGAGACTTTACATGAGTGGCCTCTCGTAAGTTGTGAGCTATTGGTATTTATTCCCTCCATCGCTTGCGGGAAAGGTGTCGCGTCAGCGAAGGAGGGGGTCTGCTCGTGACTTTCGATAACCTACTTTTCTCACAACCCACGCACATATCCCAGCGCAACCACCGCCACCATCAATAACCCGTAAGCCAACTCCATCATGCCAATCTGCTTGGCAGGGCGCGGCTTACGATATTTCGACAACCCCACTATCGACCGCACCAATAGCAGCCCACAAACCACCACCGCCAACCACGGCGCGGCATCACTTACTGCCAGCACCACGCTAACCACCAGCGCCGCCACATGAGTCATCAGCGACGGATACGTCGAAACAGGTTTGCCATGTTCCAGCTTCAGCCGCGCACGCACATATAAAATCGACGGCACACTGCGGCAGGCCAAAAGCAGCCACAAAACCAGCGCGGCCTCAATCGTCCAACCGCCAAGCATCGCAATAGCCGACGACACACTCCCCAAAGCCAGCGCCCCACATATTTCGGGTAGCAGTTCGCGGCTCCGGTTCCGAGCATCATAGTACACTTGCATGAGCATCAACGGCAGTGCCAGCAGCACCGGTATAAGGAAACCCGTTCCCGCATTCAGCACGACGACACACCCCAGAACTGCCGCCCCCAATCCATATCCCAGCGCGAACCGTTCTGCCCACACCGTGCGTGGCGGTCGCCGTCCTTTAATCCGGTCTTTGGTCGCCACCTTAAAAGGCTGGTGGATCAAAAACGCGCACAAAGCAGCCATCGCCAGCAGCACTCCGTTGCCTGAACCTGCCACCAGCAGTCCCAGCAAAATCGGCTCGATCAAGAAACCCCACCCGCCATGCTCCGAAGGCAGCGCCACTGATTTAATGATGGCGGCTTGATTTGGAGAGTTAGGGGAAGAAGTCATATGTGTCTTGCAGCTCGTATTTGGATACTGATAAAGTGTCAAAAATAATGATTATAACTTGGTACCTAAGGCGCTAATCAGTTTCATGGATCATATTTAACCCATGAAAACCCTCACAAACTGTTCTCCAACCATATATTAACCCTCACCGCCCCACGGCTCCCTCAAAATGATTAACAAACTCGTCGTCTAAGAGTTACATTTTGGTAACCCCAAACCACGCCAACTATGCTACCCTGTTCTTATGTGCATTGGAGGTATTGTGATAAATCTCTCGCTGCTTTACCTCTGTGTTCTTTGTGCCTTTGTGGTAAAAATGCATTTGTCTTTGCATTTTCGGCTATAGTCCCCTTGTGGGGCGGCATTTTCCCTCGCATCCGCAGCGACAGCACCGTCATTTACGCCGCGGCAGCCATACGGGAGCCTCTCGCCGCAGTTGCGCCATTTCAGCGGATTTAGCCGAGCATCCCGCTGCAACAAAATGTCAATTCGGCAGAAATAAGCGAGCTTCCCGTCTGCCATTTCGGCAGTAAATCGGCGAAATTTGCAATAAAAGTAACCGCTAAATCTCTCTAATTTCTTTGTGTCTTTGTGGTAAAAATGGATGGAATGAAGTAGAGCTTACTCAGCACGTTCGCTGCGAATTTCACGGGTGCGTAAAAAGGCTTCGATCACGACAAATACCAATGCCACGAGGAATGCAATTGGCAGGTTCAGTACACGGGGGATTTGTAACCAACTGCACGTCACGAAGAACAACCCGATCCAAATGCTCTGCCGTACGATCACGCCACCCGGCGGTAGCTCCGCGCTAATCGGTGTGAATCGTACATTCAGGTAGCGCACGAACGGGATCACCGTCCCTGTCACCGCGATTTGCAGTAGCAGAAAAAACACCCAACGCTGTCCCACACGCGGCAGACTGGTCGTCACCAATTGGAAGAGGCCAAACCAACCCAGCGCCATAAACACCACCCCTGTAACCAGTACACCAACATGGTCAGGTGGGATTTTATCTGCGGGAAAGAATTCGCCGTCCGCTTCATGATCATCAAAGGGTTGTTCGCTCATAACCAAAAGTATAGCAGAGACTACGCCTGTCACCAATTGTTATAAGGAGTTTAAGAAACGGACAAATTATAGCCAACCTTTTTCCACTTTCCTTGCATATCCATTGCTGCCTCCGTTACAATTCCCATTGTTAACACCCATCCGTGTCTCGCATCTTAACATTTCCGCTGGAGATGTGAGAGATGACATCCGGCGCTCTTCACTCCTAATCGCCGAAAAGGTTTATGTGATGGCTGTACCCGCAAACACTGATCGCACACAAAGCCGCCGTAGGCGTGTTCTCCTAGAAAATCTAACGGCGTATGCATTTCTCGCCCCTGCGCTGCTCCTGTTGTTTGTGTTCGGTATCTATCCAGTCGGGTTCGCCTTCTTCGTTAGCCTTTACCGCTGGCGGCGTTTCCCCGGCGAGTATCTCGGTCTCAGTAACTATGTACAGGCGCTCGATCACTTCGCCTATGTCGTATTTTTCTGGTTGGCACTTGGTGCGCTCGTCTATGCAGGGCTGATGCTCTGGCGCTTATGGTCGCAAGTCAGTGAACGTCTACCTGCGCTTTCTGCCCTCATACCCGGCATCCTTAACGGGGCGGCACTCATTCTCCTGCTCAATTGGGTCACCGTCCTGCTGCCCATCATCCTCAATATTCCCCAGCGAATACGCGGTCAAGAACGTGTCCCCGGTTTATTCATGGGGCAGCTTGCCGCCAGCTTCCAATTTCCAGAAGCCGTCGCTGCGGGTAACCCGTTTCTACTAGCAGGCATCATAGCACTGGTCGCGAGTCTGGTATGGTCACGCATCATTCATTCTGAAGCGCGTTTTAACTACCTGCTGCGGGCAACCATGATCGCGGTAGCGGTAGCTATCAGCTTCTTCACCTTCCAACTAACCTTTACCGAAGTTCAAACCACGATAACCGAAGCGCAGTCCAACGGTGAATCATTACCGATTTGGTCACAGTTGATCTTCATTAGTGCAGGAGTTGCCGCCGTAGTCGTAGCTTACCTGCTGTGGCAGAGAGCACTCAAGCAAGATAGCGACCGCCGCTTTGCCGGCTATGTTGGCGCGGCGCTGTTACTAATCGTCGGTGGTTATGTGTTGGCGGCTCAACTCCCGCAGGCACTCACCAATGCCGACCCGCAAGTGCTGCGCGGTTTCGGCATTACCGTGTTATTCGCACTTGGAACGGTGCCTTTCCAATTGGCAATAGGCTTGGGTTTGGCCTACTTGCTATTCCAAAACATTAAGGGCAAATCCTTCTTCCGCGTGGTGTACTTCATGCCCTACATCATGCCTTTTGTCGCCACCTCGATTGTGTTCCAACTCATTTTTTCCTACCGTCCCGCTTCAATCGCCAACCATGTCCTCGAAATCTTCGGTATCGGCACGCAAAAATGGCTGCTCGAACCGACCGGTATTCTTCGCTTGGCGTTTGGCACTGGGGTGCCGGAAATTTTAGCGGGGCCAAGCCTTGCCTTAATCGTTATCATGCTCTACACCACATGGACGTATATTGGTTACGATGCGGTGGTATTTCTGGCAGGGTTAGGCAATGTTGCACCAGAGTTGTACGAAGTAGCGCGGATTGACGGTGCTTCAAGTTGGAAGATGTTCCGCTATATCACCTTACCACTCCTCTCCCCGACAACCTTTTTCCTGTCGCTAATCGCCGTCATCGGCACCTTTCAAGCCTTTACCCAAATCTGGATTATGCGAACACCTGCCGCCCAGAGTTCGGTAGATACGTTGGGCGTTTATATCTTCCGCACCGTGCAAAACACCGATCCGAACATGGGCTACGGTTCTGCGGTCGCTTTTGTCTTGTTCGGCATCATCTTACTGTTAACCGTATTCCAAAACCGCATTATGGGCAGCAGGGTGTTTTATGGCTGAAAACAGTTTACCAATTACCCCGACTGCGAAGGCTACAAATCGCACGTCAGCACCCATTTCGTGGGATAAAGTTTTTACCTACACCGTGCTAATCTTCGGTGTCATACTGATGATTTTCCCATTCCTGTGGATGATTAGTGCGTCCCTGATGAGTTTATCGGAAGTAACCTTCGGTCGCTTATTACCTAGCCAACCCTTATTTTCCAACTACGCCGAAGCCTTTCAACGTGCAAACTTCGCCCAATTTATGTGGAACAGCGTTCGCATTACAGCCATTACACTCTCAGGGCAATTGTTGATCTGCATTCCGGCAGCCTATGCCTTTGCCCGAATGCAATTTGTCGGGCGTAACATTCTTTTTACGATGATGCTGGCGACCATGATGATTCCAGAAGTCGCCCGCTTCATCCCAAATTACCTCACTGTCATCTGGTTAGGCCGCCTCAGCGATAACCTTCTTGGTATTCCGTGGGTCAACAACTGGCCCGCGCTCACAGTTCCCTTCATGGCGGTTCCTTTTACCATCTTCCTGCTGCGCCAATTTTTTATGCAGCTTCCCGAAGACCTATGGGACGCTGCACGAATCGATGGTGCGGGTCATCTGCGGTTCTTGCGCTCGGTCGTTATCCCGCTTTCCACAGCGCCGATTATGACGGCCATCACTTTTGGCTTTATTGGCTCGTGGAATTCGCTGTTGTGGCCGCTGCTGCTCACCCAATCCGACGAATGGCGTCCGGTTGCCGTTGGGCTGACCAAGTTCGTCAATAGTGATGCGCCCAGTGAATTACATCTTCAAATGGCAGCTTCGGTGCTGATGATTATCCCCATACTCATCTTGTACTTTTTCACCCAGCGCCAGTTTACGGAAGGTATTGCCACTTCCGGCTTAAAAGGTTAAGGCCCTCCATCGCTCCGGCGGTGTTCTTTCAAAGTGTTGTCCCTGTTGCGCGAGGTGCTTCGCAGGGATAGCAAAGTTAGCAGGAGAATTGAACAATGCGGAAATTGTTAAGTGTAGTGAGTGTCGTGCTAGTATTCGCTATGGGGTTGGGCGTAATCCGTGCTCAAGATTCCATCGAAGGTGTGGATCCAACCGGCCAAAAAATTGTTTACTGGCATCAGTATCAGAACGAAAGCGCGCAGGGTAACACCATCGCCGCTATCGTGGAGCAGTTTAATTCGACCAATGAATATGGCATTACCGTTGAAGCCTCATTTCAGGGTAGCTATGGCGACCTGAGCGCCCTTATCAATGCAGGCATTACCTCCGGTGAACTGCCCAACCTTGTGGCAGGTTATGCCAACGACGCGGCCAGCTACGCGCGTGATGGTTCAGCAGTTGACATTGCTCCTTATATCAGCAGCGAAGCGTTTGGCTTGGGTGCCACCCCTGACATTAACGAGTCGTTGATCGCCGCTAACACCGTTGACGGACAGGTTTTGGCTTGGCCGAACCAGTCGTCGGCTCAGGTGTTTGCTTATAACCAAACCCTCCTGACCGAACTTGGTTTCGACGCCCCCCCCACCAGCATCGAAGAATTCAAGGAACAGGCGTGTGCAGCCTCGGAAGCCACCAATGCGGCTGGCGGTGACGTTCAGGGTTTCGCCATCACCACCGATGCCTCAGCCTTTGAATCATGGGTTGCCAGCAACGGCGGCAGCATTTATCACGACGGCGCTTTTGACTTCACCAGCGAACCCGTCATCAACACCCTGCAATTGTATCAAGACCTCTACAGCCAGGGTTGTGCCTATATTCCTGCCGAACGCTTTGGCGAACAGGTTGACTTCAACAACGCGCTGCTGCCCTTCTACATCACCAGCACCGCCGGTTTCACCTTCGTAATCGATGGTTTCAAGACCAGCGGTATCGAAGCTGATTGGAACGTTCAGACCTTCCCCCACGTTGAAGGCAGCGAAATTGTTCAGGCGTTTGTCCCCAGCATCATCTTGCTGCCCTCCACCCCGGAAGCCCAACTCGCGAGCTGGTTGTTCTTGAAGTACATGGCTACCCCCGAAGTTGCGACCCAATGGAGCGCCGGTACGGGTTACTTTAACCCCGTTCCTTCGACCGCTGAAGCGCTGCAAACCGCGACCTTCACTGCCGAAGGTTTGGCACCTTACTTCAACGCTGGTAATGCGCTTCTCACCAAGGAAGGCGTCACCGTTTACTCCAGTCCTGCCATCAGCGCCTACAGCACCGTGCGTGGCTTCATCAGTACTGCAATCGCTGATGTGACCAGCAATGCCCGCCCTGTGGCTGATGTTGCAGCAGAACTGCAAGCCGCAGCGGATAAAGCACTTGCTGACAGCTAGTCTTACAGTAATACTCAGGTAATAAAAAACAGGGATGCAACTTTACGACTGCATCCCTGTTTTATTTTTAAAATCACAAAGTTTAGCTAGACTCGATCAAATTATACAAGTCTTGCGTTTCGCGGGACGGGTTGATCTTATAGATTTTACGGAGCATCTCGGCAAGCTGGCGGTACTGCTGAATAGCTTCTTGCTTACGACCGGATTTGTGATAAATCATCATAATTTCGCGGTAAATGTCTTCACGTTCCGGCGTGTGTGCCAATGATCGACTAAAGTAACCGAGCGCATTTTCAGAATTCCCACGCCGTTTGTAAATACGACCCAAGCTAATCAACGCCTGTGAATTTAATAACCGTAACTGTTCGCGCCGCTGCACAATCCACGGCATATCCGTGTCTTGTAAGAATGGCGACCGATAACACTCCACCGCACGCAGCAGGAGCTCTTCTTCCTTATCCTCGCTGCTAATCATCGCTTGCTCAACATCCGATTGAAAATCAAACACATCATAATGCCGTGAAAGTTTGTTGCCGGGGGTATAAAACCCACTCGCATACTGGGTCATCTCATAAGTTTTATTGGGGTCAATTTTTAAACTGATGCGTTCGCTGATCTTGCGTTTGGTCACATGGAAAACATTAGTGGCTTCTTTTACGGGAAGTTCCGGCCAAAAGGTTTCAAAAATTTCTTTGCGGGTAACCAGTGGTCGATCCATAAAAAAGAAAAATAGGTTTCGTGGCAGTGCCCCGTCCCAGTTATCCACCTGCTGCCCATTAACGATTGTGTATCCCGTACCGAGCGCATAAACTTCAAGCTGGGGTTGCTCCTGTTTTTCGAGCGTAAACATACCATCATCTTTACGTCGCTCTGTACCCAGCACCACCGCTTCACCCCGCACAATCAAGTCATACCACGGCTGGTGCATCATCATACGCGAGTTGAACACCAACTGTACATGCGCAGGCAGGGCGGCAATTAAATGCGTGATAAATTTGTCAAATTCACCATCAAAAGGAATACGGTCGAGTTCATCAATATAAAGTGTTGTTTGGTCAGATTTTATTGCTGCCAGATCGTAAGCCAGTGCTTCGCCAAGTTGAGCCGCTTTTTTGCGCCCCTGTAAGGCCGTCTTAATCGCCGTTCCAAAACTGCCCTGCATCTTTTCAAGTTCTTGCATCAATCCACTGAGACATGCAGTCAGGCTAGTTTGATCTTCGGTAATGCGATAGTATAATAATCCATCATGGTTATTTTCATAGAAGTAGGTCAAAAAGAGTGTGCGGTAGTTGGTCCAAGGATAAAGTAAAACGACTTTCTTGCCTGATGACCGTTCACGAAAGGACTCAAGTGTCACTTTTGTAATGGCTTCTTGTACCATAATGTACCTTAGCCCGGATTATAATCTAGTCCGGAATAGCTCGTAAGATTTAGAAATAATCTATTGAAAATACCACTGAGCACACGAAGTCGCAACCTCCGTTACCGAATTAAAAGCATTCTCCCCTTAGATAATGATAAATTCGAACAATACTGTAACAAAAGCCCATAAGAATGTAATCTTGCATACAATAAGCAAAGCGTTTCTGCGCATTGAACCTCTCTTGCTGACTGTCATGATCTACGCTTTTTGGTATCCTATCGAAGAGCGTTCTCGCTGGCTGCCACTGCTGATCGGTGTGCCGATTTTTATGCTTGTGCGGGTGGTGGCTTACGGGCGCTTGTTCACTCGTTTTCCGCTGGATGTCTGGTTGATCGCTTTTCTACTACTCGGTTTCCTAAATCTCTATCTATCACCCTATACCAGTGCCAATCCGATGAGTCGGCTTTACCAGTTGGGTCGTCCGGCATTAGGGATGGCACTGTGCCTCTACTTTGTCGAATACGTGCGCGTCTATAAACGGTTGGATGCCCTTTTAATCGCCACGGTTCTGATTAGCGGCTTAGTCGGCATAGTCGCACTGTTCGCTAGTGATTGGACGAATAAAAGTGACCAACTGCGCTTCTTAATTAATGCACTCCCGCCGTTTGAAGCCGTGCGTCGTGGATTTGGTGGCTTTAATGTAAATGAGATCGCAGGCAGCCTCGTATGGCTTGTCCCTCTGTTTGCTGCTCTCTTGGCGTGGCGCGGTCGGAGCGTGTTTGACCGTGTACTGCGCTGGAGCTTTGTACTTGTATTTGTAATCACATCGCTTGCCCTATTTCTGGGGCAAAGCCGCTTTGCCATTGTTGGGGCACTGATCGCATTGGTACTCATGGTTCCGCTGCTGATTACAAGAAGGCGTGGTCGCTTGGCGGCGTGGGCGGTTATCCTGCTGTTTATGATTCTGGAAATTATGATCGCCCGCAACGTGTTTACACCCCCCGGTGTGGAAACGTTGGGAGAGCGTGACGAAAGTAGCATGAGTATCCGCTTTGACATTTGGGGGGCTGCTTTAGACATCATTCAAGACTACCCACTCACCGGTGTCGGCATGAACATGTTCCGCGAAAATCCAGTCCGTGCCGATTATCCCGTCCCAACTTTTATTCAGGGGCGTTTGCCACATGCCCACAACGAGTACTTTCAAATCAGCAGTGATTTGGGGCTTCCCGGTTTGTTTATATTTATAACTTGGTATGGAGTCGTGCTGTATGGGCTTTACCGTGCTTATCGTGTAGGCAGTCATAACATACGGGCGTTGGCGGTCGGCGTAGCTGGTGGCTTGATCGCACACGCTTTATTTGGATTTGGGGATGCAGTAACCTTGTGGGATCGGTTTGCGTTCGTTTTCTGGTGGTTGCTGGCTCTGGGCAGCGCCGCTGATTACATAACAATCCGGCAGTCATCGGCTCCATCTATTTAGGTATAAATCTAGTCACCGGTTTTTCAGTGTTAACGACCAGATAAGTCACAACCCGTTTTGGCTTGGTGAACACCTTGGTATTTACACATATTCCTCTCAATATTCTGCTATTATTTGTACCCATGATACCTACCTAATAACTGTTCTGCGGATGTTGGCACATTTTAGCATCGACAAATGGATCTGCCTGCTCAGTTCTCCTTGTATTAAACAGTGGTTTGAAGATCATCCATGACTATTGATTGTATCGCCGCTTTAAAACAGTCAAGCCATCTGAAAATGATCAAGTGGAATATCGTGGGCTATCGAACTACATATATTTAGTGCTTCTTCAGAATAGTTAAAAGCGAAACCGGCTATTTGCACATTTTCCGCATACAGAGTAACTGTCATTAACCCAAGTTACAGTTCGAACTTTTTATAAGTGAGCGAACTGCATACACGAGGGTTATTTAACCTTCCCCATCATAGCCCGTAAGACTTTAATCACTAGCGTAGATAACGAACATACTATTCTCCTACAATGTCAGTAGCGAGTTGGATTGCGCCTTAAGCGTGATTTGCATAGTTTACTTGCATAGAGTGTGGTCGAGTTTGGTCACATGTGTTCGACATTATAAGGAGTTGTACGGAAGATGCGTAAGATGTATTTGGTAGTTTGTTTGGGTTTACTCGCGCTTATGATTATGCCAGTCAGTGCTCAAGATTCAGTACTGACTATTTACTCAGGTCGCGGTGAATCGTTGGTTGGACCGATTATTGAACAATTCAAAAAATCGACAGGGATTAATGTTGAGGTGCTTTACGGCAATACCTCGGCAATTGCAAACCAAATTATTGAGGAAGGCAGCAACAGCCCCGCCGATGTTTACTATGGACAAGATGCCGGTGCTTTAGGTGCATTGGCAAAGGCTGAGTTGTTGACTACGCTTCCGTCTACCATTACTGATTTAGTGGCGCCGGAATTCCGTTCCCCTGAGGGTGAATGGGTCGGCACAAGTGGTCGTGCTCGTGTATTGGTCTATAATCC
>JAPUDW010000375.1 GCA_027492915.1 Bacteroidota bacterium | reverse complement strand
GTAAGTGACGTTGTTACTTTTGAATAACACATGGGTTCACATTGTAGGGACGTAGCGGTGCGCAGCCTCCTGTGGATGCTACGTCCGCGTCCCAAATTCCTACCCACCACCGGTATTTGTCCCCTCCCTCGCTTGCGGGGGAGGGTTAGGGTGGGGGTCTAGCTCGTGACTTTGTGAACTTACTTAATTGGCGGATAATAATCTATTCTACCCAGCGACCGCTGGTCAAGGACTCGATGTAAATATCCATCCGCCAATCAATCGCCACATCCGCCGCGCTCAGTTCAAGATCCTCGATCTTCACGCCCGTGTTGCGGACAATCGCCAGTGGCGTAGCCTCATCCCGTTCGCCCATCACCAGTTCCGCCGCCGCGCAAATCGTATCCGCCACGCCGCGCACCGTCACCTGCATCAGGTTGCCGAACAAATCGGCTTTGCCGCGCTCGTCTTGCAATGGGCGGAAGCCCGCTGTCGCCAGCGCCACACCTGTCGTGCCTAAGCGCCCCGGCATCAGCCAGCTATCCGTCACAATCACGCCGATGTCCACGCCGAGCAAATCACGCATCCCTTTGCGGATGCCTGCCGCCGACTTGTACGGTTCTTTCGGGAACAGCACCACGAAGCCGCTGGGGATATTTGAACGGTCGAGGCCGGCATTCGGCTGCACAATCCCGTGCTGCGCCGTCAGCATAAAGCCGTGAATACCCCCCAGCACATGGTCGGACTCTTGCAGCACCAACTCCGCCATCTGTGGGATCATATGGTAGCGTTCCGCCAGTGCCGCGCCTTTTTCGCTGACGGTCACATCCGCCAGCTTCACCACGCGCCCCTCGCTGATCGCCGTATACTTGCTCGATACCGCAATCACGTCGCCATCTTGCATCCTTTCCCCGCTGGTTGCAATTGCGTCTGCCAGTGTGCGGTATAAATCAAACGGCGCTTGTTGAACCGGCGCACGCACCGGAATAATCGTCAAATGTTGAGAGGGCATAGTGCTTCTTTCATCTTCATATGCTGAATAATATTGACCGATGCTACCACCGCCGCTGTACCCTGCCTATACTTGCCTATGACCATCACTGCGGCAGAATAACTTCAAATGTACTACCAGTTCCTACCACACTCTCGGCGATGATGCGTCCACTGTGCGCCGTGACAATCGCTTTGGCAATCGCTAGCCCCAAACCGCTGTGCCGTTCGGAACGCGCTTCGTCGCCGCGATACAACGGGTCGAATACGCGGCTCAAGGTGTCTTTATCTATGCCTACACCCGTATCCTGAATGCAAATGCCAATTTCTTGCGGATAGCGGGTCGCTTTGATGCGCACCTGCCCACCGTGACCTGTATATTGCACCGCGTTCGCAAAAATTTCGCTCAAGGCGCTTGTCAGATAAGCGTTGTCGGCCTGTACCGTCAGCGTATCATCAGCGCTTACATCAACCTGAATGCTTTTCGCCTCAAGTTGTGGTTGGTACTTGTGAACGATGCCTTTCAGCAGCGCCTCGATATGCACAACCGCTGTTTCTAGCGTGGGATTGCGTTGCAGCGCCACAAATTCCAGCGCCCGATCCACCATGCCACTGATATGTTTGACCTGATCTTGAATGCCGTTCGACAGCTTTTGCCGCCGCTCATCATCTTGCGAACGGGTCAGCAGGTAAGTATTGGTGTTGATGGTCGCCAGCGGGGTACGGAAATCGTGACCAATATTGGTGATGAACTCGCTCAGCATGTGCGTCAGTTGGTTCGCCACGCGCAGGGCGGTTGCTTGTTCGCGTGAGCGTGACAATTCCATCAAGTGTGCGACGGTGATGCCGTACAACCGCAGCAGTTCAGGTTCATAATTGCGTATGGGTTGGTTATTGAGGAAGTTATCCGCGACCAGTGTGCCGAGGCAGTGCTGACCATCCAATATCGGAACCGTCACTTGCCAGCCGTAGTGGATGATCTCCGACTTATCGTTATACAGCGGCGATTGGTCAAAAATCAGCGGTTTGTCGGTCTTGCCGCTGATAAACTCCGACACCTGCCTGCCCACATACGTCCAACTCTGGGTGTGCTCCGGTCGGATGTTACCAGCCTCATCCATGCCATACGTGCCGCGCATAACGCTGTGTTCTTCATCTACGAGCCACATGCCCATCCGGTCGAATCCCAGCCGTTTGACGCCGAGGTGAATCACCTGATAGCACAACGTATCGAAGGACTCAATCTTGCTCAATTCCACGGTAATTTCGTTGAGCGTCGTCAATTTCTGCTGAAAATTAAACCCGTTGTCATCGCGCCGTTGTAGTTCGTACCATATCCGCCGGTGCAGCGAGTCATCCGCAAGCCGGTAGTAGAGCAGTTGTCGGTTTTCGCGGTGCAGCAAACGCTTGTGTACAGTAACGGTCAGCGGATAGCCTGCGCGGTGTTGATAAAACGCCGTGTACATCCGCGACTGGATGCCGTCATTCACTGCTGCTTGCTGGTTGTCCGGCGGCTGCTTGATACCAATTTCGAGGTCGTCAATCGTCATCATTAGGAGGGCGGCTAGGGGATAACCCAGCAGTTCGATACAGGTATCGTTTGCATCCACAATTCGCCGCGACTCCGGTTCGACATACAGCACGCTCAGCGCCATATACCGTCCGAGGTCTTGCCCCGCTGCGGCATAATCCGCTAATTGTTGTAACCGTGCCTGTTCAACGGCGGCGGCTTCAAGCTCTTGAACGCGCTTTCGCAAATTGTCAATTTCTTCATGCATGGGGATACCTGAGGGGTCACGAATAATGTCAGTATACCTTGCATTTAGGCCGTTGCAACCGCAGGGTTAAGGCGACGAATTGCTGCGGATCGAGGTTTGCAAGACCTGCTGAATAGGGGTGCATTGTGCTGTAGGCGCTTCCACTTGCTTTTTCTCATACCACAGGGTTAAGATTCGGGACAGTTTGAAAGTAAAAATAAATGACTTAGGAGTTTCAAATGGCAAGAAAACTGAAGAACTATATCGGTGGCGATTGGGTTGACTCTGCCGCCAGCGACTACACTCCCGTTGTTAACCCTGCCACTTGCGAAACCATCGCCGAGTGTCCTGAATCAACCCGTGCCGATGTGGATAAAGCCGTTCAAGCTGCTCAAGAAGGCTTTGAAGAATGGCGACGTACACCGGTGCTGAACCGCGTTCAGTACCTCTTCCGCTTCAAAACCATCATCGAAGACCGTTTTGAAGACATCGCCAAAATGGTCGTGGAAGAAAATGGTAAGACTCGCGACGAAGCCCGTGGTGAAGTTCGTCGTGGCATCGAAAGCATCGACTTCGGCACCAGCGTGCCGGTGCTCATGCGCAGCGATGGTGTGGAAGACATCGCCGCTGGTATCGACGAAACCACCCTGCGCCAGCCCGCCGGTGTGTTCGCCGCCATCACTCCCTTCAACTTCCCGGCAATGGTTCCGCTGTGGTTCTTGCCCACCGCTATTGCCTGCGGTAACACCTTCATTCTGAAACCCTCACCGCAAACCCCCATCAGCGCCGAAATCTTGTTTGAAGTTCTGCATGACCTCGACCTGCCCGAAGGTGTCGTCAATCTGGTGCAGGGTGGCAAAGAAGCCTCGATAGCCGTGATGGAACACCCCGGCATCAAGGGTGTGTCGTTCGTCGGCAGCAGCCCCGTTGCCAAGTTGGTTTATGAAACCTGCACCAAAGCTGGCAAGCGCGTTCAGGCACAGGGCGGCGCGAAGAACTATATCGCCGTCATGCCCGATGCCGATATGACCGCCTCGGTCAAGAACATCATGGGCGCGGCCTATGGTTGCGCGGGTCAGCGCTGCCTCGCCGCTGCCGTGGTCGTGGCCGTCGGTGATGCCTACGACAAGCTCAAGGATGAACTGGTCAAACAGGCCAGCGGTTTGCGCGTTGGCTACGGTCTCAGCGAAAACACCCAGATGGGTACGGTCGTTTCCGCTGCCGCCAAGGAACGCATCGAAAGCATGATTACCAAGGGTATCGAGCAGGGTGCAGTCCCCGCCCTTGATGGTCGTAATCAGCATATCAACGGTTACGAGCAGGGTAACTTCGTCGGCCCGACCATTATGGAAAACGTGCAGCCGGATAACATTCTCGCCAAGGAAGAAGTCTTTGGCCCCGTCCTCGCCATGATGAAGGCCGACGACTTCGACGAAGCGGTAGACATCATCAACGGCAGCAAGTACGGTAATGCCGCCAGCATCTTCACCACCAGTGGCGGACATGCCCGCGAGTTCAAGTACCGCGTCAACGCTGGTAACATCGGTGTCAACATCGGTGTCGCCGCGCCGTCCGCGTCCTTCCCCTTCGGTGGGCAAAAGGACTCGTTCTTCGGTGACCTGCACGGGCAGGGTATGGACTCGATTGAGTTCTACACCGAGCGCAAGATCGTCATCGAACGCTGGATTTAAGCTTACAAATACATCACTTCTGAAGTCCCCTCGCCATTTATGGAGAGGGGATTTAGGGGTGAGGTTGATTAAACAATGCCACCCACCCCCGTCCCCTATCCCATTCCCGCCGCCGAAACACAGGTCGAACTGCTGGTCGTCAACTCGCGCTTCATCGCCACTGCCTGCCTTGCGGATACCGTCGCCTCTGCCCGTGAATCACTTGCTCGGCTGCGTGCTGCCATCCCCACCGCCAACCATCACGTCTACGCCTACCGTGTCGGCTACGGCAACAGCATCATCGAAAGCATGAGCGACGACGGCGAACCGACCGGCACGGCTGGCCCACCGACGATGGCTGTCCTGCGTGGCGCGGATATTGGCGACACGCTGGTGGTCGTCACCCGCATTTTCGGCGGCACCAAGCTCGGCACCGGAGGCCTAGTCCGCGCTTATTCAGATGCCACCCGCGCCGTTCTCGAAGCTCTGCCGCGTCAGCTCAAAATCCCGCGCCAGCAAATCGGCCTCGAATTCGCCTATTCCTTCTACGAGCGCATCAAACTGTTGATCGCCGAATACGAAGGCACCATCGACGACGAAACCTTCGGTCAAGATGCCTCGCTGATCGTCACCCTCCCGCAGTCCAATGTGCCACCTTTCACCGCCCGTATCACTGATATGACCGCTGGAAAGGTCGAGGTCATTCACTTTGATGAGGAGCCTTCCCCATGATCACCTATACCCGCTCTCTCGACGGCATTACCGCCGATAAGCTTAACGGCTTCTTCGTCGGCTGGCCGAACCCGCCCAATCCCGAAACCCACCTCCGCATCTTGCACGGCAGCACCCATATTGGGCTGGCAGTCGATGATAAGTCGGGTAATGTGGTTGGCTTCATGACCGCGATTAGCGATGGGGTTTCCGCCGCCTATATTCCGCACCTCGAAGTCTTGCCTTCCTATAAGCAGCAGGGCATCGGCTCGGAACTAGTGAAGCGGATGCTTGAGACTCTCAAGGACATCTACATGATCGACCTCATTTGTGATGTGGATGTCCAACCCTTTTACGCGCGTCTTGGTATGCGCCCCTACACCGGCATGATCCACCGCAACTACGACCGTCAATCCGGTACATAACCACTTGGCTAAAACATCTTTGCCGTCATATTGGGCTTTGAGTTCCCTCCCTTGCTTGCGGGGGAGGGTTAATTTGCCCACTTGTCCCATCTCGAACCCGCCATCCGTCTTATGGTAATCCCCTCGCCCTAGCTTACGATAGCGGGATAAATAATTGTGTCCGTAAGCGTTGGGGGGATACCGTGGACCGCCTTAAAATCTTTTTCGATCTGCTCAAGCAAACCTTCACCGAATGGAACGAAGATCACGCCCCGCGCCTCGCCGCCGCCCTTGCCTACTACACCGCCTTTTCCATCGCCCCGCTGCTGGTGGTCATCATCGGTGTTCTCGGTATCATCGTCAGTCAGGACACGGTGCAAAACCAAATTTTGACCGAAGTGCAGCGCAGCGTCGGTTCGGATGCCGCTCAAATGGTCGGCGAACTCATCAGCAACGCATCAAAACCGGCTGAAGGGCTGCTTGCCACCATCCTCGGTCTGATTACCCTGCTGCTCGGCGCGGGTGGTGCCTTCGGTCAGCTTCAGGATGCGCTGAATACCATCTGGGGTGTCGAGGAAGAGAAGCCCGACAAAAAAGCCAGTGCCTTCAGTAGCGTCATCTTTCAGGTGAAGAATAAGTTTCTCTCATTCGGTATGGTGCTCGTCGTCGGCTTCCTGCTGCTCGTCTCGCTCGTCATGACCACCGTGCTGGCCGCTGCTGGAACCTATGTCACTGGCCTATTACCCGGTGTCGAGTTCCTACTTTCACTGGTGAACACCATCGTTTCCTTTGTCGTCATCACCGCCCTGTTTGCGCTGCTGTTCAAGTTCCTGCCCACAATCAAATTGGAATGGCGCGAGGTGCTCGTCGGGGCAGCGATGACGGCCTTCCTGGTCGCCAT
>JAPUDW010000374.1 GCA_027492915.1 Bacteroidota bacterium | reverse complement strand
GGAACAAATTCCGTCCGGTAACGCGCTCACGCAAATTACCACGCAGCTTTCGAACTTCGTCGGCCCTGCGCTCGCCGGTCTGGTAATCGCCAACCTCACCGGTGTCACCGACATCAAAGCGCTTGAAAACGCCGCCGTCCCCATTGATACCGCCGGTGTCGGAATCGCCATTGGTTTTGATGCACTGACGTTTTTTGTCTCAGCGTTGATGTTATGGCTCATTAAGGGCGGGCGTACTGTCGTGGAATCACAGGGCGAAAAGCAAAATGTTCTCGCGTCTATCGGGGAAGGGCTGCGCTTGGTATGGGCAGACCCAATATTGCGTACCATGATTATGCTCACCTCCGCCATCAACCTGTTTTTCACCGGCCCAATGGCGGTCGGTATCCCCGTGCTGGCAAACCGCTTACCGGAAGGTGCGGCAGCCTTGGGTTATATCCTATCGGCTTTTGGTGGTGGAGCGCTGATAGGCGCAATCCTCGGTGGTACGCTGCCCACACCCCGTCGCCTCGGCGTCGTCATCATGTCGTGTATTGGCATCGCCGGTATCGCGTTGGGGTTGTTTGGCCTCGTCAACAGTGTCTTGGTGGGCGTCATGGTCGCGGCAGGTATGGGGTTGGCGATTGGTTTTACCAATGTGTCGAGCATGAGTTGGTTGCAAAAACGCATCCCGCAGGAAAAGATGGGGCGCGTCATGAGTTTGGTGATGTTAGGCTCATTCGGCTTAGGGCCGGTCAGTAATTTCGTCGCCGGTCTGCTGGTGGATACGCACCTCACGCTGATGTTTGCGGTATCCGGCATTTGCCTGTTGTTGGTGTCACTGGTATCGCTCACCAGCCGCGCAGTACGGGCGATGGGCAGCTAACCCCTTACCCCACGACTATACTACGTCATCGAATGGAGCGTTGAGTTCAGCGCTCCATTTTCATATACTGGGATTCAGGATTACGATTTCCTTTTGAAAGGACACGTCATGAAAACCAGAGTCACTATCCTTTTCCTCGCTCTCACTGCCTTGTTCACATTCCCTGTTTTTGCGCAGGATACTTCCGGCAGTCTAGCAACCGTTAGCTACAACGGCATCACCTTTTCCTACGATCCGGCGCTCGGCGCGGTACTCCCACAAACCTTTGCCGAAGTCCCAGCTTCCCCTGATGAGATGGTGGATACTTATTGGCCTGCCCATACGAGCTTTACGTTTATCCCCGCCACTGAGGGCGAAACGCTAATGAACCCCGGTTTATACCCCACCTTAACCATCTATAAGACGGATGACATCACGGCCTATAACGACGAACATTACACCTACCAATTGCAGTTGCTTAGCGGCTTGCTCGAAGGCGGTGGCGCGGGAGATTTCAGCAGCTACGAATTAGTGCCGTCTGATGATAGTGTTGTGAACCTGCCGCATCTACCTGTCATCCCCGCAGGGCAGGTGATACGCGCTCAAGCTGAATATCTGCCAATTACTGATGGCAACGGCATTCGTTACCTCACCTCATACGCCTTTGACGTTAGCCCGCTGACCGACGATGGGATCATCTACACCTATCAAGGCGCAACCCATCTTTTTTCGGGTAATGGCACGAGCTACTATGTTGCCTTCACGTATCCGATTAAGACCGGTGTGCTGCCCGCCGAAATCTCTTCGGACTTCGACTACAACGCCTTCTCGGAAAATTATATTGCCGAGATGAACGCAGCCATTCAGACCATCAACAACGCCGACCCGAACACCTTTAGTCCCAGCATCGCCACGCTCGACGCGCTGGTACAGAGCATTAGTATTGCGGTATAAAGATAGGACTGATGAAATACAAATTTCATCACGATTTCTAGTTGCGAGATGAGTGTGTGCTATAAGGGCGCATGACTGATGCGCCCTTATAGATATTCGACGTGGTTAACCATATCTTCCGAGGTGTAAACATTGCAGATGAGCTCAAGCCCGTTGACCCAATCTCCAATAGAATGAGTTTCTTGAGTGCCGAAAACAATTCCCGCATGTGCGACATCTTGCGAACTCATAATGAGATAATCTGTATCTTGTGTGCATAACACGTAACCCATCTCACGCGCACGCTTTAAATGATTCTCATCACTGTCACCTAAAGCGCCCAACTCGTGCGCCGTTACGACATTAATCCCACGACGACGAAGTTGAGCCGCAATTTTAGGCGAGAGATTTTCATCTAAATAGAGGCTTATGGCGGCTGCCGACACGTTTTTCTCTCATTTCATCGGCTAGTTCACGGCGCTCTTTAATGTCTTGATCAATCTCTGCTTTATGGTCATAGTAGTAAGACAATGCGGCATGAACTTGTTGCAGCGGAATTTCAAAATAATCAGCTATCCCATCTGCATCTAACAACTGAAAAATTTTCACCGTGGCAATGTCTGCCACTGTCAGCGTTGTCCCCAAAATATAGGGGCGACCGTTTCGTACCTGTGGGTTCGTGGCAATGAGGTTGATACTGAGTAACGTGTCCATCAAAAATCCTCACGCATATCAATAATTCGAGCGCGTCAACTTATTATAAACGAAAATGCGTTTGAAGTCGGTCGTCTCTGCATCATAGGAGCAGTAATAAATGGATGGTTCATCTTTTTACGACGACCACGAGATTTTCAACACCTACATGCAGCGCCGCCAACGGGCGGAAAGCCCCAACGACACGCTCGAAAAGCCGGTCATCATGGGCTGGGTGGGGACGTTCGCGGTAAGCGTATCCTCGACCTCGGCTGTGGTGATGCCACTTTCGGGCGCGAGGCACTCATCAACGGCAGCCAACGTTACGTGGGGGTGGAAGGCTCTCAAAATATGGTAACTGCCGCGCAGCAAACCCTCGCGGATACGTCCGGCGAAGTCGTCCACAGTACCCTCGAAACATGGAATTATCCCACCGCCGCCTTCGATCTCGCCGTTTCGCGCTTGGTGATGCACTATGTCGACCATATCGACACGCTGTTTGCAAGCGTTCACCGCGCCTTGGTGAATGGCGGTCAGTTCCTATTTTCGGTCGAACATCCGGTGATTACGTCGTCCGATAAAGGTTGGCAGCAAGGCACCGCCCGCCAGGATTGGGTGGTGGATAATTATTTCAACACAGGCGAACGGGTGACATCGTGGATGGGCGGCACGGTGCGCAAATATCACCGTACCATCGAGGCTTATTTCAGCGCGGCACAGCAGGCAGGCTTCGTGGTAAAAGACTTGCGTGAAGGGCATCCGCAGCGCGAACATTTCCTGACGGACGAAAATTACCAGCGCCGCCAGCGCATCCCACTGTTCCTCATGATGTCTCTGCACAAGCCGTAAAGTAGATATTAGAAAATATGGGGGCGCCTTTGTCTGGTTCCCTTCGCCATGAGGGCAATCGCAGACTGAGCTTGCGAAGGTAGCCGATGTGGGCTAGGGGTGAGGGTTAGTCACTCCAGTCGTAAAGGGCGTTAATCAAAATCGGTCGGCCAGTCGGGGTGGCGGTCATGCTCGAAGAATCGCTTGAGCTGCTTGAGAGTCACCCGCCCAATCGAGAGTTCGAGTCCGTCCAACTCGGCTTCGGTGAACCAGCCGGTTTCTTCGGTCTCCACATTGGCGACCAGATGCTGAATGTCGTTTACCAGTTCACAGCGGAAATAAACTTTGTAGGCGTGGAAAATATATGGGGGATGGTCATGTTTGTTGCGGTCATACAGCGCCAGCAGCTTAACTGCCCGCGCTGTGTAGCCAGCTTCTTCATCAATCTCGCGCTCGGTGGCATTGGCTGGGGACTCGTCGACATCCGCCCAACCACCCGGCAGTGTCCAGCGCCCACCATCCAGCTTCTCGCGCACCAGCAGCATCTTGCCCTCGCGGATTACTACACCCCGCACATCAACTTTGGGTGTAGCGTACCCCTGCTGCTCGTCAAATAATTGTTGCAGTTTGTCCACACGACCCATACCCGCAGCCGTCATCATCTCGGCGGCAATCGCGCTGATCTGCCCGTAGCGGTCACGGTCAAAATCGTTTTCGGCGAAGGTCAGGCCGGTTTGGGCAATCGCTTGTAAACGCTGCGCCCAGTGTAACCGTGTGTCGGACATGTGTAATACGCTTTCAAAAACAAATCTGTGGTTGGTTTTTTGCCCTTATAATGCTCTAATTCTGATTTATTGTGTAGGCCGATTATTACGCGCTTCGTGCTATTCGTTTTTGCTGTTTGTTAATTTATGAACATCTATTATTATGCATTGCGAATGCCTGAATTGCGCATTTAAGAAATGTGAAAGTTTTACGAAATTTAGATGAGTTTTGAGTAATACCTCGGCTCATAATCTTGACATTTGTTCTACCCATCACACATTTCCATCAGCGTCTCGCTCCCCAACATTCATAACTTTCTCCGCGCCGCCTACTGCACCGATCATTTACGGTAGGGGCGCATCGCCATGCGCTCCCTTCCTTGTACCGGCTATCGGCGGACTAAGCCTGCGAAGATAGCCGATGTGGGCTAGGGGGTGGGGTTGACCCGTCGCGCGTCTACCCCACCAACACTCGCCCCCGACAGCAGCATATCGACCGCGCGCTCGGCTGTCCCCGCGCCGAGTGCCAACCCGTGTCCGGTGAAGCCCACCGCGAACCCCACCCGTGGCTTATCCGGCAGCGTTCCCACCAGCGGCAAACCGTCCACGCTGAAGCCCATAATCCCCGCCCACCGCCGCTCAATCGGCGCGTCCACATCGGGGAAGTGCTTCCGCAGGTACGCCTCCAACGTCCGCTGCACCGGCTCGGTCGTCCGGTCGTCGGTCGTGCTGCCTTCCAGCAGTTTGTTCGTCTTGCGCCCGCCGCCAATCAGCAGCCGTCCGTCAAAGGTATCGCGGAAATAAAAGTAACCGTAGTCGCTGTGGCAGGCCGCGTTCCCCAGCAGTGGCGTATTCGGCAGCGGCGCAGTCGCGAGGCATTGACCCCGCGTTGGTGTCACCTTGCCCACGAAGTACGGGTCGATGTGTACCGAATACGCGTTCGTACACAGCAGCACTTGCCGCGCCTTAAATGTGTACTGCCGCGTATAAACCGTCACCACCTCGGCATCCTCTTGCGCGATGTGGTAAAGCTCGTTGTTCGCCACCAGTTCCGCGCCGCTTTCCTTGAATACCGCCTGCACCAGTTCATACGGCTGCACCACCGCGTCATCCGGTCGCCGCAGTGCTCCGCACCACCCGCGACCGAATGGATCGCTGTCCGTATACTCGCATGGTATACCTTCCGCCTCAAACACCCGCGCCTGTGCTTGCAGTGCCTTCGCCTCTGCCGCTGTTTCCGCCAGCGCCACCGACCCGCTGCGGGTAATCGGCACATCGTTGCGCTCGGCAAACCCCAACAGCAAATCTTGCGTCCGCTGCGAAAGCGCCCACATCTCGCGGAAGATCGGCAGCGGATAGCTGGTATCCACCCCCACCACGATCATCCCCGCGTTCCGGCTGCTCGCCCCCAGCGCAATATCGCGCATCTCGGTAATCACCACCTGCCGCCCTGCTTGCCCCGCGAAGTATGCCGCCGCGCAGCCCACAATCCCCGCGCCCACCACGAGGAAATCCACCTCGCGTATCGGTTGCGTCCCGTTCGCCTGCCACAATGAAACCGTCATAATTATTTTTCTCCTGTGTACCCCGCCGATTATACCTACTAATGTGGAGCGTATGGCTGTGTGTCCTCATACCACCACATCTTTGTAGGGGCTGGATTCATCCAGCCCGCTGCCATCAGAGAGAGGTATCATCAGATGCGAATTCAGTGTATAATCCCTCATATCCTCAAGTTTTAGAGCCATCGCACTGCTCAGTGTGCGTCCACATTGCCAACCAAACAATTTAAACGGATTGACCGCGATACCGCCGCCCGCGATTTATTGCAGTTGGTTTATCATGCCCCGCCACAAATCGCCGAACGCGCCATCAAACTACTAAAAGCTATTCGCTCACCCGCCATCCTCCCCGAACTCAAAGCCATGTTCCTCGATGAAGAATATGATGTGAAATGGCGCAGACAAATATATGAGGCAATTTGTGCCACACCGGGGAACTTCGACTTCAGTGAATTTGAAGCGGTAATCAGTGAAGTGTTCGGCTCCTACAACTTTTATGCGTATGTCTTCCACTTGCTGAAGCATCATCCAATAAACGCATCTTGGATCGCACATGATATTGAAAATAAAAATCTAGGTACGCAGAAGCTCATTTATTTAAACCTTGCTTCCTATTTCCCCAACACTGCAATTGACCCTTTGCTTAATTTGCTATGTGAATATCCTCACTCATTGAGATTGTTGACGGTGCAGCGCCTCTACCGGATTAAGGATATACGCGTAGAAAATTATTTGGCTGCTCAGCAAGACAAGATTATATGGTTATTCCTAACTCTCGACGCTGGCGAAGAGGTTGATACGAGTTGGATGCGATTGCTTAAGCCTAATCATTGGGACAGCCTGTT
>JAPUDW010000373.1 GCA_027492915.1 Bacteroidota bacterium | reverse complement strand
CGCCAATTCTTGGAATTATCGGACAAGCCTTCTAGCCTGATGCCGCTTTAACTGCCAAATATGTAGCGGTGTAGGGGAATAATCATCTTCGCTATAAACAAACAGGGGTGAGCGTGTTTGCCCACCCCTGTCTATAATCGAGGTTCTTATGCTTCGTCATCGATTTCGCCGCGCTGCGGTGCCGGCTTCCGCCCACCGCCAATCGGCTTGTAGTCCCACTCTTTGCCAAATTCCTTACGGGCTTCAGTCCGTGAAAGGACGCGCAGTTCAGCGTTATCGTAGTTAAAAACGCCGGTATAACCACGCCGCTTGTCCAATTCCTCCTGAGCCGCTTCACGGGTATCATGCTTACTAACAGCACGCCACGTATCCTCGTAATTCCGCTTCACCCACAGGCAAAAATACTCTGCTTTGGCGCGCGCTTTGCTGACTGGCTTCGCAGTGCGAGCTTTCTTTTCCACCGTCAACTCCTTATGCTGATTATGGATCAATCCCCCCGAAACAAAACAGCGCAAAGAGCATAAAAGCCCCTTGCGCTGATCTTTAGCATTGGCTACAACTTCTACTTAGAAGCGACCACGCCCACCGCCACCGCCGCGGTTGTCACGGCCACCACCACGGTTGCCGCCACCGAAACCACCACCACCCGAACGTTCTTCACGGGGGCGAGCTTCGTTAACGGTTAGCGCACGGCTGTCCAGCGTAAAACCGTTGAAGCGGCGGATAGCTTCCTGTGCGCCTTCTTCAGTTGCCATCTCGACAAAGCCGAAGCCCTTCGGACGACCGGTGTCACGATCTGTGATGAGGGCGACATCGGCTACATCACCAGCTTGGGCAAACAATTCACGAACTGCTTCCTGAGTGGTGGAATAGGCGAGATTGCCGACATACAACTTCTTTGCCATTGTCATAGACTCCTGTCTAAACACACATATATAGGGACATAGAGCAGGTGAACATTACGGGGCAAACAATGCAGAAGCGGCTGATGTGTTGTAAAGAACAGGAGCGCATGTTGCAATTTCGACCTGAACAGTTTCATACTCTACAGCCCTTATTATGACACAAATTGTAACGAATGCATAGGGGGAGTGACCTATCCAAGCCTAGGCCAAGTGTCTAATTTCTCCCGTAAAGCTTGTGAATATTGGTACGATTGCATCGTAATTTTTCAGAGGTTTTATGCACGCTGAAATTATTAAACGGCTCGATAAAATGAACGCCATTTACCGTATTCACTATGGCAGATTTTGCGTATTTATTTTCGTTTACCCTCTCCAGCCAACCGCGCGTTCTTCCGCGCCGAACTCGTCCGCATCACCACTGGCCGCATCGTCGATATTGCGAAAGAATACTAAATCACTTATGTCCCACCGCCGCATAAGTACCAACCATCACCTAGCGCATATTCGCAGCCAACTTTCCATATGCCAATCGTTAATCCTTGCGGTAATCCTGTTTGATTACGCAGATGCATAATGCCTATTTATTGCCGACTGTCAACATCAACCGCTAATCCATCCTCAAAACGGTATATCGTCGCAGATGACGGTGGCGCTCCATCAGGAAACGTAAACCATTGCCGACATCCATACTCTCGCGCTTTTTCACAGGTGGGTTGCGAGGCAGCCGACACCACATAATCAAACCACTCGCGTTGCAAACGGAAGCGAATGATCTCTCGCGCAAAAATAATTTCATTAGCAAACACAATCGAAACGGTCAAAAAGCCGCCGATCAATAGAGGGGCAATGATCTTTGCAGGCGTTACAGCCGAAAGCGGGAATAGTTGCCATATGCGGATCACCAATAGGATGACAGACAATAATACGAGGAATGGCTTCACGCAAAAGATGGTGATGATCCCCGCATAACCAAGATCACGCTCGACATACAGCATCAGAAACAACAGTGCAATAACGCTTGCCTCAAAAATAATGCGTGGGTTGATTTTGAACCGCATGGAGATCTGTCGCATCCCGAATAGAATTGCCAATAAAACCGTTGTACACACAATGAACCCTATTCCCCCCCAAACGCTGACACCAAAGTTTGTAAACTCTAACCACAGTCGCTTGACTCTGACGACACAAATGTTCTAAAATAGACTTGGGTGATAATACACTACACATCACCCGCTCATCTTAACATCGCACTTTTCATCCCCATTTACAGGGTTTATCCTCTGGCATAGCTGGCACAAAATTGCCATTTGCCATTGCCGTAATTGCCGCCAAAATTGCCAAAAGAATTTATTCCCTCCCTGTTACTACGGGGAGGGCTAGGGTGGGGTCTATCGCCATTCACCGCGAAATTGCACTGTAAAAGTGATTACGAAGTATCCCGTGGGACGAATTTGCAGAATCTTACGAATCTTCGACAGTTCACTCCCTCAATCTCGCTGCCAAAACCGTCCGCCGCATTTGCCGCTTTCGCTGCATTTGCAGAATTGGCGGGTAGCTCTCTCAAATCTCGCCGTTAAAAATGCATTGTAACAACTGCAATATTTCTAACTTTTTCAACATCTTGAACTTTTATGGCGGAAAACCACCCTTATGTCGTCGCCGCCATCGCCGCCATAAACCTTGGCTTCTGTGCAAAGCTTCCCGTGAAATGGCGATTCGGATCGGCTTTTTCTTGTAACTTGAGACTTGAAACTATCAACTAAAAAGGGCGGGTAGACTCGCATCCACCCGCCCCTCACCCACAAAGTCAGCGCTCGCGGTTACTTGGCGACACCCAGACCCGCGAAGTAGTGCTTGAATGCCCATGCTTCCATCGCGAACGTGCCGTCCACGATGTTCATGGTGATCGGTCGCCACCAGCTAATATCGTACATCCAATGCGTCCCGCCGAAGGTCGCCACCGTCGCTTCGGTGTTGCCCCACGGGTTACGCAGCACGATATACTTCCGGTTATTGTAGTACGCCCAACCGAGGACGCTGTAGCAGTGGGAAGCTACCACCGTCGCCCCGCTGTAATTCAGGTGCCGTTCAGCCGCCGCACCCGTCGAATACGTCCATGCCGTCATCGGGTTAAACGTTCGGTAACTCATCGAGTTCCCGCGAACGAGGTTCCACAGCGTATCATCAGAACGGTTAGCCGTATCGTAGTAAAAACGCTTGCCGCCGGTAAGCTGCGCCGTCGCCCACACGCAGTCACCCCACGCCGTCGCGGTGATGTCGGGATGGTCGCCGCTAATGCCCGTCTTGAGCTTGGCATACGCCTTCTCATACACGCTCGGCCAGATCTCGGCGCTTTCGCTTGAACGGGCGTAAATGAAGTTGCCACCCATTGTCTGCGGCACGGCTTCCGTCACTTCGATCTGCTTATCCAGTGCCCCACCGCTGTCCGGCTTATAGAAGCGCACCATATCCTTGAAGCTCTGCTGACTGGTGCCAGTCGCACGGGTCATCTGCGAAATCTGGAACGGCTTCGCCCACGCCACCGAGGACAGTGCCGCGATGTAATAGCAGTTCGCGACCGCACCTTGGATCGGGTCGGAGAATTCGGTGCCTTCGTTAAAGAAGCGCCCCGGATCGCCCCACGTCCCGTTCGGTGGTGTCCAATCTTTAGCGTTCCCGTTCGCCCGTGCATCGTGCGAAATCGTCGCCACCAGATCACGCGACAGGATACGAGCCAGATGCTTCAAGCGTTCTTCATCCGGCAAGCGCAGCGTCAGTTGTAGATACTGCTGCCGGACGATTTCAGCGTGCGTGACTTCGATACTGCCCACATCCTTGGTATTAAAACGTGACCCAAGGTCAGCCAGCTTCGTGATGTTCAGTGAAGTTAGCGGGTTTTCCAGATCATTGAGGTCGAGGTTCAGTTCAACATCCAGCAGCGGCGACCGTTCGGGAACCAGTTCGAGCTTGCTGTTAAGCTTCAGGCCGGTATACAACGGCCCGCCGAATGCCGGATCAAAGAGTTCTTCATAGGGGGTTTGCAGGATTTCTTCCAGCACGCGTGGCGCATTCGGGAGTTCCTTCCACGGAATTTTGCGGTCAGCGATTACTTCCGCCAACGCAAATGGGTTGATGACACCGTTGTTCTGTGCCACACCGTCGTCTACAGCTACCGCGACATCCTTAGCTGTACCGTTAACCTTGGTCTTGGTGGTCATGTCGAGCCTCCTACAACTTTCAATTAACTGATGGGTTATTCCTGCCTGACAAAACAATCAATGTCCCTATTTGGCTCCATATCTACAGATTGCTATTTCGGGGGCTTCGGTACGGTCATGAAAATCGTAAACCCTGAAGGTGCGCAGTTCTGCATGTTGTGATATGCTTGCGTTAGAAAAAGGAAATATTCCCGCGCTGGAATGGACATCACGGCATGATTGGAAGCAAACTCAACGACCGCTACGAAATACAAGAACATCTTGGTGATGGCTCGACAGCCACCGTCTATAAGGCGTTGGACACCAAATTGGGGCGGCCTGTAGCATTGAAGGTGCTGCTGCCGCATGTCCGCGAAACCACCCGCAAACGCTTCTTTCAAGAGGCGACCGCCGCTGCCCAGTTGAACCATCCCAACATCATGTCGATCTATGACATCGGCGAAGACGGTGACCACCACTTCTTGGTCGTCGAGTTTGTTGATGGCGACCCGCTGACCAATTACATCCCTTCGGCACCAGAAACGGTCGTCAAGCTGGGGGCACAGATGGCTCGTGCGTTGGCCTATGCCCACGCGCGTTATATCATCCACCGCGATGTAAAACCGGCCAACATCAAAGTCACGCCCGACGGTACCATCAAGATTATGGACTTGGGTTTGGCACTCCCGCGAGAAGCCAAGCGTGTTACTGCTGACGGTATGGTCATCGGCACACCAGCTTACCTCTCGCCGGAACAAGCGCAAGGTCATACCCTCGACCACCGCACCGACATCTACTCGCTCGGTGTCGTCCTCTACGAAATGGCAACCGGACATCTGCCCTTCGATGCCGATGAAATTCCGGCTCTACTCATGCAGCAGGTGCGCCAACCACCACCGCCACCGCGCCTCATCAAGCCCGACCTTCCGGTTGACCTTGAACGTATCATTCTGCGCACCTTGGAAAAGAATCCCGCCCGACGTTACGCCACCGGTGATGCATTAGCCTCGGTACTGGAATCCGTACTTGAAGCGCCCAAACACCACACCGACACCGGAACGGCTATCCGCACCGATGCCATCGCCAATAGCAAAACAGCTAACCGGCGTTCTAAACCGACCATTCGCATCTTACTGGCGGACGATCACGTTATGATGCGCCGGATGCTGGCAACTTTCCTCGAATCCCGCGACGAGTTTGTGGTCGTCGGTGAAGCCTCGGATGGTGACATCGCCCTGCGCGAAGTCATGTCGCTGCTGCCAGACGTGCTGCTGCTCGACCTGAATATGCCCGGTAAAGGTGGTCTCGAAATCTTACCGACCGTCCGTGCCGAAGCCCCCAATGTCAAAGTGTTGGTGCTGACAGGCCGCGATGAAGATTGGTACATCATGCGAGCCATGCGGGCCGGTGCTCACGGCTATATCCTAAAATCTGGCGACGAAGGCGAACTAATCGAAAATATCATCAAGGTTACGCAAGGTCAGATGGTACTCGGTCAAGGCGTGGCTGAACGTATCGTCACCGGCATGATCGGCGGCGATAATCAAGACTTAAACGTTACCGAGCGTCAAGTGCTGTTATACGTGGCGGCTGGCTTCGAAAATCCAGAAATCGCCCAACACTTGCAAATCAGCCTGAAAGCGGTCATCGAAACACTCGCGCAGGCCATGAACAAACTTGGCGCGTCTGACCGTCATGCGGCGGCACTGTCAGCACTGCGGCATGGGCTAATTAACCTCGACGAGCTGCACGACCTGTAACCATAACAAACCGCGTTTCTAACCAAATACACCAGCCCAAACAGCACCCGATTGATATAAGATGGGTGCTGTTTTCCTTTTCATAATCGGCATCAACAAGGTAGCATTCATCAATGGATCATCGAATCTTTGGCAAAACAGGGGTGCAACTGCCGGTCGTCGGCATGGGTACATGGAAAACCTTTGATGTACGGGGTTACGCTGTCGAAGCCAACGCCCGTGCTGTTGTCGATGCCGCGCTAGAAATGGGTGCCAACGTGTTCGACTCATCGCCGATGTACGGGCAGGCCGAGCGTGTGCTGGGCAAAACACTGGAAGGCCGCCGCGACCAAGCTTTCATCGCCACCAAAGTTTGGGCGTCCACCACCGCTGAAGGCCGCCGGCAAATCCAACGTGCGCTTGGTTTCTTTGGCGGCAAGATCGACCTGTACCAGATCCACAACCTGCTGGCGTGGCGTGATCAACTGGTGGTGCTAGAACAATTGGTGGCGGAAAATAAAGTCAGAATGATCGGCGCAACCCACTACAGCAGCGCGTCCTTTGATGAGCTTGCCCGTGTCATGAAAACTGGACGTATTCAAGCGATCCAGATTCCCTATAACCCGCTCGAACGCGAAGTCGA
>JAPUDW010000372.1 GCA_027492915.1 Bacteroidota bacterium | reverse complement strand
CCCTTAGCCACCCGATTTCCACCGAAACGGCTCATATTGTGCGCGATATGATGGTTGCGGTTGTGCAGAACGGCCTCGATGACGCAGCCTCACTCCCCGGTTATACCATCGCAGGTAAAACCGGTACCGCCGAAATCCCCGGCCCTGTGCGCTACCGTTCGGATGCATGGATCATGAGCTTCATCGGGTTCTTCCCCGCCGATGACCCGCAGGCGATTGTACTGATTAAATTGGACGAGCCGTCAAGTGGGCGTTGGGCAAGTCAGGTCGTGGCGCCGATCTTCCGCCGCCTTGCGGAACGATTGGTGGTTATCATGGAAATCCCTGATGACGCAACTCGTAAAGCCTTGGTGAGTCAGGGTGCCGTCGTCGGTGAGATTAACCAGTGATTTGATCTTTAGCAGGTAAGCTGTTTATACTCAAGCCTGCTTTCATGTCTGTGCTTACAATGAGGTTACGAGCAATATGGCAGGACAACTTCCTTTTGCCATCACGGTTGGTGGTATCAGTTTTTTGCTGGCGGTCATCTGGGGCGGCCCCTTTGTTGAAATTTTACGCCGCCTGAAAATCGGCAAGCTGATCAAAAAAGAGTTGAATCAGGAACAGCAAAAAAAGGTCGGTACCCCCACAATGGGCGGTATTATGATCGTAGTACCGGTCATTCTGATCGCGCTTGGCCTTAATTTGGTCAACGTTATCCGAACCGTAACCGGCGCGAGTATCCTGCTGCCGTTGGTTGTGATGGTCGGCTTCGGCTTGCTCGGCATGGTTGATGATTGGGAAGGTATCCAGCGTTCGCATGGTCGCCCCATCGGCGAGGGAATCAGCCCACGAGCCAAGTTCGCGGGTCAGCTTATCCTCGCGGCAGGTGTTGCGCTCATGATTTCCTTCTACGGGGGTGGCTTTCAATTCGCCAATCAGGTTATCATCCCCTTGCTACCGTTCCCCATTCCCATCCATCCAATCCTGTTTGTACCCATCACCATGTTTTATATCATCGGCATGTCGAATGCCATTAACTTTACCGATGGTATGGACGGTTTAGCTGGCATTATCTCCGCCAGCGCCTTCGCAGCTTACGGTGTCATCGGTTACCTACAGGGGCAAATCTTCCTCACCCAGTTCTGTTTCCTCATGGTAGGGGCGTGTTTCGCCTTCCTGTGGTTCAATGCCCATCCGGCGCAGCTATTCATGGGCGATACCGGTTCGCTAGCGCTGGGCGCGACGCTCGGTACTATCGCCATCATGACCGGCCAATGGCTGCTGCTGCCCGTCATTGCCATTGTGCCGGTGGTTGAAACCCTCAGTGTCATCTTGCAGGTTGCCTATTATAAGCGTACCAAAGATCCGGTTACGGGCATCGGCAAACGCCTATTCCTGATCGCGCCCATACATCACCACTTTAACCACGCCGGTTGGAGCGAAACGCAGGTCGTGCAGCGCTTCTGGCTGATCGGCCTGTTAGCTGCGATTTTTGGCGTAGCGCTGGCGTTGTTATGAGACTAAACCCGCTATGACTTCTCACCCGAACGGTACCCATAAGCCCGACAAACTCTACGGCAAGAAAGTAGCGGTATTGGGTTTCGCACGGCAAGGTAAGGCGCTCGCACGCTGGCTGCCGACCATTGGCGCACGCGTGCTGGTAAGCGACTCGCGAACACCCGAAAAGCTGTCGAGTGAAACAGCGCTTTTCCCCGATGTCGAGTTTGTGCTGGGTGGGCATCCAGAGTCGATGCTCGACGGTGTTGACCTGCTGTGCATCTCCGGTGGGGTTTCACCCGAACTGCCGATTGTGCAGGAAGCCATTAAACGCCGTATCCCCATTTCGAATGACGCTGAACTCTTTATGCAGCGTTCACCTGCACCCGTCATCGGCATTACCGGCAGCGCTGGGAAAACCACGACCACCACACTCACAGGCGAAATCCTTAAACGTGCGGGTATGACCACATGGGTTGGCGGAAACATCGGCGATGTCCTGCTCGACGTGCTGCCCCAAATCCAAAAAGAAGATGTGGTGGTGATGGAACTATCGAGCTTCCAACTCGAATTAATGACCACCAGTCCCCGCCTCGGCGCGATCTTGAACATCACCCCCAACCATCTCGACCGGCACGGAACGATGGAGAATTACACCCGCGCCAAAGCCAACCTGATCGCGCATCAGGGGAGGAGCGACACCGCCGTGTTGGGGTACGATGATGGTGTGAGCCGCAGCCTAGCCGAGATCGTGCAGGGCAATCTGGTGTGGTTCAGCGGGCAAACGATGGTCAGCGACGGCGCGTTTATGGCTGGTCAGCGCTTGCTGGTGGTCGGGCGTTCCAGCTTAACAGGCGACCCCAAAATTGTGTGCGAACAAAAAGACATCCCCCTGCGCGGCGAGCATAACGTGATGAACGTGCTGGCGGCCTGCGCGATTACCGGTGCGAGCGGCGTGGATGCTGATGTGATGGAAGCCACCATCCGCGACTTCAAGCCCGTTCCCCACCGCCTCGAAGTGGTGCGCGTGGTTAATGACGTGACTTATATCAACGACAGTATCGCCACCGCGCCGGAACGGGTGCTGGCGGCTTTACGCAGTTTTACCGAGCCGCTGGTGCTGTTGGCGGGTGGTAAGGATAAAAACCTGCCGTGGGAAGAGATGATCCGGCTGGCGTTGAGCAAGTGCCGGCATATCGTGGCCTTTGGCGATGCGGCGGAACTGGTCGTCGGCGTGGTAAAGCAGGTCGCAGGAAACACCGATGCAGTGTCGCGGGTCAAAACGCTCGATGAAGCCGTAGCCGAAGCCGCGAAACGCGCACAGCCGGGTGATGTCGTCCTGCTGTCGCCGGGTGGCACGAGCTACGATGCCTATATCGACTTCGTGGCGCGGGGTGAACACTTTCGCCAACTGATAATGGGACTATAATCATTACAGATTATTACACGGGCTGGATTTTAATCTCTAAAAGTCGCGGCTTGTGATACCCTCTAAGTAGTAAACATTATTGAGGCGCATTATGGCTGACCAACCGATGTTTGAGAACAGTCCAATTACTGATGTTCTGCCCGAAGCGCCCCCCGCGCCGCGTCCGGTACGGGCGACACCGCGTTCGGTTCCCGCCGTGCCGGTGCAAGCCCCCGCGACCGAGCAAAAACGCAGCTTCGTGGCGACGTTGGATGGCTACCTGCTGGTGCTGGTCGGCATCCTGCTGGCGATTGGCCTGATGATGGTCTACAGCACGACCTTTGACTGGAGCTACCAGAGCTACGGCAACGAGTCGACCATCTTCCTTCAGCATGTGCGTAACGCGGTCATCGGTGGCGTGGTGATGCTGGTGATGGCTTTTGTCGATTACCGTTTCTGGCGGCGGTTGGCGGTTCCTCTGCTGCTGGTGACCATCGGCGCGTTGATCGCGGTTTTGCTGTTTGGTGACGATGTGTTCGGTGCGCGGCGTTCACTCATTAACGGTTCCTTCCAGCCTAGCGAATTGGCCGAGCTGGTGACGGTGATTTATATGGCGGCTTGGCTCAGTTCGCGCCGTACCCAGATCCGCAGTATTACCTACGGCTTGCTGCCCTTCGCCTTCCTCGTCGGCATCGTGGCGGTGTTGATCTTACGTCAGCCGGACATCAGTACCGCAGCGACGGTGATCGCGGTCGCGGGTATCATGTTCTTCCTCGCGGGTGCTGACCTCCTACAACTCGCGGTCACGGGCGCTATCGTGGGCGTGATCGGCTTCGTGTACCTGACGACCATCGGCCCGAATTACGCACAGGGGCGTTTAAGCGGCTTCGTCGAATCGGTTGCGGACGTAACACAGGCGGATTACCATGTGCAGCAGGCGATTATCGCGTTCAACAACGGCGGCCTGACGGGTGTTGGCTTAGGGCAGGGTAAGCAGAAGTTCGGTAATTTGCCCGCGCCGCATACCGATAGTATCTTCGCGGTGATTGGTGAGGAATTGGGTTTGATGGGCGCTGGCTTGATCGTCTTTCTGTATATCGCGCTGGTGATGCGCGGTGTGCAGGTGGCGCGCAGGTCGGTTGACCCCTTCGGTGCGCTGCTGGCGGCGGGTATTATTATCTGGATTGCCATTAAAGCCCTCCTGAATATTGCGGTTATGACGGCGGTTGTGCCGCCGACAGGTGCGCCTTTGCCGTTCATCAGCTTTGGTGGTTCGTCGCTGGTGGTGCTGCTGGCGGGTACCGGCTTGCTGTTGAGCGTATCGCGGGTACGGGCGCGGCAGACGATGCCCAAATGGTCGGCGCAGGCTCCCGAACGCCGGAATGTGATTGCCCCGCCGGAACGCCGTGTGCGGCAGGCTGCGGCTATTCGCCCACGTCCGGTACCGACCGAGGAAAAGCCGAAGTTCATGGAGTAGTGGCAAGTTTTAAGTTTTAAGTGACCAGTCGAAAGCGGTGGACTATGGTTCATCGCTTTTTGATTCGGAATCATTTTTAGTGCAGTTTCCGAATTTTGGCTTTATGGCGGCGATGGCGGCGGCGGCGGATTCGCCATAAGTCGTTTTTATGTCGGAAATGTCGTCCCACGGGAGGCTGCGCACTCAGAGTCGTCCACAGGATAGCTTCGCATATCAGTGTCCGAACTGTCAGAACCTCCCCGTCACTTGCTAGGGTCGCTCGCAGCCTCTCCAATTTGCTGAGTACAGCTTGGAAAGGGGAACAAACGATTGGCAAAGTTGGCAGCAATTTCGGCAATTTCAATTGGCAAAATTTGTGCCATAAAGCGTTATCCTCGGCTGGGTTTTGGCAAAATTGGCGAAAAATAGGGTGTTGGTGTGCTGCCGCCCCACAAGGGGACTATAGCCAAGATTGCCAATCGGTAGTTTTTAGTTTCAAGTGACAAGTTTCAAGTTTCCAGAGAAAAGCAAGCGATTTGCAGCAAGGAAGTGTGTGAGTTGCTGCTGCAATGTTTGCTGCAAAAGTAGTCTCAAGTCTTTAGTCAACAGTTAAAGGTCAAGGCAAGGATGTGTATGGTTGGCTGTTAAAGTGTGCGGAAACCCCTATCCCCAACCCACATCGGCTACCCTCGCAAGCTCAGTCCGCGATAGCCCGTAGTAACAGGGCAAGGGAGCAAGATGTGATTGCTCCTATGAACAGGGTAGCAGAGATGGGCGCGAAAAGGGTGACCATTTGGAAGAACATTTGGCAGCTTTTAAGGGCGGTTGGCGTTAACCATTCTGAGGGAGCGGGGTTGTTAATCGGGTTGGGAAATGGTTGGAAAGTGGTTTGTCGGGTTAACCGAAAATAAACGTAAGAAATAAGAAGTGCCGAGTACATAGTACCGAGTACTGAGTGAAATATAGACCCCCTCCCAGCCTCCCCCGTAGTAACAGGGGAGGAACGCAGATCGGGTAGGGGAGCGGTGTGGTGAGAGGGGCGTGGCGGGTTGGGGCGCTGGCGGACAGCATGTATGCAGTCCCTACGAAGGCGGAATTTTCATGGTAATCAAATATTCTCGCTATATTTCACATTGGAGATGAGACTTATTAATAGGCACTAAATTGAAGTTTATTTAGTTCAATGTCTATTCTGTAATTCTACGATAGAAAATCTGGCACAAAGATGACTTCACCTGCATGTTTTGCGTGAGTTTTATCAAATAATTGAGATGCTGCGCTACCCCTAGCATGACCAACTAGTCTGCTAACAATGTCAACTGGAAAGATTTTTTCTTTCACCATGATTTGAGCAACGGAATGTCGTATATCTAGAGGCGTAACCTCACCAAGATTTGTATGTAATGCGGCTTGTTCGACTATTTTCAAAATTCCTCTTGTTCCCATACCCTGCGATGCAATATTACCACCTTTGTGTATTGCTCGTATTATGGGTGTTCCGCTGAAAGTAGACTCACTAGGCTTATCAAAGCAATTCATCCAATTGGTATAAGCTTCATAGGCAAATTTTGGCGCTTTAACAGTTAGGTAAGCATTTGGCTTGTATATAGATAGTGTTTGGTCAATTTTGTTAGTATCAGTTTGTTTCCATGTTATTTTAGCAACCTCATGTGGTTTCATCAGTAAGTAGCTAAACATTAGTATTAAAAGTTTGTTACGCTTAGCTTGATTATCGGAAGTTGCCATATCTACGGTAGCAGAGATCAAAAGTTTAATTTCTGCTAGCGAAAGATTACGTCGTGATAGAGGGTTTATATCTTGCTTTGGAATAGAAATAGCATCTAATTCTTGTAATATTATTGGCTCCAAATAACCTATTTCAAGCAACTGAGTGATTAGTTGCTTAATCGCTGCTTTTGCTTGAACTGCACCAACTGAGCTGTTTCTATATGCAATAATATTTCTAAGCCAAGCTTTTATTTGAACTATATTTAGACAGTCAATCAATAAATTAATTGACAATTCTTGCATACGTTTTTTGCGCTCTGGTTTTCCACTACTTTCTTTATACCCCCCTGTGTTTACTAAGAAATCCTCCGTCCAGCGAAGATATGTGCTTACTGTTAATTCGCTTAAATTTACCTGATTTTCCAACCAATGAACAAAGTTTAAAGGAACTT
>JAPUDW010000371.1 GCA_027492915.1 Bacteroidota bacterium | reverse complement strand
GCCCAAGCTGGTCAGCAGGTCGCCTTCCGCCACGCTGTCCCCAACTTCTTGTGCCAGCTTCAATGTTTCCACATACGTATCCCGCGCCAGTTCGTAGTAGAAGCGGGCTTCAAACTCGGTGTTCGCGCTGCGTCCAAGGTCATTGTAAATATTGCCGATGATGCCCAGCCGCAGTGCCGCTTTTGCTACATTCCCCAGCGACTTGTACAGCGATACGACCTCATGAAAGCATTTAATCGCCTCGGTGTGCTGCCCCAGCGTTAGGTGCGAATTGCCTTGGTTACTGAGTCGCGCCACGAGGCTGCGTTGGTCGCGCATTCCCCGCGCCACATTGACCGACTCGCGGTGGACATCAATCGCCTCATCAAAGCGCTGCAAATCGTCATATACCAGACCGAGATTCGACAGCCAGATGCCGCGTCCGCGTGTGTCACCAATTTCTTGGGCGATCAGCAGCGCTTGGTTCAGGTAATCAATCGCCTCATCAAAGCGCCTCATCTCGCGCATAATATTGCCGATGTTGCCGAGGATGCCATCCTCCGTGAGACGATCATTTTCCGCCCGCACGATTTGCAGCGCACGGTCGAAACTTTGTAACGCCAGTTCGGGCTGCTTGGTGCGGTAATAAATCAACGCGAGGTTGCCGAGGTGGCGTCCTTCCGCTGCCGGATCATTCAGGGCGCGTGCCAATTCAGTCGAGTGCAGCAGCCCTTGAATCGCTTGGTCGTAGTCCTCGTTCTGCAACGCTTGCCGTACCTGTTGCAGCGCTTGGCGCACCTGTTGTAAAAGGTCAGCTTGATCGGCAAGATCCGTCACAATACCCTCCCTTATTTCTCTGAACCCGCGCGACCAATTCCTGCGATGAGTATTGCCAACCCGACCAACGCCGCCGGCCATAACCAGATCAAGTCGGCGCGTAACCCCTTGAGCAGAGGTTCATCCCCGATGATGTCCAGACGCACCACGGTGAATTGGTCGGACACATCCCGTAATTTGATGCCGCTGATTTCATCCTCAATCAACCGCCCCAACACCGCGTCGTAGCGGGCGGGTGCGCTTTGCCGGAACAGGTGCAGCGCCCGTGCTGCCTCTGCGGGGTCAGTCACCTTGTCCGCTAATGCGCTCACTTTTTCTCGTCCAAGTTGCAGCGTCACCAGCGGGTCAACCAGCAGGTTTCGGTACCAGTCGGTGCGTTCGCCCCATGCTGAAATGATGTATATTTTGCTCCCATGCCGCCGGTACTCAACCGCCGCATAACGCGCTTCACCGGATTTGCGCCCGCGTGTTGTCAAGATCATCAACCGCAGCAGGTTGAGGATGTCGCCCAAACCGAGCCGGAATAATGTGAGCGGCATTCGCAGCACAAACCGTCCGAGCGGGGTGGGGTAGGGAATAGGTTGCTGTGCGTCTTTCATCATAATGCGTGTTCTAATTTGTATATCGGGTAGTGGTGAATTTGGTAAGCGGTGGTCATCAAGCGCAATAACTTGCAAAATCGCATTCGTAGGGACGGCATATTGATGGTTGATGAAATAATTCGATAATTGGGTATAAGACGGACGAGATGTAGCTCGTCCCTACACAATATTTATTTCGTAGGGACAGCATACATGCTGTCCGTTGGTATTCCCTTAATTATCAACCGTCAACATCACATCTGCGCTGTCAATCCACACATCGCTTACATTGTAACCACTACCACGTATCGAATAGTCTTTTTGTCCTACATGTTTATCACATAGAACCCTGCAATGTAGTATAGCTTATTCTGTTGTTTGCGGGAGGCTCAGCCTCAAGCCAACGTCTGCCCTACGCCATTCAGCCGAAGCCTTTGCGTCAGGTTCGCGCCATACTGCAAAGCGTGTGTTCTGCTATTATAGAGGTATGGATTAACCCTGACGATATACCAGCAGTTTGCATGTGGTACATGAGCTGAGATAAACGAATGTGCGGAGAACTGAATGCCTGACGAACGCGACTCCCGACTGCCCGATGAAGTACCCGAAGAACGACCGGATGATGACATCCCGTTTCACTTGCCTTTTAGCGACGACATTGAGGCGACCCAGCATGATGCGCCGCCATCCAAGCCGCTGTGGAACGCCGATAACCCGATGGATGCGCGTAATATGCCCACCATGCCCGTCATGCGTGAACCGGGTGTGCCTGACCCCAACAAAACGTTGCAGGGCAGCGGTGGCCTAGACCCCAATCCCGATTTTAACACCCGCCCTAGCCAAGATGTGGGCAACACGGTGCAGCACAAGGCCGTCCGCTTGGATAACACCATGCCGCACGAGCCACCGCCTGCCCACCGCAACTACAACCCGCCGCAGCAGTATCAAGCGCCGACCTATCAGCAGGCTTCGAACATCCCGCCGCCTCCGCCGCCGCAGGCCGGTAATGTGCCTTCTCAGCCGCTGCGCCGTCGCCCTGCCGCCCGTAAGCGTGGTTTCCTCGGCTGTTCTCGCGGATGTCTCGGCTTGTTCGCGGGCTTTGTCGCCATATTCTGCGGTGGCCTAACGCTGCTCACCCTCGCTATCGGCGGTGCGTATGCCTCGCGTGTGCAGCAGCAGTTGACTCAGCGTGTATCTGAGATCAACAACTATCAACAATTTCAGAGCACCTTCTACCTCGACCGCAATGGTCGCCAATTGTATGAAGTCTTTGGCGAAGGTCGCCGTACCAAGGTCGCCTACTCCGAGTTCCCACAGTATCTGATTGATGCGACCGTTTCTATCGAAGACGACAGCTTCTTCACCAACCCCGGCATCGACGTGCAGTCAACCATCCGCGCGTTTTTGCAGTTCGTCGGTTTGCAAGAAGGCTCGACCGGCGGTAGCACCATCACCCAGCAGCTTGTGCGTGGTGTGCTGTTCGACATTGAATACCGTGCCGAACGCAGCGTGCAGCGTAAGCTCGACGAAATCGGCCTTGCTTTGGCGCTCACCGGACAGATGAGCAAGCAGCAAATCCTCGAACTTTATCTGAACGAGATTTACTATGGCAATCTGGCCTATGGTGCCGAAGCCGCCTCCCAAACCCTGTTTGGCAAAAAGGTGAGCGAACTTACCTTGGGCGAGGCTGCGCTCCTTGCAGGCTTGCCACAGGCTCCCGCTGACCTCGACCCGCTCAACAACGATCCGCAGGTGCAGGACAAAGTGGAGGCGCGTTGGCGCTTGGTGCTGGAACGCATGGTGGTGCTCGGCAAGATCACACAGGCACAGGCCAATGAAGCGCTAGCCGCAGGCTTGAACTTCGTGCCCCGTAATATCTCGCTGGAAGCCCCGCACTTCACCGTGTATGCCGAAACCCAGTTTGAAAAGCTCATGGCTGAAATTGGCTACGCGCCCAAAGATGTGGCACGCGGCGGCTTCACCATCTACACCACCCTTGACCTCGACATCAACAACGCCGCGCAGGAATCCGCCCGTGGGCAGGTCGCCTCGCTGGCAGGCAACAACGTCACCAACGCCTCAGTCGTCGTTCTCAAGCCGCTCACAGGCGAAATCTTGGCGATGGTCGGCAGTGTCGATTACAACAACGACGCCATTGATGGTCGCGTGAATGTTGCCGTGTCGCTGCGCCAACCGGGCAGCACCATGAAGCCCTTCAACTACGCCGCCGCGATGGAAAACGGTATGACGGCTGGTGATGTCATCTGGGATACCCCCACCAACATCGGCATTCCGGGGCAGGCGCAGTACACCCCCCGCAACTACGATGGTGTATTCCACGGCCCGATGATTATGCGCTATGCACTGGCGAACAGTTATAACATCCCTGCCGTGCAAACCTTGCGCCGCTACGGTGTCGCCTACCTGCTCGGCCTCATGCGCCGCTTCGGTGTTGAAAGCTTAGGCGATAATGCCGACCTCTACGGCCTGTCGCTGACGCTTGGCGGTGGCGAGGTCTCGCTGCTCGATCTCACCAATGGCTACTCGGTATTCGCGAATCAAGGTTCTTATGTCCCAACGGCTGCCATCCTATGCGTGTTGGATAGCAGCGATAACATCATCTTCAACTACGAAAACGGCTGCACCACGGGTACCCCAACCGACCGCACGGTGAATAAACCCGCTTATGGCAAACAGGCCGTAGACCCGCGCATCGCCTTCATCATCAGCGATATTTTGGCGGATAACAACGCTCGCAGCACCGCGATGGGTGGCAACAGCCCCTTGAATACCGGTGCGCTCGGTGCGTCTGTCAAAACAGGTACCACCAATGATGTCAAAGATAACTGGACGGTCGGTTATACCCGCAATGTTGCGGTTGGCGTGTGGGTTGGTAACAGCAACGGCGATCCAATGGTCAACTCGTCTGGCCTCACGGGTGCTGCCCCCATCTGGAACAGCGTCGTAAACACCATCTACGGTAATCAGGCACTCTTACAGCAAGATTTCTCGGTGAATGGTCAGCTTCAGCCCGACCAGCAGCAGTCCCCCGGTGGCATCTCGCGCCGCGAAATCTGTGATGTGCGCCGTCTGCGCGAACCCGCGACTGATTGCGCCCGAATCAATGAATGGTTCTTGGATGGCCCCGCTGGCATCCCTGATCCTGATGGCAACTTGGTGTTCCCGCCCGCGCCCCAACCCGCGCAGCAGAACCCCAACGGCGTGCAGCTAACCGAAGTCTCGCCCGGTGTATTTCAGGTGTTGGCCTTCCGCCTCGCGCCGGAAATTGCCAGCTTGATCCAGTTCCAACCCGTTGCGGGGCAGCAGCCACCGCCCACCCCCCTCTACTGTCAGGTGCCGAACGAACTGGCTTCGTCTGCGGCTGGTGCGCAGGCACAGTTGTTCATTGCCCCGCCGCCCGTGCCGGATGATGCTGTTGCGGCGGAAAACTATGCCCGTAATAACGGCTTGGCCTTCTTGCCCACCATCACCTGCGAGCCTACACTTTTGCAGGGTGGCGGCAGCGGTGGCTATGGGCCGGTTGTCACCACGGCGATTATCACCTCACCGCAGCCGGGGCAGGTACTGAGCGGCGAAACGCCCATTTTCGGCACGGTGCAGTTCACCGCCGATCAAGGTAAGTTCTATAAGGTGGAAGTCATTGGGGGCGGCATTGCGGATTGGACGACCATCGGCACGACCCACACTGAGAATATCGTCAATGGTCAGCTTGAGAACCTGTATGTGCCGGGGTTAATCGCGGGCAGCTACCGGATGCGCCTCGTGATTGTGGATAATGGCGGCGGCTTCCTGCAAGCGCCTTACGAAGTCCCGTTCACCGTTGTTCATTAGCGGGTAAGTTGCCGAAAATCTTCTCGTAGGGAAGGGTCTCAGACCCTTCCGAATGTCCTCGCAAATAAGGGCGCTTCGGCGCTCTTTTTTGTAGTTCACACGTATAGCAATCGTAGGTAGTCATTGCAGTTTGCCGTATTAAAATTAGAAAACTGTTCTTATGTAATTAGTAGGATAACATGTTCATGGTTAGAGTGTCGAAAGTATATGTGTACTTTTTGTTTTGTGGATTAACCATTTTTCAAATAGGCGTTTTCAATGAGCATCAGTTGGAAGAAGCTTTACCATTTGCAGAAGATAGAATAATTTTTAGTGCGCGGTATGGTAGCATGAGGAATATTTATGAACTAGATGTTGCCAAACTTTCTACATCTAAATTGACTACAGATATTGATGTTGATAGCAATATTAGTATATCACCTGACCATAAGATGTTTGCGTTCTCAGCGATAAATGAGTACGGCTGGAATATATATGTATCGACTATTGAGGGAACGATTCAACATGCACTTACGCATGATGATGGCACATATCCTTCTTGGTCGCCGGATGGAAGCCATTTAGCGTTTATATCTATACGTACTGGACGACCAAAACTTTATTTAATGGATAAGGATGGTTCGAATGAGCACCAATTGTTAGACCTAGATGTTCGCTATGCGCCTCCAAGATGGTCATCGGATAGTAAGCAAATAGCGATCACTTCACTACCAAATCGAATTTTAATAGTTAATGCTGAAGAACTGACTTTTTATGAACTTTCTGACTATGCTTGGCTACCCTTTTGGTCACCGGATGGAAAGACGATAGGGTATTCGGGATGGGATGTAGGCGATAAATGGTCTATTTTATTGATTAATTCCGATGCGACAGATAAACGAAATCTCACATTGGATTTTGTTACTGATGCTTGGTTTATGAATTGGTCGCCTGATGGCAGTTATGTATCTTTTGTAAGTACTAACCCTATAGACAATTTAGCATCAATTTATATATCGGATTTTATTGAACAAAAGTCCGAGGAAATAATTCCCGACATAGAATTAGAGCCGACAGCACTTTGGTCTCCTGATGCAAATTTTCTGGCTTCAGTTAAAGATTGCGAGGGTGAAATAAGCATTTATATCATCAGCGTTGATAAAACTACAGAGAAGTGTATTTCAATTGGAAATGTGAGCGACATAGTTTTGAGCGCGTGGATAGACTGATAACTTTTGCTGTATTGCTTACAAGACCCTAGGAGACTCAAAGAACGTGAATATAAACTTCACTGGAAGGATTAATTCTATGAATAAT
>JAPUDW010000370.1 GCA_027492915.1 Bacteroidota bacterium | reverse complement strand
AGGATGTTTATGAACAGCCAATTTATTGACGCATTACCCAAAACGATGTCCGCGATTGTGTGCCACGGGCCGCAGGATTACCGGCTGCAAGAGTGGGATGTGCCGACGCTTGAGGCGGAAGAAGTGTTGGTGCGCGTGAAATCGGTGGGGATTTGTGCCAGCGACTTGAAGTGTTACCAAGGTGCGCCGCTGTTCTGGGGCGACAAGCACCGCACGGGCTACTGCCAAACGCCGGTGATCCCCGGTCACGAGTTCGTGGGCGAGGTGGTGGGTTTGGGCGCGGGGGCGGCGGAGAAATATGGTCTTAAGCTCGGCGACCTCGCGGTATCCGAGCAGATTGTGCCGTGCTGGAAGTGCCGATTCTGCAAGCGCGGGCAGTACTGGATGTGCCAAGATAAGCATGATGTTTACGGCTTCCGTAAGGCGACCTTCGGCGCGATGGCGGAGTACATGAAGTTCCCTGTGGGGGCGCTGAATTACAAAGTGCCGACGACGATCCCCGTGCATCACGCGGCTTATATTGAGCCGCTGGCGTGCGGCATCCATGCGGTTGACCGCGGCGAGATTCAGCTTGACGACGTGGTGGTGATTGCTGGAGTCGGGCCGCTGGGGATGGGGATGGTGGCAGCGGCGAAGCTCAAGAACCCGCGCCTGTTGATTGTCATTGACATGAACGACGACCGCCTCGAAATTGCAAAATTGTGCGGCGCAGATTTGACTTTGAACCCATCGAAGGTTGATGTGATTGATGAAGTCATGAAGCTGACTGATGGATACGGCTGCGATGTTTACATCGAGGCAACCGGTTACCCGCCAGCGGTCGAGCAAGGGTTACGCATGATCCGCAAGCTGGGGACGTTCGTGGAGTTCAGTGTGATGCGCGAGCCGGTGACGGTCGATTGGACGATTATCGGCGACACTAAAGAACTCAACATTCACGGTTCGCACCTCAGCCCGTACTGCTACCCGATTGCGATCCGCATGTTGGAACAGGGATTGCTGCCAATGGACAAGATCATCACGCATCAACTGCCGCTCGCTAGCTTCCACGCGGGGATGGATATGGTGGCTTCGGGTAAGGAGTCGCTGAAGGTGACGCTGACGCCCTGAGGGGGATAAGCCACCCCCACCCCAACCCTCCCCCGTAGTAACAGGGGAGGGAGAAAATACGCGGGAGAGTCTCAGCCCCTCCCCTACGGAAAACAATGCTTAAAATCTGGAAAGCAAAATAAGGGCGCGCACATAGGTGCTCCCCTACGAGAAGATGATTGGGGTGGTGGCTGGGCGCGGCTGGATTAATCCAGCCCCTACGAAAAAACGTTGTTTGTGGTGGGGTGGTAGGTTATAGACAAATTTACGTTTTAAATACATAGACCCTTCTCTACAAAAATCCAGTTGTTCGAGGATAGATCATTTGTAAATTTGGTGTGGTAGAAGGCATCAATTCGCCTTCATTCAATATTTTCGTGTATTGTGACCTTGCAGGTTTATTTTGAAAGCATATCGTGCCTAAAAAACAACTCTTTGCGCTTTTCTTTTGTAGTCTGGTGATGTTTACGGTGGGCAGTGGTTTTGTTCCCCTGCTGCCGATCTACGCGGTACGATTGGGGGGCGACCCTACAGTTGCGGGTTATTCGCTGTCGATTGGTTTTTTGGCGCTGTCGGTCGGGTCGATCCTTGGCGGGTGGGTGGCAAACCGTTTTGGGCGGCGGAAGGTGATGCTGATTGCGGCGGGTACGGTTATGGTGCCGATCAGCTATGGGATGGGACAAGTTGATACGATTATCGCACTGGTGGGGTTGACAGCGGCGCTGTGGTTTCTGGTGGGGCTGAACGTCACGCTGCTGGGTTTGCTCACGGGATTATTCGTGGAAAAGTCTGAGCGTGGACGGGTGTTCGGCATCATTGGGCTGGCACCGTCGTCGGCGGGTATCCTCGGTGGGATAGCCAGCGGCATGATCGTTGACCAATGGGGTTACGAAGCGTTGTTCACACTGGGGGCGCTGGTGTATATCCTGCTGCCGTTGAGTGGTTTGCTGCTGGCGGATAAACCGCATGTGCCGCGAAAACTGCGCGAAGGTGGCACGACTGCTGCCCCATCGATTTTATTCAGCCGCGTGTTCCTGCTGCTGTTTTTCGCCAGCGTACTTGCGCATATCGCCAACAGCCAGATCGTGCTGGGGCGGTCATTGATTATGGACACGCTGCAATTTGATGCGACAGCGATTACGGGAACGGGTGCCGTCGGGGCGCTCCTCAGTTTGCCGCTGCCGGTGTTCATGGGCTGGCTTTCGGACAAGTTGGGGCGCAGACCGCTGATTATGATTTGTTACTTCGGCAGTCTGGTGGGGCTGGCGGTGCTGGCATCGGCTTCCAGCTTGTGGCACTTCTGGGCGGCGATGGCTTTGCAGAACATGATTAGCGCCGGTTTCGCGGTGGGTTCGGCGCTCATCACCGACCTTGCACCGCGTGACCAACTGGCTACGCCGCTGTCGATGTACAACGCCTCGCAGTTCATTGGTTATGTGATCGGCTTCGCGGGTTCGGGGACGATTATTCAAGCGCTGGGCATGTCTAGCAGTTTGATGATCGGCGGCGGGTTATGCCTCGCAGCGATTGGTTTGCTGCTGGTGGTGCGCCAGCCGATACCGACGGTGCAGATTGAGGGCGGGTAGCGAACCTGTGTAACAACCGGCAGGTATCATTTACCCGTTGACGTTTACCATTCTAACGTACCGATGACCTGCCACGGGTCGCCGTTGATGGTGGGGTACTGCTGCCCGTCATAGTAGGTGTAGAGCTTGACGGCGACGGTGTAGCTACCGGAAGGCAGCGCAGCCAAACCCGATGCGAGTTCCAGCGTATGCGGGTCAAACACCACTTCATCCGGCTGCCATCCGGTCGTCGGGCGCTGGTTCAGGAACGGGAAGTCGTCTTTTTGGGCGACGAGCTGGCCGTTCTCATCCAACAAGAACACTGACACGCTGTAATCCTGATCAAGCGGCTGAGTGGCAGACCACCACAAATCGACGCGCAGGTCGTCGGGGTGGATGGCGAACTGGCGCAGACGCATTCCATTTGTATAGTCAACCACTGGCTCCGGCTGGATGACATCGTAACGATAGACATTGAGGGCGTTCGTCCCCCAATAGGTCGTCATGAGCGCCGTTTGGACGTGTCCGGTTTGCTTGAGGAAGTCAAAGCCAGACTGGTCGGGACTCCAGTGGGTGAACCACACCGTTTTGTGCTGGTTGAGCAGGTCGATTACGCCGTTGGGATAGGTTGCGGATTCGAACTGCCGCCACATACGCAGGGATTTGACGACGGTGCCGGGGGGCATGTCGTGGTCGGTGTAGTAATAAAGCACGGTGTCGTCGTAGTAGATTTCCATTAGAGCCATATCGCCAGCTTCGGCGTAGCGTCCCATATCCGCGCCAACTTTATCCCAAGGTGCTTTGGGATAATAATCATCCACACTAGTGACGGAATAGACGAGGATGACCGCCAGCAGGAACAGGCGCGTTTGGGCGCTAAAGCGTGACAGCCCCAGCGCGACGAGCAGCGCAATCGCCGGAGAAATGAGCATGACGCGGCGGGGCGAGAGGATGCTGAACCACTCGTTCGCCACGAAACTGATGATGAGCGTCAGCGCGATCCATGTGACGAGCAGGAAGAGTTTGCCAGAGTTTGAACCGCCAAGACACCAAGATTTAATGCTTTGATTTTCGGGTTGTGAAGATAGCGGCTTATCTACGTTATCTTGACTGGTGACTGGCGACTGACGACTGACGACTCCCATCAGCATCAATCCCAACATCAGCGGCCAGATGCGACCGAGGAATTTGTAGGTGAGTTCGACGAAGGTATCCCATGTGGATGGGAGGGTGGAGTTCACGCCCTGCTCGTTGTCGAACTGCCCGTAGCCGTAGCCGATGAACCACGGCAGAAACAACACGCCCGACAGCGCCAGCCAACCGATGGCCGCCAGCCGCAGCCGCCCACGCACGAACAGCAGCGCGTGCAAACCTTCAAAGGCCATGATGAACGCGCCCTGATAATTGGTGTGCAGGATGGCGACATTGACCGCCAACCACAGCAAGCCGCGCCCGGCGGTGGGTTTGCGCAGCCAGCGGAGATAGAAGAAAGCGCTGAGGATGACGAGCAAGGTGCGCAGGGTGTAGAAGCGAATCTCCTGTCCCAAGTCGATGTCGGGGTCGGAGAGTGCCAGCAGCAGGGCGGCGGCAAGCGGGGCGAACCAGTAGATATTTGCCCTCACCCCCATCCCCTCTCCCTCAGGGCGAGGGGGGGGAGACGGGGAAGGTAGAAAGTTCGGCATGAACACGCGCGTGAGCGGCACCATGAGGGCGACACTGAGGATGCCGACGAGGGCGGCGAAGTAGCGCATCGCCAATACCGAGTCACCCGCGAGGCTAACCCACGCCTGCATCATGAGGTAGTACAGCGGCGGGTGATGGTCACGGGCGGCAAGGCCATCAATCAAATTGGTTTGCCCATTGAAGTGAAACAGGTTGAAGGTGGTGGTGCCTTCATCCGTCCAGATCGGGCGCTGGATGATGTGGTAGATGCGGAAGGCGGCGGCAAGTAAAAGCACAGCCGTCATCAGGGCAATAAAGGTGGAGAAGGTGCGTTGGCGTGTGGTGAGATTGGTCATCATGGGAGCGATTATGCATCATGCACCGATAAGCCGACAAGCCGGAGAAGATTCAACGCAAAGGTGCGGAGAGGCAAATGGAGCAAAGATTTTTAACACAAAGGCATGGAGGGAAAGAAGAATACGAATCGCCAAGTACGCCAAGGGGAAAGAGAAAAGCAAGAGACGATTGAACCGCAGAGACGCAGAGGAATACAGAGAAGATTCAACTACAGCCCTAAACGAGGCTACGCACAGGCACGGAGTACACAGAGAGAAATGCGGAGAGATACAGAGAATGTAGGGGGTTGCCGGCGGCAAACCCCCTCCAATAGAGTCAATGTGCCGGAATTAGCCAGCGAGCAGCGCGGCAGTTTGCGCCAAACGGGTGGCATAACCCCATTCGTTGTCGTACCAAGCGGCGACCGACACGAGGTTGTCGTTCATGACCTGAATCAAGGGCAGGTCAATGATGGATGAGTGCGAGTCGCCCACTATGCGGGACGATGCCCATTCGCCGTGCAGCACGTCCATGACACCCTTGAGTGCAGGGGTCTCGGCGGCCTTGACGAAGGCATCACGAATTTCGGCGGCGTTGGTGTTCTTCTTCAGAACGGCGGTGACTTCGGCGATGCTGCCGGTACGGGTGGGAACACGGTAAGCCTTACCGGTGATCTTCAGGTCTTTCCAGATGAACAGGAGCGCCTTGGCTGCACCTGACGACGAGGGGATGATGTTTTCCACGGCTGCCCACGAGTCGCGGCGGTCTTTCATCGGCTGGTCGGTCAGCGCTTGCGTGTTGGTGTAGGCGTGAATGGTCGAGAAGAAAGCGGATTCGACACCGAAGCTCTCCAACAGCACCTTCATCACGGGAGCCAAAGCGTTGGTGGTGCAGCTTGCCATACTGACGATCTTGTGTTTGTCGGGGTCGTAGCTGTCCATATTGATGCCGGGGAGCAGAACTGCGTCGCAATCCTCTACCGATTTGCTAGCGGCGCTGACGAGTACCCGCTTGGCCCCACGGTCAAGATGCGCCTGTGCGCCGGGGCGGGTGGTGGCACGACCGGTACAATCAATGACCAGATCGACACCGAGGTCAGCCCAGTTGGGGATTTCCTTGCTGGAGTCGATGTACAGAATATCACGGCCACCAATGTTGAAACCTTTTTCAGTGGCTTCGACTTTTTCGTGCCAGCGACCGTAGTTGCTGTCGGCTTCAAAGACGGCGGCGAAGGTGGGGATGTCGCGAATATCAGAAATCGAAACGGGTGTCCACAGGTTGTTCTTGAGCGCAACTTTTAGCGCTGAACGACCGATACGCCCGAAACCGTGAATTGCTACTTTACCCATGAGTAAACTCCTGTAGGTTTATTTTTATCTATACAGCAGGATAACACCAATTTTCTTCTGTAGGTATACCTAAGACGTGCGAAAGGCCAAAATTTAAAGATTCTGGTGATAAGTGTTACTAATCGTTATCCATCGAAAGTCACTAACTTTCCGCTGCTCAGTTAAAGGGAAAGTTCGTGAGAAATGCACTTTCGTTTTGCAAGCATTCGAAAGTTCAGGCTAAAGTATCCCCTCATTAACCCCCCGACCATTTTGAACAACGTCTAGATTTGTTACCAACTCGAAGAAGGAGACCCTATACTCCTTTTAATTATTAAACCCAATATTATGGCACTGCGATTTTGCTTATTTTGAGCGAGAAAATCGACAACCGTTGTAGACGAATTAAGGTTCAGTGGTTGAAGGGTATTCTTACGGTTTCGATTTCCAAAATTCGTATATGATGTGAACAGATAAAAACTAATCATTTGTCTCGACTGTTTTGTTTCCATCATGCGGTCAACCTAAAAGTACCCAATACCGAGTAACGCAATGTCTGAAACTCAACCTTCTGATAGCAACCAGAATCTTATTCAACGG
>JAPUDW010000369.1 GCA_027492915.1 Bacteroidota bacterium | reverse complement strand
ATAGGGCTGTAATATCATGACAGAAAACATTATCGAACAGCAGCGCACAGTCGCTGGCGTTCGGTTTCATAAAGTCGGTAAACTGTATCATTTCGATTATGCGGAATTCCCCGAATTAAAACTAAGTGACCATGTGATTGTAGAAACCGCACGGGGGAGGCAGATGGGGCAGATTGTCAGTTTTGCAAAGGCTGACGAGCAAGGGCGCGAATATAAGCCGATTATGCGACCCGCAACCCCGCGTGACTTGACCCTCAAACAGCATTGGGAAATGCAGCAGGACGAGGCACTGGACAAGTGTACCCAGAAGGCGCGGCAGGTGGGTGGCTTCCATGATGCAAAGTTTATCGCGGCGCATTATAACTATGATGGCAGCATGATAACCTTCTTGTTCACTGCCGAAGAAAAATTGAATACCACTAAGCTGGCGAATGAGCTGGCTAAAAATTTCACTGCTCAGGTTGAAATCCGGCAGATTGGCCCGCGTGACGTGGCGAAGCTGTTGGGCGGTTTTGGTGCTTGCGGCGAGACCCGCTGTTGCAGCACATTCCTCACCGACTTTAGCCCGATTTCGATTAAGATGGCGAAGATGCAGGGGATTTCGCTGAATCCATCGGAAATTACAGGAATGTGCGGTCGTTTGCGCTGCTGCCTCGTGTACGAATATGAACAGTATGTCGAGGCACGTAAGCAGCTTCCGAAGCGTAATAAGCGCATTGGCACGCCGCATGGTGAAGGCAAGGTTCTGGATGTGCATCCGTTGCAGGACGCGGTTACTGTATTGGTCGAGGATACGCGGCACTTCCTGAAGCGCGAAGAACTGATCCCGCTAGACGAGTGGGAAGCACTGCAAAAGAAGGCCAGCGAACCCTGTACCAAGCATGGCGACGGTCCTTGTGAGTGTGGAGCTAAGCCGGGTAAGAAACAAACCCCGCCTGCCGACTAGACTTTAGCGATCTAAACAATTGTTTTTAGGGCGCATTGTTTGGAATGCGCCTTTGTTTGTGTGGGGAATATCGAGAAAACTATGACAGACGCGACTCAAGAGCAGGTTGTTAAGCGGGTTTTAGGGGTGTTCGCGCACCCTGATGACCCTGAATTTTTTTGTGGAGGTACATTTGCGCGTTGGGCAGCCGAAGGCGCAGAGATCACATTCGTGATTGCGACCAACGGTGACAAGGGCAGCAGCGACCCCGAAATGACTTCCCCCCGGTTAGCAGAAATTCGGGAAGTGGAAGAACAGAACGCGGCGGCTGTACTGGGGGTAAAAGAAGTCATCTTCTTGCGTTACCCGGATGGCGAACTGCAACCGAATTTGGAACTGCGGCGCGATATTGTTCGTGCTATTCGGCTCAAGCAGCCTGATATTGTGGTGACTTGTGACCCGACGGTGTTCTGGTTTGGCACAGGCTCGATTAACCATCCCGATCACCGCGCTGTAGGCGAAGCGACGTTGGATGCCGTTTACCCTACGGCGCGCGACCGATTGAACTTTCTCGAACACGAACTCGATGGTCTTGCACCACATAAGACTGGTCAGCTTTATATTTGTGGTACCCAATCGCCCACCACAAAGGTGGATACGACCGCCTACGTCGAAACGAAGATACGCTCACTCTATGAGCATAAAAGTCAGATTGCGGATATGGAAGCGATGGCCGAACGCCTTCGCGCCAGCCGTGATCCTGAGTCGCCTATCGACGCCCCCCGTTATATGGATTCCTTCCGAGTCATTACATTTAGCCGGTGAACAAACATGATTGATTTCAAAGCTGAAGCTGAGTCGCTGCGTGAAGAGTTAATTGCCCGCCGTCGTGATTTGCATATGCATCCCGAATTAGCATTTGAGGAGTTTCGAACGGCGGGTATCGTCGCGGAAGAACTCAATAAACTGGGTTTAGAAGTGCAAACTGGCGTCGGTAAAACCGGCGTGGTTGGCATATTGGAAGGGGCGCAAGACGGCCCGACCGTACTCGTACGCGCTGATATGGATGCACTGCCGATTGTGGAAGAAAACGCTGTTGAATATGCGTCACAGTCGGTAGGCAAAATGCACGCCTGCGGGCATGATGGGCATACGACCATTGGTTTAGGTGTCGCCAAGCTGCTTTCCCAACACCGCGACCAACTCGCAGGGCGGATTAAGTTTGTATTCCAACCTGCCGAGGAAATGGTGGGTGGGGCGAAGGCCATGATTGCTGATGGCGTACTCCAAGACCCGCGTCCTGATGTGACGTTGGGTTTGCATTTATGGAACTCGATGCCAATTGGGAAGTTGGGTGTAGGTGACGGGCCGGTGATGGCCGGTTCTTCTATTTTTACGATTAAGCTGGTCGGCAAGGGTGGGCATGCCGCGCTGCCGAACATGTCAGTTGATCCGGTTGTAGCTGCTTCACATGTCGTCACAGCGCTGCAATCCATCGTCAGCCGCAATATTGACCCGTTGGAAAGTGCAGTGATTTCAGTCACACGGGTGCAAGCGGGTACAGCCTACAATATTATTCCGCAGGATGCAGAATTATGGGGAACTATCCGTACATTCAAAATTGAAGTGCGTGATCAGGTGGAACGACGTATGCGCGAAGTTGTCGCCGGTATTGCGTCGGCAATGGGCTGCACATCCTCGGTCGAAATTGTTCATAACACCCTTCCAGTGAGCAATGACCCGACTGTTAGTGAACGTGGACGAGCTGTGCTGCGCCAATTGGTAGGTGATGAGGGTTTGGTTACCGATGAGCGAACGATGGGCGCCGAGGACGTTGGCCTGTTCATGGATGATATTCCGGGGTTGTACTTCTTTGTGGGGGCGGCTGTTCCCAACCAAACCGAGTATTATGGTCATCACCATCCACGTTTCGATTTTGACGAGAACGCGCTGCCGCTGGGTGTTGCACTGTTAGCCAGTGCCGTAGCCGATTATGTAATTCCAGAATCAACAGAGGCATAATGACAATCGACTTCAGGGTACTAGCCGAGGAACTGCGCGACGAGTTGGTTAACCGCCGTCGCGATTTCCATATGTACCCGGAGTTAGGATTCGAGGAAGTTCGTACTGCTGGTATTGTCGCGGATGAACTGCGCAATTTGGGTTTAGAAGTGCAAACGCAGGTTGGGCGTACGGGTGTGGTCGCCATGTTGGATGGTGAGCATGATGGCCCGACTGTGCTGGTGCGTGCCGACATGGATGCGCTGCCAATTCAAGAACTGAATACGGTCGATTATGTTTCCCGCGTGGCAGGGAAAATGCACGCCTGCGGGCACGATGCCCATATGACGATTGCGTTGGGTGTGGCTAAAATATTATCGCGCTTGCGTTCAGAAATGCGCGGGCGGGTTAAGTTTGTGTTCCAACCGGGCGAAGAAGGGCACGGCGGTGCGTTGGAAATGATCAAGGACGGCGTGCTTAAAAACCCTGTGCCGGATGTCGTGCTAGGGTTGCATGTGTGGGCGGAACTGCCCGTCGGTACGATTGGCGTTGCCAGCGGCGCGGTTATGTCGGGATCATCGGTCTTTAAAATTGTTGTCGAGGGTAAAGGTGGACATGCCGCGATGCCGTATACCACCATTGATCCTGTGGTATGCACGGGCGAATTGATACTGGCTTTGAATACCATTGTTGGTCGCAAAATGAATGCGATGGACGGCGCGGTGGTACTTTCGGTGACGAGCGTGCGCACCAGCAGTGATGCGTTCAACGTGATTCCGCAGTCGGTAGAGATACGCGGCACGTTCCGAACCTTCAATGCTTATACCAGCGAAATTATGGAACAGCATATCCAGTCCGTCAGTACCGCAGTCTGTGCCTCGGTAGGCTGTGTGGCGCAGGTGACAATCAAACACTTGAATATCCCTGTGGTAAACGACGCCAAGGTTGCCAAGCGCGTCCGTAAAGCGATGAAGCAGGTGGTGAAGGCCAGCGCTCTTGACCAGACGGTGCGGACGATGGCCTCTGAGGATGTGTCCTTTTTACTCGAACAAATACCCGGTATGTATTTTTTCGTGGGTACGGTCAATAAAAAGAAGGATGTTGTTTTTGGGCATCACCATCCCCGTTTTAATATCGATGAAGACGTGCTGCCGCTAAGTGTGGCTTTGATGTGTGCGTCGGTGGCTGAATATGTGATGCAGGTGAAGTAACTGTTATGGCACGTAATAATGTCTTGCAATGGTTGGATGGTCGCGGTTGGTTGGTTTTATCCGGTGGCTATGTCGAGGCCAGCGATGTCCGCGCACAGACGATTGGGCATATCGCGGCGGATGGCGGTGTCGCTTATGTGACCTTTGGGAACAGTATTGAAACTACCGAACTCTTGATGAGCGATATGCAAGATTTGGGTGCGCCAACCGGTTATTTTGTTGACGTATTGACCGAAGACGATGACACCATTCGTAGTAAACTCGGTGAAGCCAGTCTCATTGTGGTCGAGGCAGGGGATGACCCAACCCAGACACGTTCCGCGCTGCTGGGTGCTGCGGTTGAAGGAATGCAGAAAGCCTTTGAAAACGGCGCGGTAATCCTTTTGGAAGGTAACAGCGCTTCGGTGTTTGGGACATGGATGCTCCTCGACAGCGGCGAAATTCGGCAGGGCATTGGTTGGATTTCGCAGGTGTTCATCTTGCCCGGTGTGACAGCAGTTGCGCAGTCAGAAGCCGGACGCACAGCGCTAGCTGAAGAATCGTCCGCTTTGGCGTTGGGCATTGGCGAAGGCTCGGCGTTAGCATTAGGGCCGGATGGCGAAGTTGAACCGTGGGGTGGTCGTGAAGTCACGGTGGCGTTAGGACGGTCGTTCACGAGTTCAAGTTAAACCGGTAAATACTGGTTATAATGATGCGTTACTAAATTTTTTGAGAGGACTATGAAGTGCCTGCAACGATTGTGATTGGTGCGCAGTGGGGTGATGAAGGCAAGGGGCGCGTGGCCGACTGGTTGGCGGCGGAGGCTGATGTCGTCGCGCGGTATGCTGGCGGTGATAACGCGGGGCATACAGTAGTGGTTGGCGATAAGGTCTTTAAGCTGCATTTGATACCGTCCGGCATTTTGCATGACCATGTGGTGTGTGTGCTGGGTAACGGTTTGGTCGTCAACCCGGTGAATTTGCTTAAAGAGATGGATCAAATTCGGGCGATGGGTGTGGAGATTACGCCGGAACGCTTCATGATTAGCAGCCGCGCCCACTTGATTACACCTGCACACGTCGCGCTCGACAGTGTTTCTGAAAAGGCGCTCGGTAATCAAGCGATTGGTACAACACTGCGCGGGATTGGCCCCGCTTACATGGATAAAACCGGACGTAAGGGCATCCGCGCGGGTCAAATGCTGCGCGTAGAAGATTTTGCGGACTCGCTCTACAGCATGATCGAACAGGCGAATGTTACGCTCACACGGCAGGGTGGGGTTACGCTTGACCCCAAAGCAGTAACATTAGATTATCTTGAAGCGGCGAACCGTTTACAACCTTATATTAAGGATACAGTTGTCTACCTGAACGAACAGCTAAAAGCCGGTGCGCGGATACTTTGCGAAGGCGCACAGGGTACGCTGCTCGATATTGACCACGGCGATTACCCATTTGTCACTAGCTCATCTCCGACAGCCGGTGGTGCGATGACGGGTTTGGGAATCGGGCCGCGCCACATTGATAAAGTTATGGGTGTCGCTAAGTGCTTTAGCACCCGCGTAGGCAGCGGGCCGATGCCGACCGAACTCGAAGGTGAACTGGGCAACCGGATGCGTGGTACAGGCGAAAACTTCTGGGACGAATTTGGTACGACGACCGGCCGCCCACGCCGCTGTGGTTGGCTGGATACGGTAGTTCTACGTTACGCGGCAGCCGTTAATGGGTTTACGGACCTGTTCCTGACCAAATTGGATGTCTTGAGCGGATTTGATGAAATCAAGATTGCGGTTGCTTACCATATTGATGGACAGCGTTACGAATACCCCCCGACGACGATGGCCGAGTTGGAACGGGCAGAAGCCGAGTATATTACACTCCCCGGTTGGCAAGAGGACATCAGCGGCGTGAAAAATAGAGCTGACTTACCCGAAGCCACCCGTGCTTATGTCCAGAAGATTTCGGAATTGTGCGGTACACCAATTTCGACGATTAGCGTGGGGCCGGAACGCGACCAACTGATTCATTTCTAACCGCTTGAGCGATAGAAAACCTGAGTGATTATGACAGGCGATACTTACACTTATTCACTGGATGCACCCGTTGACCGACCCCCAAAACGGGTGGTTTCGCTTGTCCCCAGCGTGACTGAATCCTTGTTTGACTTGACGTTGGGCAACCGGTTGATTGCGATTACCGATTACTGCATTTATCCAGTGGATGGTGTAGCGAAGCTGCCGCGTATTGGTGGTACGAAAAACCCGGATGTTACCCGTATTATCGAAATGCGGCCTGATCTCGTTATGGCTAATCAGGAAGAAAATCGCAAAGAGGATGTTGAGGCTTTGCAGGCGGCCAAGATTCCGGTATGGGTGACATTCCCGCGAACGGTCGCCGATGCATTCAATCTATTGTGGAACATCATGTATGTGTTTGATGAACCTGTAATGGTTCCACGCATCCGGTTGATTGAGCAGGCACTGGATTGGGAGTGGAGGA
>JAPUDW010000368.1 GCA_027492915.1 Bacteroidota bacterium | reverse complement strand
ACGGGGGCGGGGGGCTTCTATCTCCTTCCCTTATCTTGAATGTTAATTACAGAAAGACCCCGGCAATGGCTGCCGGTTTGACTGACCATCCTTGGTCTTTGGAGGAGTTCTTATGGAAAAGGTTGCTCCCTCATTGGGCTTCCAACACTTAGTGTGGTGCTACCCGGGCATCTTGCCCCATTAACATGAACAACTGCTTTATAGCAACGATAGCAACACATATCCACAAAAATTGCACAGCGGTGGCATGCTCCCTCACATCCGCCGAACTTGCGCCATTTCAGCAGTTTTGAGAGAACTTATTGCCGACAGAAAATGTCAATTCGGCGAATTTAGCCGAGCCATGCGCCCGCCATTTCGGCGGAAATATTGCAAAACCCGCGAAAATTGCAGAAAAGTTATAATATTTCAACGAGTACACATAAATAAAAAGAGCCTTCACTGAAGGCTCTTAAAGAAATCTACAATGAATGGCCTAGTGGCTGCAACTACCGCTGCCACAACCACCGGAACTTTCGCCACTGTCGTTATTGGTACGGAATGAGCTGCCACAGCCACAGCTTGAAACTGCATTGGGGTTCTCAATCCGAAAACCACCGCCCATAAGGCTGTCGACATAGTCAATAGTCGCGCCTTGCAGGTACATCAAGCTGGTCGAGTCAATAATCAATGAAACACCGTCCATCGCCACAACTTTATCGAATTCCTTGGGTGATTCTTCAAAAGCCATGCCATATTGCATACCAGAACATCCACCACCAGAAACAAAGACGCGCAGTGAATGATTTGGAATGTTTCGCTGCTGAAGCAAATTCCGAATGACTTCAACTGCTGAAGAGGTAACAGACAAGACAGGCGTAATATTGATTGTTGTCTGCGAAATTTCCTGTTCAATGACCGACATGGTGTTGAGGCTCCTGATTGAACGCTTAAGTTTAGTGAGAGTATATCATATTCGCGAAATGGGGTCAATTAAAACGATGATGATTATAAAAATTATGAATTGACGGCTTCATACTCTGGGATGAAGTATGAACAAGTAGCATCACCATTTGATATGCGTGATTTTAGACGTGGTATAACGCCGAGAAGGGCTGCCACCAATTTCATATCCATGTCACAAAGCATTTGGTTATCTTCCGCCGCTTTGTGATAGGGGCAATTTGCAGTAAAGAGATAATATCCCTCAACATCCTTCTCCCAATGGGCGTTATAGCCATGTTGGTTTAAATAATCGACCACACATTCTAGCCGCTGGAGTAAAGGTAAATCCGGAATTTGTGCATCGGATGCCATGCAAGTCGCGACACCTTCAAGCAACACGTTGACTTGCGAAGATGGAACTGTGGTTGCGATTTGACTCAACAAATGATTTACTAAAGGCTGGTAATTGTTCGGAAAATAATCCTTGGCCGCTTCTGTGAGGACATAAACTTGCTGCGGTCGTCCCGGCGTATTACGATGTCGAAGCTGCGATAAACTAATGAGGTCTTCCTTCAGCAACTCACCTAAGTGATGACGAACTGTAACAGCCGTGATAACGTTTCCACGACGTTTTTTTAGTTCAATAACAATTTCATCAACCGTAGCTTGGGCTTTTTGCCGAAGAATTTCAAGGATGAATTGGCGAGTTTCCTGCATGAATACTGACCCCACCACAATATTTCTAACTGCGATCATAAAAAGTCTATCATCCGAACAAGTGTGTTGTCAACGGATGGAGTAAGTATGTAATTGACGGGTATATGCTCCTATGCTACTATCTCTTCTCACAATCTCCAAAATTAATGAAAGAATATGTTGTGGTCGATACGGTTGCATTTCAAGGAGTCCATGGGGCTTATTCAGAGCAAGCGTTGCGCCAGTTTTTTGGTCAAACGGTTGATGTGAAACCCTGTGAGACATTGCAAGATTTGTTTGCTGCAATTCAATCCCGACAAGTAAAATACGCTATCATGCCCATTGAAAACGCACTTGCTGGTGCAGTCAGTCAGGCATATGAATTATTAATGGATTATGATGTGCTGATACAAGCCGAAGTGTATTTGCATGTACATCATTCATTGCTTACAACCGGTGGTCAAAAACTTGAAGATTTGAAGCAAGTTAGGTCTCATCCTCAAGCACTGGCTCAATGTGATCAATTTCTCCGGCGACATAACATAAAGCCAATGCCGTGGTACGATACCGCTGGTTCCGCGAAGGACCTTGCCTCTGATCCTGCACTCGGGGTAGGGGCAATAGCAAGTGAACTAGCGGGAGAGCTTTACAAGCTAGATGTATTAGCCACACAAATTGAAGATGTATCATTCAATTTCACGCGGTTTTTAGTACTCGGTCATGATGATCCTCCACGCGGAGAATACAACAAGACTTCGCTCATCTTCGCAACTCGCCATCGTCCATCGGCTTTATATGATTGTATTGGTGAATTTGCGACGCGTGGGTTAAATCTCACAAAGATCGAATCAAGGCCACGCAGAAATCGGCCTTGGGAACCGGTTTTTTATCTCGATTTTGAAGGGCATTGGCAGGATCAGAATTGTCAAGAAGCCTTAGCTCGACTTTTACAACGGGCATCGTTTGTAAAGATGCTTGGTTCATACCCTGCAGTTAAGACAGGGAATGAAACAGTAGGTGTTTAGGTAAAGGAAGACGTATGCAGAAACTAGGCGTAGCTGTTTTAGGTGCTACAGGTGCAGTTGGTCAACGTTTCATCCAGCTTCTAGAAAATCACCCATGGTTTTATGTAGCAGAAGTCATTGGATCAAGTCGAAGTGCTGGGCAACCCTATGGTGAAATTACCAATTGGGTGTTAGACGGCAGCGTACCTAAGTCAGTAGAGCATCTCATTGTTAAACCACTTGATGGTCATTTCGATTCGCCTCTCGTCTTTTCAGCTTTACCCAAAGAAGCAGCAGAAACTCGCGAGGTTGAATTGGCAGTTGATGGGCATATAGTTTGCACGAATGCCTCTGTAAATCGCATGGAAGAAGATTTCCCGCTTCTTCTGCCAGAGGTTAATTTTAACCATCTTAAGCTGATTGATGTACAACGTGAAAAACGTGGTTGGAAAACAGGGGCGGTAGTCGCAAACTCTAATTGTACGGCCATGCCTGTAGTAATGGCACTAGAGCCATTAAAACAGTTTGGCATAACGAAGATTATTGTTGTAAGCGCTCAAGCCGTAAGCGGAGCTGGCTATCCAGGTGTCGCATCGCTAGACATATTGGACAACATGATTCCTTATGTCAGTGGTGACGAGCAGAAACTGGAAACTGAAACCCTGAGAATGCTTGGTTCATTTAATGGCACAAAAGTTGATTGGCTAGATGCGAAACTGAGCGCATCGTGTAATCGCGTGCCTGTGGTAGATGGTCATTTAGTGAACATCTCTGTTGAATTGACCGCTAATCCCGGTTTAGATGAAATTATTACAACTTGGACGAATTTCCGCGCTCCAGATGCTGTCGCTAATCTTCCTAGTGCGCCAAAGCACCCATTATATTATTTACCGCAAATAGACCGTCCGCAAAGCCGGCGCGATCGAAATGCTGGTAATGGAATGTCAACATCAATAGGCCGCTTGCGCGAATGTCCAATTTTGGGCTATAAGTTCGTTGCATTGTCGCATAACACAATTCGCGGTGCAGCGGGATGCAGTATTTTAAATGCAGAGTTGATTGCATCTCATGGATATATCGATACGTTCCAGCCTAAAACGGCCTTGTCTGCCATTTAATTTGTGTAATCGACAATCTAATTAGGTTGCTATTTGGGCGGTGAAAATTTCACCGCCAATTTGTTTGGAGCATAACTATGAAAGTACTCATTGCGGGTATGGATGGGTATCTAGGATGGCCACTTGCCCAATATTTAGCTGCCCGTGGTCATACTGTCGCAGGATTGGATGCTTTTCTGCGTCGTAAATGGGTGACAGAAATGAACAGTGACAGTGCTATTCCTGCCGCCCCTATGACTGAACGCCTACAAGGTTTCGAAAATCGGTTTGACCAAAAATTATTGTTTCGTGAAGGCAACTTACTTGACTACGATTTTCTGAAGCAATATCTAGCTGAGTTTATGCCAGACGCAATAGTCCATTTTGCTGAAATGCCATCCGCGCCTTACTCCATGATTGATCAAAAGCACGCGGCATTTACGCAAAATAACAATGTAATTGGTAGCTTGAATTTGCTCTGGGCAATTAAGGAAATTTGTCCGGATACGCATCTCATCAAATTAGGCACAATGGGCGAGTACGGTACCCCAAATATTGATATACCCGAAGGCTTCTTTGAGATTGAATTTCGGGGTCGCAAAGATAATATGCCATTTCCACGTCAAGCAGGTAGCTTTTATCATTGGAGCAAGGTTCATGATTCCAATAACACCATGTTCGCTTGCCGCATATGGAACTTAAAGGCAACTGACATCATGCAAGGTGTGGTATTTGGAACTCAAATTGACGAAATGGGAAATGACTTGTGTTTTCGCACGCGGCTTGATTTCGACCAATGCTTTGGAACAGCGATTAATCGATTTTGCTGTCAGGCAACCATTAATCATCCATTGACGCTGTTTGGTGCCGGTGGGCAAACGCGAGGATTTATTCCTTTACGTGATTCGATGCAGTGTATAGCAATTGCTATTGAAAATATCCCTGAAACTGGTGAATATCGAGTGTTCAACCAATTTGGGCAAATTTATAGTATTGAAGAACTGGCTGGATTGGTACAAAAAGCGGCAAACGAAATAGGGATTCAAACCATAATTCAGCATTATGATAATCCACGAACAGAGATGGAAAAACATTATTACAACCCTGATCGCAATCGCTTAATTGAACTCGGTTATCAACCTTCGGACAATATTGTGGGCGAGATAACTATAATGCTCAAGGATTTGCTACCTTATAGAGAACGGGTTCTCGCTCATAAAGAAGTGCTTATCCCTGATATACGTTGGGATGGTAATCACCAACGCTCTGTGGCAATAAACTAGGCGTTTTGTTACCTATGTATTTGCAACAATCAATGCTTATTCGAGAGGATTTTTTCGGATGATTCAGTTTTTGGAATTAGACAAACTCAGCGCGAGTGAGCTTACGCGAATAATGCAGCGTGCCGAAACCGATATTCGCCAGTTGTTCCCGCTTGCCCAAAATGTTATTGATAAAGTGCGAACTGAGGGTGATGTTGCGGTTGTCCATTTTGCTCGCGAATACGACGCCAAAGAATTCGGATTGCACATGCTTCGGGCAACCCCAGTAGATTTTGCTAATGCACGAGCAGACCTTAGCTCAGATGTAATTCAAGCGATTGAACAAGCTCATGCTAATATCGAAAAATTCCACAAAGAGCAATTACCCGAATCAATGTGGTTTACGGAAGTTCAACCCGGCATAATGGCAGGAGAACGCATTACTGCTATAGCCAGTGCTGGTTTGTATGTACCTCGCGGTAAGGGGGCATTCCCTTCCGTTATGCTGATGCTGGCGACACCAGCCAAAGTGGCTGGCGTCAGGAAAATTGTGGTTGTCACTCCTCCAACTCCTGATGGAAAAGCTGATGCTGGGTCGCTAGTTGCGGCTGAAATATGTGGCGTTGATGAAGTTTATGTAGTGGGAGGTATGCAAGCAGTCGCCGCCCTTGCGTTCGGCACTCAAACCATTCCAAAGGTCAGTAAAATTATTGGCCCCGGCAGCAGCTATGTATCAGCGGCTAAACGTTTACTATACGGAACTGTTGATGTCGGGCTCCCTGCTGGACCAAGTGAGTCAATAATCCTTACTGATGAAACAGTTGACGCTCGTTTAGCTGCATTGGATTTGTTAGTTGAAGCTGAACATGGGCCGGAATCAGCAGCCCTACTAGTAACGCATAGTCGTCAGGTTGCGGAAGCAGCATTAGCAATATTGCCTGATTACATCGCCGAGCTACCCGAATGGCGCCAAGCATTCATCAAAAATGTGCTTGCGAATTATGGAGGCATTATTTTAACGAAAAGCCTAGAACAGTCTATTGAATTTGTGAATGATTATGCGCCAGAACATTTGGAAATCCTGACTGCTGATCCTTTCATTACACTCAATAAAATTCAAAATGCTGGCGAGATTTTGCTTGGGCAACTTACGCCCATACCTATTGCAAACTATTGTTTGGGACTAAACGCTATTCTGCCTACCGGCGGGTTTGCACGCAGCTTTTCATCCGTAAGTGTGCATGACTTCCTCAAACGAAGCGGAGTAGGGTACTTGTCAAAAGAAGGCTATGCCAAACTACAGGGAATCACCGCTACACTTGCTGATTACGAAGACTTCCCTGCCCATGCAATGGCAATTCGTAAGCGCAATGAGATTATAGGCTTATAACTGTGACCGAAGATCAAGATTTACTGCAACGCATTCAAGCACTTCAGTTTCACAACAAACATGAGGCTGAAGTGCTTTTGCTGTCATTTTTGCGAGAAGTGTTTTCAGCTAATGTCGAAACGGTTGAATTACGGCCATTAGCGGTTTCGCTTAATTCATTCAATGGATTTATAACGCTTGCTGACGACAAGCGTTATTTCTTTAAAACTCACACAGAACCAGATACGCTGATTACTGAGTACTACAATGCTTGTCAATTGGCC
>JAPUDW010000367.1 GCA_027492915.1 Bacteroidota bacterium | reverse complement strand
AAGGGCGAAACGGGCGTTACCGCAGCCGACATCGAGAACCGATAAGGGAGCGGTGAGATAGGGTAATAACTGCTGCCAACCCGGCCATGCGGTGCCGCGTGTTTGGTCGAAATCATCGGCGACGGTGGCATAGAAGGCGCTGTTGATGGCGTTGAGGCGGGTGATGGTTTCAGTATTCATGCTTAGTAGGTTAAAGGGGGAGGCGGTTAAATGCAAGAATTGAACCGCAGGGACGTACAGAGGAAAGACAGAGAGTTTTAACAGAGATAACGTAGGGAAATACTGAAGAAGAATTAACCACAAAGGCGCAGAAGGAGTACAGACCCCCTCCGTCGCTAACGCGACACCTCCCCCGCAAGCGATGGAGGCAACTTCGTCAAACATGCAATTTTGCGGCATTTACTTGGAGTTACTGAGAAAGAAAAACGGAGGAGGCATAGCTTGTGCCTCCCCTCCATAGGTTGTATTTGATGTTATGACGCTGGTGTGGATTCGGGTGCGGGTTCGGCAGCAGCGGGCAGCCATACGGGCGGGCTAAGTGGTTCACCGGCTTCAAGTTCGGTGATTTGTTTGAAAGCACTCCCTTCGATATTGAGGGTGTATAACTGCATCTGGCTCTGGTCGGTTAGCGGGTAGGCGGTGATGACTAACCGCTTGCCATCCGGCGACCAACCAATATTAAAGGGCTGAAGGTCGCCAAGATCGGGGATTGTGACCGTGTGCAAATTTGACCCGTCGGCGTTGACGACTTGCAAACTCGATGTGCCCGAATCGCCGAGGCTGATGAACGCGATTTGGCTGCCATCCGGTGAAAGCGCGGAGGTCATGACATAAATATCAGGCGTTAAGGCGCGAAGGTTCGTGCCGTCAAATTCGGCACGGTACAGGGTGCGAATTGAGCCATTGGTGACTCGAACTACGGCTTCGAAGATAAACTTTTCACCATCGGGCAGCGTGGCGACCGGGAAAGCCGAGAGGAGACTTTCACCCCAGATGGGTATTTCGCCTACAACGGTGCCGTCGATGTTCATAATGTTAAAGACGGGTGTTCCGGCAGCGGTGTCGTAGTATTGGGCGATAAGCTGCTGGCTATCTTGCAGCCACGCGAAGGTGGGGGCAAAGCGGACACCGAAGGACGTGACTTGACGTGGATTACTCCCATCGACATTCATAACGAACACCTCATACGCATTTTCGCTGCGACCGATATAGGCGATCAGGCTGCCATCCGGCGACAACTGCGGGTTATTTTCAAGTTCGTCGCGCTCATCCAGCGGACGCAGATCGGAACCATCGGCGTTCATGATCTGAATTTTGCGGGTGGAGTTGATCGGGGCGGCGAAGATGATTTGACCGTCTGAGGGTGTATCTTGCGCATAAAGGCTGTTCACAAGTGAGAGAGCTAGCGCGAGTACGACCAATAGGCGGGCGAAATGTGGATGCTTCATCCGTATGCCTCCATTGTGGAATAAGATCAGCAATCATTTCTATTGTGGCAGTATACGCCAGAAAAATAATCCAATTTTAGGCTGGGCGGACAACGTTAGGCAATTAATGTCCATTGCGGGTAAACTTTAGACAAGTGTGGATCGCAAGCGGAAGGGTGTAAGGCGATGGTCACAATTAAGCGGATTGATCCGTCATCGGCTATGCGAGTCGGGGCGCTGGTATATGCGATGTTGTTTACGGTGTTCGGGGTACTGTGGGCGCTGTTCCAAAGTGTGATTTTCAGCAGCCTTGGTACATTAGGCTCATTCAACGTCAATGGCACTTCCCAGTCTTTTGACGCTAGTGCTTTAGCGACAGCGGGACTCGCAGGGTGCGCCTGCGGTTATTTGATCGGGGTGGTGGCATCGGCTATCGGCGGTGGAATCTTCGGGCTGATGATCGCGTTCGCTTATAATCTGGTGGCAAACTGGTTCGGCGGGCTGCGGGTGAGTTTGGAGGGCGAACCGGAACTCGAAAAGCGCAAACGCGAGTTCGCGGCGGGTGATGACCGGTTGAGCGGCTAAGATGCGTATTGTGAGGCATGAGCGAGTAGGGTAGTATGTTAGTCGATAGCCGTTAAGTCGATTGTCAAAGGTTTTAGCAGATCCCCTCCGTCGCTGACGCGACACCTCCCCCGCAATCGAGGGAGGGATAAATTCCAAGCAGGGGCGATTTTCTAACTATTTTCGATAAATCACTTAGCCGTTCGTTTCTCGTTAGCAGCATACAGATATTAGTGGGGTGAGTGTTTGACACATGCATTGATTACCGGCGGGGCGGGTTTCGTGGGCAGCCACCTGACCGAACGGCTGCTGAAGGCCGGACAAACCGTCACCATTATCGACGACTTGAGCAGCGGACAGTACGCTAATATTCGCCAGTTGGAAAGTAACCGCAACTTTCATGTGGTGATCGAGGACATTCGCAACACGCAGGTGATGGACCGGCTGGTGAGCGAGTGCGACGTGATTTACCATCTGGCGGCGGCGGTGGGTGTCGAGAAGATTATCAGCCAGCCGATTCAGACGATAGAGATCAACATCGGCGGGACGGAAGTGGTACTGAAAACAGCACGACGCTACCGCAAGAAGGTGATGCTGGCCTCGACTTCTGAGGTGTACGGTAAAGGCGTGCGCTTCCCCTTCACGGAAGATGACGATACGCTGATGGGCGCGACGGTGCGCAACCGTTGGAGTTACGCATCCACTAAAGCAATTGACGAATTTTTAGCACTGGCATACTATAAGGAAGCCCAACTGCCCGTGGTGATCTTCCGGCTGTTTAACACGGTTGGGCCGCGCCAGAGTGGGCAGTACGGCATGGTGCTGCCGCGCTTCGTGCAGGCGGCGCTGGCGGGTAAGCCGATCCGCGTGTTCGGGGACGGCGAACAATCGCGCTGCTTCGGTAATGTTTATGATGTGATCGAAGCGATTTATACGTTATCCGAGTCACCGGCTGCAATCGGGCAGGTGATTAACATCGGCAGTCAGGAAGAGGTGAGTATCCTCCAACTGGCGCAGCGGGTGAAAGAACGGGCAGGCAGCACGTCAGACATTGTATTTGTGCCGTATTCCGAAGCCTATGACAGCGGCTTCGAGGACTTCCGGCGGCGTGTGCCAAGCATTAGCAAAATCCAGTCCATGATTGAATGGGAACCTACTACCCGGCTGGATGAAACCATTGACCAAATCATCCACTACTACAGGGAGAAGATGAACGATGGCGGAAATCTCACGTAAGGATCTCGTACTGGCACTCATTGGCGCACCCGCTAACCCGCGCCTTGCCGGTGTTGACCTGAGCGCGTTGGATATGACGCGCTTGAACTTGGAAGGTTCGAATCTGCGCGGCGCAAACATGATGGCCTGCACCTGCCGCGAGACTATTTTGCGCTCGACCAACATGACGGGCGTGGACTGTACCACGGCACAGATGCCGTTTGCAGACTTCAACAATTCGACACTGCTGGGGACGAACTTCAGCGGCGCGAACCTGACCGGCGCACGGCTTTCCGGCGCGAACCTGACCAACGCGGTGCTGAACAGCGCTAACTTGCAGGGTGCGAATTTGCAGGGCGCAAACGTCAGTGGTTTGAAGTTCGACGAAAAGACGACGTGGCCTGATGGTAAAAAGGGCAGCGCTGGCGCACCGCTGGACTACACCAAGTAACTCCTGCTGAACTCTAATTAAGGCTTCTGATATGGGCGCGAATTCTCGCGCTCTTGTATTTCCCCTTTCCCAATTTTCGCGAACCTACACCTAAAGTTACCTTCGTGTTTAATGCTTATTGACTATTCTCATTGTTGAGAATAGAATGCTGATATACCGTTATCAATATTGAGAATGGATGAACACATGGGCAGAAGTAAGGCGGATTTAATCCTGCATCCGGCACGGCTGCGGATTATGAGCGAACTTGGCGGGCGGCAGATGACCCCACGTCAATTGGCAGCGACACTGCCGGACATCCCACAGGCGACTTTGTACCGGCATGTAAAAACGCTGCTGGAAGGTGGGATGCTGGATGTGGTGAGCGAGCAGGAAGTCAATGGCTCGGTGGAGCGGACTTATACGCTGGCGAAAGGCGCGGGGCGGCTGACTGAGGATGAGCTTCAACGATTGACACCAGAGGAACATTTCCGCTACTTCTCGATTTTCGCCGTCAAGCTGATGGACGACTTCGCGGCTTACCTGCGCGATGCGGCTGCTGAACGGGTAGGGCAAGATGGTATGTCGTACAGCACAGCGGTGGTTTACCTGAGCGCCGAAGAACGGGCGGATTTTCAGGAAAAAGTGATCGCGCTGATCGGTAGTGTGATGTCACTGGAGCCAACCCCCGACCGCAAACGTTACAGCCTGTCTTCGATTGTGATCCCTGATGGGAAGGATAACTCATGAGTTTACATGTACAACAAGCGGGTTCACCGGATGCACCGTCGATTGTGTTCCTGCATGGGGCGGGGGTGAGCAGTTGGATGTGGGGTGAGCAGGTCGCGGCACTCCAAGCGACTTATCATTGCATCACAATTGACCTTCCCGCTAATGGCGAGAGCTATCAGCAGGAATGGGTGTCATTCGCAGACACCGCTGACCAAGTGGCGGCAATTATCCGGCAAACGGCGACCAATGGGAAAGCGCATGTGGTCGGGTTGTCGCTGGGTGGGTTCACTGGCTTGCACCTTCTGCACAGACATCCTGACGTGGTTGAGTCGTTGATTGTGAGTGGTGTTTCGGCTAAACCATTCGGTAATACGGGACTATGGCGGTTGTACTTGGGTGTGATGTCGCGGGTGATGAAGTGGGATGTGTTTATTAACCTGCAAGCAAAGATGCTGGGTATTCCCCCTGACGAAGCTGAACTTTATAGACGGGATAACAAGCGGATGCCTATAAGTGCTTTTCACCGCATCTATGGCGAAGTGCTCAACTTCACGCTGCCGGATTTTACCAGCCACCCCCAAATCCGACTTTTGGCTGTGGCAGGTGAGAGCGAAAATGCGATAATTAAGGAAAGTTTAACCATGTTTGTTAAACAACGACCACAAACAGCGGCAGCGCTTGTGCCAAAAGCCCACCACGCATGGAACGCCGAGCATCCGCAGCTCTTCACAGATATGGTGGCGGCATGGGTAGCAAATAAGCCGCTGCCTGCTGAATTACAGTTGGTCAAAGCGGATTAATTGGCCTGCAAATTTCAGCAAATTGCGGTGCGCGATTGCTATTGGCTGATACAACTTTTTAGGAGTTTGTCGATATTTATAGGCAGAAAAACATTGTATCTTATACAAGTGAGTGCAATTCCAAGTTTGGAAATTGAATTCCATTAAACCAGAGCTTTTACCATTCATTCCGATGTGTGGCAGCCTTGTGTTAAGGATGGGTTTGATTAACCCGCATTTGGGGAAACTCTTAACATAAATCGGTGGTTAGGGTACTTGCTTTTCATCATTAAATTCTGTTAAAATGTGTTAAATATCGTTAACAAACCATCCGGCACGATTTAACGTATCGGGTGGGGATGTCTCCCGAAAGGAGTATGCAGATGAACACAGCACGCGCCCGACTTCTGGCAGCTAAAACGGCTGAGTTGATCGAGATGGCAAGCATATTCCAATCCTGCTATGGCAAGGATTACCGTATGAAGCCGGGAAGCCCCACACAGGCTTGGGATTTGTATCAAGCAATGTACGAACAGCAGGTGGAGATAGGCCGCTTGTTGGATGTTGAAGCGCTGGAAAATCCGGCGTACCGTCTGCCGCAGTGGTGGAAGTTCCAAGAAGTGTTGGACACGGGTGTCGTCGGGACGATGGCACAAGAGGCGTATCACTTGATCGCCTGCTGCGCGAGTTTTGAGTCGAACCCTGCTGCCAGCAGCTCGCCCGTGATCGGCTGTTCACAGCGCGTAATCGCCGGTATGCTGCACCCCTCGACGGTGATGGTAGCGATGGGCGAAATGGCGAAAGCTTCGTAGGGTTTTCCACAATTCGATACAAAAGAATATCAGTCGAACGCCGGAGTAACATCCGGCGTTTTTCATGTACAATGTTAACGTGATTGTATGTAAGCTTAGTGTGAATCTGTTAATCTAGATGATAGCTTACCGTAGTATGAATGAGTTTTACCATGATGCCAGATGACAGTCTTATTGTAATTGATAACTCCCGAAGCCGTGCTGATGCCATCAAGAACCGTGCGCTGCTGCTAATGACCGCCAAACGCTTGTTTACCGAACATGGCGTGGGTGACGTGACCATGTCAGCGGTTGCGGACGCGGCGGGGGTAGGAAAGGGTACGCTTTACCGCCACTTCGAGAACAAGCTGGCTCTTTCGATGGCGATGCTTGACGAGGATCAGCGCGACCTGCAAGACCGGACGCTGCACCGGATGCGCGAACACGGCGCGACACTAGCTACGCTCAAATGGTATATTGGTGAAGTGCTGCTGTTTACCGAACGCAACAGTGAACTGCTGTGTGCTGGTGCGAGTGAGAACGGGCCGGTGGGTTCGTTGGCGCACCCTGCCCACGCGTGGTGGCGGCAAACGCTGCGCGGGATGATCGCCCAGATTAACCCCGCCCAGAATGCGGACTACCTAGCGGATATGGTATTCGTCCTGCTCGATGTGCATAATGTTTACTATATGCGTACCGAGCGTGGTTACAGCCTCGATGACTTGACATTAAACATGCAGCAAATGATCGAGCGAATGGTTTTGTAAACGGACTAAAGTCCAT
>JAPUDW010000366.1 GCA_027492915.1 Bacteroidota bacterium | reverse complement strand
GAACGCGACCCGCTATTTATGGTAAGCCGGGCGAGTTCTCCGAGAAGTGCTTCGTCACTGAAGTTAATTTTCTTCAGAAAGTTAAGGAAAGAAGTCAATAAGATTTGTAGCGTTGTGAGGCGCTGTTGCCCGTCTATGATTTCATATTTACGGACTTGTTTACCAGACGTGCTGAGTTCATGTCGGACAGCGGCACCGAGAAAATGAGACCCGATTTCTTGCGTCTGGCTCTCGCGGTCAATGATTTGATTGGCTTTGAAGGTGATATCATCCCATAAAGGCTGCCATTGGTCGTCCTTATTCCATACATAGGGACGCTGGAAAAGTGGAACTACATACCGTTCTTGACGTTCGAATAACTGATAGACAGTAAACTTATCTGGTTTCATAGATGATTTCTACCTTGAGGCTTACCCAGCATGTAATAATGGGTAATACATTATATTTGTGATATTTCATTACATAGTTTCAGTATAATGTTTTTGCTTTAGTAAGAACCATAAGACTGAAGGGAAACCGCTGAAATAGCTGCGCGAGGCACTGAATTAGCATATGAATAGGCGATTCTATTTGGGATGGTGAGAAACCATTCTCTATGATAATTGAATTTGAAAGACGCTAGGCTTTGTGTTTGCGCCATACAGCGTTTGATTGCATGGCACCCCAAATATCCTTACTGTTCTTGTCATTTATATAGATCGCGTAATCATGCAACGATTGGCTAATCTGTTTATGGACCTCGCGAAAAGGCGCTCGGTCTTTAACATTCTGACAGGCGTATAGCGCCCTTACATATTCGGGTTGATGTTTATGGGCGAGTTTCAGAATGAATTCATGGGAATCGAATTCTTCATCCATCAAGCCTAAGATTTCTGGATAATGCAGCTTCAGCTCGTCTAGTACAGTCATATGTAGCCTCCAATCAGGTTGTTCTATCTATGGATGAGGCGGACTCAGCCCTACGAGTCGCTAATATCCTATTCGACTTTGATTTTGGTCACGTTAGTAGCGAATTCAAAAATACGCTGCCCGTCTTCGTAGGCATGGGATTCCTCATCTGTAAGCCACACGAGGCCGGGGTTTTCACAACCGGTTGATCCACAGATAGCGGCTGTTTCAGAATTGCCGAGGGGATTAACCGCGCGGACATAGTCGGCAGTGCGACCCTTTGGACGATGATCTTTACAGCGGACTAGTGCCATTTTCGGAGTTCCTTTTGATAGAGTGAAGGGTAATTGATCAAGCTCGTTTGCGGAGCAGGTAAATACCACCCAAGATGGCAAGAACACCTAGTGGGAAAAAGATCCAAGCTATACCCAAGTTGACAACCATTTTTCCACCCTGTTCGATGGAAGGTGTTGGTTGAGCATTGATTGCGCCAAAGTACAAGGCAGCAATGCCTGTAAGAATGAGTTCGAGGCCATTACCAATGCGTTTGCGTCTGGCCTTGCGGTTTTGACGGGTGTAGAACTGCTCGGCTTCTTGTGATACGGGAGGGGCAACGTTGAAGCTTGTTGCTGGGGTTCTAGGTGGGCTGATTTTATTGAGTTTTTCAAGCCAACGAGTGGCAGTTGGGTCGTTAATGGTCATGAGGAGCGTGCGAGCTTCTTCGTAGCGTTTTTCTTGGATCAGTTCTTTGGCAGCAGCTAATTTTACTTGGGACATAGGGAGTTCTCTTAGTATTTAGTAGGTCATACTTTATAGTATAGACCGGACTAAGAGAACCAAGTATTCAGATTATTATTGGCGAAGTTGGCAATTTTGGTGGAGGGGCTGCCGCCGCCAACTTTGCCAAAGACGGTCATTTTTGGGGCGGTGGCAGGTGGTTTGAGGGAGAATGGAAGCGACGAAACGGCGGCGAAGAGACTAATTTATTGGCGGCGGTGTCAAAAAAGTGAAGAGTTCTGCGTTGCCAATACCGAGTGAAAGTCAAAAGCACTTAATTTGACCTAAAGGACTCACTTCGTTCGGAAGATTCTGCAAATTCGTCAGATTCGGAAGTCCGTTTTCTGAATGTTCCGAATCTGGTTGGTCAAATAATGCTGTTAATGTTGTTGTTGCAGTTGAGAAAAGCGTTATTACACGGTTTTGTGAGAATGAAGTGGACAAGATGGCAACCTCCCAACTGGACGAAGATCACACCTCATTATAGAACAAAAGTACGCAACTTGTCCAGTTAGAATTTGGTTTGTAACTGTCCGTCTGGTCAAATATTTCGCCTAAAAATCTCAGTTCCAATAACCTCATAATCCGGCTGAGCTAATAACATTTCCCAGTCACAAGTTCCCTCATGAGGCATATGTCCAGTTGCATCAGCAGCCCATACCATTTGTGGGTCGGGCAACGTTTCAGGCGCAATATCAAAATATAGTCTGAGTGGTACGGGTAACCTAGTATGATAGTGTAGGAGGCTAATCTCGAAATGAGATGGAATGATTGAACCTTGAGTTTGGCTAATGTATTCAATCCTTGGTTCTTGATAGTTGTGTTCTTTACAGCTCCGCACACTGACATCTGTTTGACTTTCAAAAGAGAGCCTATCATCAGTATTACCACTGAATGATAGGCGTATGTACTCACGTACAGGATCTAGCATAGTTTGAAGTACATATCTATAACCAAATGTATAAAAGGCGTAAAGATATGCAGAGGTTAGCCATCCCACCTGAGCCAATTTCCAATTTCTCGTAAATTGATTAATCGCGATAGTTATTCTTTGTTTACCATCTGCAACTTCACGGAATTTTTTCCAACGTGGATTATGCAACCACTCTCCTTGCGAGGGGTTAAGCTTCAGAATAATCTTTTGATTCTTATATTTAGTTACATTGAGTTTCAACATAAAAAGCGATTTACCTTGAGGGAGAATCCAAACATTACTAGGTAAAAGCCCTTGACATACTTTTTCATGCTCTTGCATTTCATGGTCACCGCGACTTCCAGCAGAACTATTACATGATTTACATAACAATACTTGCTGATGTTTTATAGTATCTAGACTTACCAGATTACGGAGAAACGAGGGCCAAACATGGCCTAAGTCTACTGTCTCGGCATCTATATTGCTTCGAGCAATGATACTTAAGCATATTGGGCAAACGAATACGTCATCTGCTTCAGGTGAGATTTGCTTAAGATCAAATAAATGTTGCTCAAACAAATTGAAAGATTGCGCCATATGTACTTGTATCTTCCTTCAAGTTTTCCCGAATAATGTACATGAGATTAAGCTAATTAACTCCTCTGTTTTTTATTATTAGTTGAATCGACATCTGTTTGATCATGGGCTTTGTTCTCATCGTAATTTATACTCAAGCGTCTGAAACGAGATAATTGAGTTTTATCCACTTCAATATTATTATCTTGATGTAGATACTTTGCAGGTATTTCATCTACTATTCCAAACACACTCAGATCTTTAATTTCAGTCCAATTGCTTCCATCAGGCAGAATGGTGCTTTCGCTAAATAGTGCTCCAGCAACATTTGCTCCTACCATATTAGCGTTTCGAAAATCTGTACCTGACAAATCGCAAAGAGTGAGATCTGCATTCGATAGATTTGCGTTAAGTAACCGGGCATTCGTTAAATCTGCTTCGTACAATTTTGCATTACGCAAATTGCTATCGAGCATCCACGTTCCGATTAATTTGGCGTGGAAAAAATCCACTTCCTCCAGGTTTGCTCCCTTACGCCTACCTTTCTCGTCACGAGATTCTATTTCAGCGCCGGACAATAAAGCACGCTGGAAGTTAGCTCCTTTAAGAGAACCATTACCTAGGAAACCTTCTGCACTTAGTTGAGAGATTGCGGATTTTGCTTCCGTATCAACTTGATTTCGAACCTGTTGTATTAGGAAAAGAAGTCTCGCAGCCCTTCCATCCAAGAAGCTCCACAAGCTCGCAAGTCCAGCAATAGTTGCTACAAGCGCACTAAATACAGTGAGAACTTGCAGTAATGTGTTGCTCGGGTCGGTTAGCGTAATAAAACCTACAATCGCGGCAGCAACAACTGCCAGTATTATCAGACTTTTCCACCATACTTGGATACGTAAACGAGTTCGCATTAATTACTCCTTATGCGCCACAGATGGATCAGCGGGGGGCGGGGTGAGCCACGTTGACCACTGCCCCACGTCGGGGACGGGATAGGTGGCGGACTCGTCTTTGGGGGCGGGGACGTGGAGGGTGGGCAAGGCAGCCATCTGGTCATACATGGCGAGGATGGTGTCTTTAGTACGGTAAGTGCCATGCGCGGCTTCGTCTTTGCGTTTGACGATGGGGAAAGTTTCCATGATATAGTCGACATCGGCGCGGGTGATTTGATACAGGTGGAAGTAGAGCGCGTCGAGTTCGCAGCGCATGAGGAAGCGGCGTTCGTCGTCCCAGATGAAGGGCGCGCCGTTATAGCCGACATCCTGCGCGAAGGGCTGCAAATCCCATGCGGTGTAGGTAAGTTCGAGAACGCGCGGGACGATGAAATCGAGCAAGGTTTGGGTGTAAGTGTGGGGTGGAATGATTGGAAGTTGCTTAATTATGAAAAAATTTAAATTTGTACCACTAATTTTTTGACGAAGTACATAGTCAAAAGGAAAGCTATTCCAACTAGCAATTAGTGCTGCAATTTCTCTCACATTTGACTGAACGAAAAGCAGAGGAAAACTATTACCAGCTCCAGCCATAGGAATAATAGTTGTAACCGCTGTTCGTTCACTTGTAGTATTTGCTAAACCACGAAAACCTAAAAGCCAATTATGAGAAAAAACATTAGAGCGTTTTTTCACTTCTATAAGATTTACCCAATAACGAGAATTTGGGAAATTATAAGGGTCAACTTTAAAGACATCATTTATATCTTGTGTTCTTGTCCCTGCAAAATCATATGTTGCAAATCTATGATCAAATTGTTGCAAAAGCTTTGACTCGTATAATGGCAAAAAAACATCTTTATCTTTTTTAAAGACATTCCCCTCAGCAACATATCCAGCCTGTTCTAATTTTTTATACTCCATAAAGATATTGGCATCATTTGTCATATCAAACATACGTGTGAAAGATAATTGCCATAAATTTATGACTGGCTCAATTTCACGTAGCAACAATGGCACAATACGATAAATTTGCTTTGTTATTTCAGCGTCGTGATCTGTCCTAAACGTAGGCAGAGTCTGAGTATTGGGATTAAGAAGTGCAATTTCATCAGATGAAATTTTATACCTACGCTGCTTGTCTCTTATTTCACTTTCTTCAATTACGTCAATAACTATAGTTGCTCCTTCAAATTCGGCATTTTTATTTCCGGAAATAGTAAGTAAGCAGAACGGGTTTCTATCATCAGTTGCAATAAACCATTGTCTAATCTCATAGAAGCTTATAACACTTACCAACCGTCGCGATTCCATAAGGTGCTGAAAGAAATATTTTGTTGTATCTGAAGTTGCAATTGCAGTTGGTACAATCATGCCCAAATACCCTCCAACAACATGGGTATTATTTTCACAGAATAATGCAAAAGTATTAACATCTCCTCGCCCACAAAGAGGATAAAGGCCGCTGATACGGAAAAAATGTGATTCACCTTCAGCTTTACGCTTATCACTATTGAACGCTTGCAACAAGTAAGGATCACGATTTGCTAGTTCAGCAATAGCTTTACGGCGTTCAGAAGCATTTGAGGCACTAGAAATTTCTGGCGCTCGTTCGGCAAACCATTCTTGTTCTTGAATCTTAATTCGCCCCCACGGGGGATTGCCGAGGACGCAATCGAAGCCGCCGATCCAGCCGGTTTGGGCTGCGCCATCGTCGGCGATGAGTTGGCGGGTATCCACGGTGAAGACATCGGGGAAGGCGACGTGCCAGTGGAAGAACTGGTAGCGCTTTTTGAGCGTTTCAACATAAATGCGAACCTTCTCGAAGCGTGGATCCAGCGCATTCTCTTGAAGGTAGCGGAATTGCAAATCGGTCATGGGCGGAAGTGCGTTGGATGCGCCTTTATCCCAGACAAAGGCCGCGCACCATGCGTCGGCCAAAATTTGGGCTTTTTGCTTTTCAGGATTCTGGTCGAGATCAGCATACGCTTGCTCTTTGCGGCGCAGGCCATCCAGCGTGTCGTCATCAATGTCATCCAATTGGGTCAATGCGTCGGTGATCGCCCGGTAATCAGCCGGTTCAGCGGCCTCCAAAAGTCCCATTTGGCGGACTTTGGCATCGCGCTGGGTACGCTCCTGACGGTTGAGTTTCTTGAGCCACCCGGCATCGGCTTTGTCATCGCCTTCGATAGGGTTAAAGGCATCGTCGGGGATGCCCTGTGCCATGAGGGCGGGAGTCGTGCCGAGAAGGCTGTTGCCAACCTGAATGCGATGATCGAGAAAGTTGAGCGGTTTGCCGGGTTCAAGGGCTTCCAGCCAGAGGTTGACTTTGCAGAGTTCGACGGCCATCTCGTTGATGTCTACGCCGTAGATGCAGTGACCGATGACATCGCGCAAGGCGGCGCGGTGAGCAGATGGCGCAGGAGCTTCTTCGCCGGATTGGACGCGGGCGAGTTCATGGGCAATGCGGTGGGCGGCGGCGATAAGGAAGTGTCCACTGCCACAGGCGGGATCACAGACTTTGAGATCGAGTAAGGCGGCTTCGGGATTGGGTTTACGACGAGCTTCAGCAATCACCGGATCGAGGGCGCTGTCGAGCAAGGCGTTGATGAGCGAGGTGGGCGTGTAATAGCTGCCAGTGGTCTTGCGTTCGTTGCCTCCAG
>JAPUDW010000365.1 GCA_027492915.1 Bacteroidota bacterium | reverse complement strand
TGGTACACGTACGATTTTGACAGCTTCCCTGAAATTACCGATCGTTACCGTATCACTGACCCATATCTGGTGCAGGACGAAGACCCACCCGTTGCCGTGCTGGTTAGCCCATATACGGCCAGCATGGGCGAGATGACGGCCTTTATTTTCCGCAGTCGCAAAGATGCTGCCACACAGGTGTTTGGCGAAACCACCAGCGGTTATTTGAGCGACGGGCTGCGCTTGATCCCGCTGTTCGATGGTTCGATTATGGATGTGGTTAGCGATGTGGGCATTACCCCCGAAGGCGACCCGCTGCCCCCGTTCATCGAGCCGGATGTGGTGATCCCGACGGATTACAGCGTGTACGGCACCGATGACGACCCTGTGATACAAGCCGCAACCGAGTGGCTTGCCCAACAGCCGGAGTGCGTAGGCCAGCAAACCCAAACTGCAACGCAACCATCGGGCGGTGAAGGCGCAGGTGAAATACGGTTGGTGGCGACCAGCGGCGGCGTGGTCAATATTCGTTCCGGCCCCAGCACCAACGACACCATTCTCATCAAGCTACCTAACGCTACCCCGCTTGAGGTGCTTGACCGCAGCGCCGACGGTGAGTGGTTGTATGTGCGCTTTGAAGGCGGCGAAGGCTGGATTTCTGCCGCGCTCACCCGTGTGCCAACCCTGCAAAAGCAGTAGCGGTTCAATCCGTTTACCCATTCCCGCCTACAGTTATAGATAGGCGGGATGATTTATCCATCCCATCCATCAAGGACATATCATGTTCAAAAAGATCATCCTACTTGGCATTTTCCTATTCGCCACGAGTGCCATAGCATTAATGCAAGATGCCACGACGCCAGCTACACCGACACCGACCGTGCTGGGCGCTGTCAACGTGGTTACGCCCACGCCGCGACCACCCAAGCCACAAGACCCGCGCCCCGCGATTTGTTCCGCACCGTATCAGGAAGGCTGGCAGCGCCGAGAAGTACAGGCTGGCGATACCCTCGCTTTGTTGATGGAAAACATCAGCGACTTGAGCATTACACAGGCTGCGGCGTTGAACTGCGTCGATGACCCCAACAGTTTACCGGTTGGTTCGTTTGTGTGGCTGCCACCGGATACCGAAACACCTGCACCGGCAACTTGTTCACAATTGGTACGGGCGGAAGGTGAGCAGGGATGCGTGAACCCATCACAGGGCATACAAGGAGCACAGCAGTTATTCCAGAATGGCATGATGATCTGGCGCGAGGACACAGGCGAAATCTGGGTAATGACCCATGATGAAACCATGCTGCATGTCTACGAGGATACGTATATCGAAGGCGAACCTGACCCGACCGCCACCCCACCGAGTACCTTTTTCGTGCCGGTACGGGGTTTCGGCAAAGTGTGGGCGGAGATGGGCGGCGAAAACAGCGCCCTCGGTTGGGCAACCGCGCCGGAAGGCCAGATCAGCCTAACGGTGCAGCCAGCGGGGCGGGTCTCCTACACCGAGTATATTCAGTTACCGGAAGGCACGATTTACGCGGCGAAATTTTTACCGAATACTGGCTCTGGTTGGTGGGTGCCGTTGTCCACCCCTTAGATCATTTCGGCAGATAAGATGGTGCGCGTTCCGGGGGTGTAGTACAGCCGGTAACGCGCACTTTCGCTAAACGCACGTTGGGAAGAGGCCGGTACTGTAAACACGAGTCCACCAATATCGACAGCATAACGGCCTAAGGTCGAACGCTGCGGGTTCCATTTTCCAGCGATGACTTCAACCGGCCCATCAAGGTCTTGCGAGAAGCGTACCCAGATTGCCACGATGACCGAGATGATACATGCAGATGTGAAGGCGATCACCAGCCATTCGGCTTCGATCAAAAGGCCACCGAGGATGACGACCAACAGCAGCGCAGACGGCCATACCAGCGCTTGCAAACGTTGGGAGAGCAGATTCTTACGTTGTTTATTGGTCAGGATGCCGAGGCGGTTGGCGGTTAGGTCGGCGGCGGAAAAACCCAGAACACCGGAAAGCAGCATATAGGGATTGGGGTTCAACATCGGCTCATAATACTCCGTTATGATTGCTTACCCTATTCAACCTGATTTTAGGCGGCATTCGCTACATCGCATCCCCTATAAAGTGGGGGGATGATTAGCCGTTCCCGTGATGGGGAATAAAATACTGCTTACCTCAAGCCTTTTGGGGGGCATTTTGGAATGGTCTGAGACCATTCCCTACGAGAGAAGAGGTTGTTTGTGATCGGTGAGGGCGGACACAGCACTGCTACGCCCCTACTTGTCGATCATTACCGGCTTAGTGACATTAAATAGATGCGTATCAGCCATGCTTTCACGCTGAAAAAGCATTTGCGGTACAATTCTTTTAAAGCAAGTTGTAATTTATTGGGGCGTGTTATGGAGTCCGGTTCGCTGGTGGTCATCATTATTATCGCCGTGCTGGTGATGGGCGCAGGCGTGTTCATCTGGATGCGCCGACAGAATACACCCGCGCTTGACGATACCAACACGGTTGCCGAGCGCCATATGCCACCAAAGCCAATTGTCCCCGTATCCCTGACTGACGTGACCGAAGTGCTGCCTATCCCCGTATCCGATGTATCGCCGGGGGTGCTGGCGGTGTTGGATATTGAGCAGGGGCCGGATGCGATGGTGGGTGGGGTGAACATCGGGCGGCATATCGAGATACGGGAACAGCGTGTGACTATCGGGCGCAGCCCCAAACAGGCGAGCATCCAACTGTATAACGTGGATGAAACCAGCAGCGTCAGCCGTTTGCACTGTACCCTCGAATTTCATAAAACCCTCAAATGCTTCTTGATTACCGACGAAGGTTCGTCATCCGGCACAAAGGTCGAAGGCCGGTCGATTGCTGCCCATAAGGGGCATTCGCTCAAGGACGGCGACTTGATTGAACTGGGGATGCTGGACAAGCTGGGCGCGGCGATCCGCTTTCGCACGACGTATGACGCGCCGACCGACCGTTTACGTATCGAACCGCTGACCGAGCCGAAGGACACGATCCGGCAGCGGGTGGTGGCGCTGCGGGATACCGGCACGTTCAACCACGATGTTTTTGTGAGCTACAGCCGACGTGACCGTGATGTGATGCACCGGATTACGGAGGCGCTGACGGCGGGCGGCTTTACGGTTTGGAGCGACGAACGGCTGGAAGCGGGCAGCGCAAGCTGGAAGGACGATGTGCAGCGGGCGATTGAAGGCGCGGGCTGCGTGGTGGCGGTGATGTCGCCGGATGCTAAGGACTCGGAGTGGGTGAGCGAAGAACTGAGTTACGCGCGAATCCACAAGCGGCGGGTGTTCACGGTGCTGGCACGGGGCGACGAGGGCAACGCTATTCCTTTTGGCCTGACAGGCATCCAATGGATTGACCTGCGCGGTGACTACGACGAGGGCATGAAGGAACTCATGCAGCAGTCGGCGCTGGCGCAGATTGTGGGCGCGGTACGGGAGCATTTGGGTAGTCAATAGCTGTTAGTCGATAGTCATTAGTCAACAGTCGCCAGCTAAAGACAAAACGGATCGCCAAGGACGCCAAGAAAGCAGAGATAAGCCAAGGTTTTATGGCGGCGTTGGCGGCGGCGGCGGTTCCGCCATAACGGGTTTTTATGTCGGCAATGTCGTCAGAGTCAGAAACCCCATCCCCAACCCTTCCCCATAGTAATAGGGAAGGGAGTAAAGTCAGTTGGCAAATTCGGCACGTACCGATGGCGGCAATGGCAACCGGCATTTTTATGCCAATTCGGCGGATGGCTCGGCTAGATTTGCTGCAAAGTTGGTGGCAGGGTTGCTGCTGCTACGTTTGCTGCAAGAGTAGTCTTTAGTCGATAGTCGCCAGTCATCAGCTAAAGACCAATGCAAATAAGCGGAACAAGCGGCAAATGCGGCACGACAAGCGGCGGCGCGAAATGAAGGCCGATTTTGTGTGCGTTGTGCATATTGGATGATGTTAAGCTGCTTGTGGGTTAGAGAGTAGGATTTGTCAGCGCCACCTACGGCCTACGATCTGCCCTTTGAATAGCATAGCTGAATAGGGTGTGTTTAGGGTGACCATTTGGAAGAACATTTGGTCGCTTTTAAGCGCGATTGGCACCAACTTTACAGCCGAGGGCGGGGCGCGAAAAGTTGGGTGATGGTTAGGAAATGGTTTGCCGACAAACCTAATTCAAACGTAGGGTATAAGAGTTTTAAGTTTCAAGTGGCAAGTTACAAGTGAAAGAGTGAAGATTTGCGGCTCGGCTATAGAATAAATATGAGGCCGTTTGCGTCGCTGGAGGCTAAAGCCGTCCAGCTAACAAGCGGACAAGTCCACTGAAGGGACTTCGAACATGCTGTTACTTGCTGCCACATCGTTAAATCATGGCATGGGGGTAGCGGTAGCTAAGATGCAGCCGTTTGTGCTGTAGAGCGAACAGTCTTTGATATTGCTAGAGATGCCGCTAAAAAAGGCTGTTAAGTCATCATTACCGACTACATGCGCGAGCCAAGCATATTGGCGACCGTAATCAGTAGAACTCTCAAAGTAGAGACCATAAGCAGGATATACAATCCGCGTGTTTTGACCATCTGCAGACTCGTTAGCAATTGTGGGCGCGCCATACTCCTGTATGATCTGTTGGAGCGAAATTTTGACCGGAATTAGAATTTCAGCTACGACTCCGTTAACTAGAATTACCGTAACTCCATAATCCTCATTATGCCTATACAGGTAAGGCGTAATTTCTGGTGCCCACGCTATCTCAGTGACACCTTGATACGGTTCTACCGTTTTGTATTCAATCCCTTTTTGCACGAGTATGTTTTCAAGCTGGTTGGTTGTTGTCACGCCCGGTTGTATGTCTTGCCAGCAGGACACGATACAAGTTGGGGCGTTAAAAACCTCGCGGAGCGAAGCAGCAGAAGGCGTGGGCGTGGCGATGGGTTTACCTTGTTCGCTGGCGATGGCTTCGGTCATCAGGCGCAGATCGGCGGCACAGGAAGGGGGCAGGTTGGTGGCGGTATCCAAGAGCGCGATCAACTGCTGATATTGCCCGTTGTCAATCAACGTGGCGGCGGTGTTTTTCAGACGCGCATCGCTGCTGCACGCGGCAAGGATGCTTTGCAACCGTTCAGGCGAGGCGACAGGAGCGAAAAACTGTATCATGCCACCTAATTGATTTTGCACAAAGGTTGAGCGCGGTACAGACTGACTCTCTGGCGTATGGGGGTTGGAAATAGGTGCGTAGGATGCATTGCTGCCTAACCCCGTCAGCAAACGCCCACCATCGAACGTATGCAGCGGAGACTGGGGAGTTGATCGCGGTGTGCAGCGGTTAATCATTTGACCTTATAAGCAGCGTAATTACGGAACGGTCTGAGACCCTTCCCTACGAGAGAAGATGAGACACCTTACACCGTACATATTGGGCGCAGAGCCATGCGCCCCTACAAAGTGCATGTGCCAATAAAAAAGCCTCTCAGATGATCTGAAAGGCTTTTTTGTGCCTAAGAACCAATACCGGACGCAGCACGCTGCGTCCCTACGAGTATTGTGTGTTAGGCGGCGGGTTCTTCGACAAACTCTGCCGCCGATTGGGCTTCGGCTTCTGCCTGACGGTTCATGAACCACGCGCTGATGACGACCAGCAGCGGCATGAAGCGCCACAGCGAGCGAAAGAAGCGGAAGCGAGTGGTTAGGTAGCCGACCACCAGCGTACTTGCCAGCGAGAACAGCATGTTATTGCCCGCAGCGGGTTTACTTTGTGGCATTCTTCAAGCGCTCCTCAATGTCACCACGCAGCTTGTCGAAATCCTTTTGGAGTTCCTTCAAGGTCTTGTTGGTGGTATCGCGCCCATTTTCGTAAAGGTTGCCCGCTTCCTTGGCGATTTCGCTGCGGATGTCTTCACCCTTGCGCGGGGCGAAAAGCAGCGCGACGACTGCGCCCAAGCCGAGGCCGAGCAGCATGACAACGAGGGCGAGAATCGTCCGCTGTTGAGCTGCCATTTGTTCAGCTTCGCGGCTGTAGTAAATACGGTCGTTCATCATCATTTCCCCTTAACTCAACCATTGATACGATAAAAGTGGGGAACATGTCCCCGGAATTGGTTATTGGTTCTGCTTATGGTAAGCATCACGCAGGCTGCGGATACGGTCGTGCGCCTGAACAATATGGGCGTATTGGTCATCGATTACGCTGCGTACCTGCGCGGACATCGGTTCGTACTCCATCACCGTTTCGTAGGTGTTGATGGCGGCATCTTCGGCGTGTTCAACCGCATCGAAAATAGCACCGTGATCGCCACCCATGATGACGGCGCGGATATTTTCCCACGAGTCATGCACACCATCGTCATCAGGATCACCACCGAGTTCAGTGACCAAGTTGGCAAGTTGAGAAGCAAAGCGCCGACGCTGGAGCGCATATTCGGCAAACATGGTTTTATAGGCCGCCGAGTTGATGCCGTTAGCCACTTCCATATAACCATCGTGACCGTTACGGCAAACTTCGGTTAAGGTGTTCAAATAATGCAGCAGCGCTTCATCGGTTGAAGAAAGGACTTTCTCGGGTTTGTTTGTCATGATTGATCTTTCTCCAATGTGCCATTTCTTAATCCTGCTTATAACTAGTTTATCTTTACTACATCTTTAAAGCATGAGGTAGACAGCGGATTTAAAAGTAGTAAATGGAGATAATGCGGTATAGGCCAAGTGGATATTGTTCTGAAAAGCGGCGGCAGCCTTTAAGCTAACCGCCTCTTTTCGATAAT
>JAPUDW010000364.1 GCA_027492915.1 Bacteroidota bacterium | reverse complement strand
GGGGGCGGGGGGCTTCTATCTCCTTCCCTTATCTTGAATGTTAATTACAGAGACACAGAGAACACAGAGGAAATGCGGAGAGATTAACCGCAGAGACGCAGAGAAAGCAGAGAGATTTTTCACCACAGAGACACAGAGGTCACAGAGATTTTGGTAGGGATTTGCCGGCGACAAATCCCTACACGCGACAAACTAATGCGAATACAGACCCCCTCCGTCGCTAACGCGACACCTCCCCCGTCCCACGGGATACTTCGTAATAAACGAGGGAGGAAATTAATCAGGAACAGTGGAGAAGGAAATGTGAACGATGGACGAGATACTCGGCGTGGGGAACGGAATCGGGAATTACCTGCTGGTGCTGGTGGTGTATGCCTCGCTGTTCGTGGTAATGCGGCACGGACATCCGACGGTCGAACCAGCCTTCCGCAAAACCTTTGTGTGGCTGTACTTCGTCTACGCGATTTCGGTGTTCATCGCCAACTATCTGCTGTATCGCGCCGGAGTCATGAGCTTCTTGCCGTGGCTCAACAACTTTTTTCATACGTTCATCTGGATCGGATTATGTCTCACATTCTGCTATGCGGGGTCGTATAACCGTCCATTGTGGGAACAGTTCGTGTTCTTCTTCATCTTCAGTTTCGTGGTGAAGTTGGCGGAACACGCTATTCTCGGCACATGGGAACATCCGAACTTCTTCGGCATCCCCGGCAACTTGGCCTATATGCTGGGTTGGAGTTTGGTAGACGGCATGACGCCGGTTGCTAATGCCATTGGCATCGGCATCGTCGCCAAGTTTGTCGATGGATTGGTTGTACCGACTCCGAAGGTGATTTAAGCATCCTACTACGGCATAAGCGTGTTATTACCGCTGATTGATAACCCTATGACTGATGCCGGATGATGAAATTGCGCGTTCGCCAGTTTTTAGACTGGTTATCCTTGTACGGCATGTTCAGGCTGTTCAACCACTGCTCGAAATCGAGCCACTTTTCCATGAACTCGACGCGGTTCTCTGGCGGAACCACTTTATAAATACCCTTTAGCGCGGTATTAAAGCTGCGCGATTCGATCACCTTAAGATCAAGCTGCGCGACCATGTTGATGAAATCTGATTCCGGCACAAACGCTTGAAAGTAGCGTTCCTGCCCGACACGCGCCAACATTGGGCCAACGAGATTTTTCACGCGCTCGCGTAAGTTACCGGGGTTCACAAAATGCCCCGCATCATAATTAATCAGAAAGTAGCCATCGGGCTTCAGGCAGGTTTTTGCCGACCGCAGGTAATCTAAGCGCCGGTAGACATGTTCAAACACGCTGAACGACACGATTAAATCAAACGGCTCGGACACAATTTTCCCGTAAACATCGTAGGCGAGGTCGTTGTAAATGGTCGCGTTTAAGCCGGAAAGGTTACGGCGGGCGGCTTCGCAAGCAGACGGCGACGGTTCGATGCCGGTATAATGCACATTTTTGTGGTTTTGCAGCAGCTTAACGAAATTTTGCGCATTCCCGCAGCCCAAATCAAGAATATTGATTTCTCGATTTTGTGTGGTTAGATACTGCTCAATCCAATTCAGGCAGTAAAGCTTGGCTGCGTTACCTTCTGTCAACAAATTCATGGTCATGCCTCGATGATGAAAAAGAAGCGGGAACAAGTCACATGCTCCCGCTGATGTCTATTATTCTAATTCAAAAGGCAAAGCCTCAACCGAGCGCCGTCTTGATAAACGCTTGCACATCCGTTTTGAGCTTCGCCAGTGACTTCACGTCCAAGTACAGCATGTGTCCGGCCTCATAATCCGCCGTGTGGATATTCGCCCGCAGCGAGGGGTCAATATCCATGTGCGCCAGCGTGTATTGAGCGGCGAAATGCGGTGTTGCCAGATCATAATAACCCATCGCCACCAGCACCTTAAGGTACGGGTTCTTGGCGAGTGCGCCCCGCAGGGCTTCGCTGGTATCCACATACTTACCGCGATCCCATTCCCAACCGGCATTCACGTCGAAACTCAGTGTTTCATAAGCCACATCGGTTTCATAGCCGAGTTCGTTACGGGCGTAGTCGTTCATCATCGCAGTATAAGGCGGCGTGATGGCAGTGAAGGACGGGTCAAAGTCCGGCATCTCGCTCACGGCCTGAGCATCCAACCCCAAGAAGCGACTGTCGAGGCGGCCAACTGTTTTCTTCCTAGCACGCAGCAGTTCTTTACAGAAGCGCATAATGTGGATGCGCAGGTTGCTGTTGTCAATGAACGTGCCATCCAAGCCGGTATAATGCGCCAATTTCTCGATCACATCTTGTCGCTCGGCGTTGCTCAAACGGTCGCCTTTCATCAGCGCGGTTGTGTACTCGCCCTCCGCCCACAACTCAACTTCACCCAACACCGTACGCAGGGGTTTCTTTTGCAAAGCGGGCGGCAGCATTTTGTGATACCACGCCGTCGCCGCGTAGGTCGGCAGGAACAGTGCGTAGGGTAAATCATTACCACGGTCGAAGTCGGCGGTTTGGAAGTTCAAAATGGTCGAAATGAGCATGATGCCGTTGAAAGCGATGCCCTTCTCGATGAGATGCCCTGCCAAGCCTGCCGCGCGGGTCGTGCCATAACTTTCGCCGCACAGGAACAAGGGTGACGACCAGCGGTTGTAACGGGTGAGGTACAGCCGGATAACCTCGCCGACCGCTTTTAAGTCACCCTGCACGTTCCAATACTGTTTATTGAGTTCGGGCTTGGTGGCGCGGCTGTAGCCCGTACCTACGGGGTCGATGAACACCAAGTCAGTTTCATCCAACCACGTCTGCTCATTATCGACCAACTGGTAAGGCGGCGCGGGCATCCAACCTTCATCCTGCATCTTGACGCGCTTCGGCCCCAACGCGCCGAGGTGCAGCCAAACCGACGCCGAACCCGGCCCGCCGTTAAACACGAATGTCAGCGGGCGTTTGCGGTCAGCCTCATCGTGCCCCAGCGTGTAAGCCGTGAAAAAAATCTGGGCTTCGATTTCCTCCTTATCATTCTTGAGCGCCATCCGTCCGGTTGTGGTGGTATAACGCAGCGTGCGGCGACCAAACTTGACCTGCTGCTTGCGTACATTAGGCGCAATCTCAAGCGCGACGGGGGCTGCAAGCTTCAATTCAGCCGACTCAATATCCTTTTTGTCGTCCATATAACCTCAATTGGTGGGATCATATCTATCATTTGAGGCGATTATAACGCGGAGGTGAGAAACCATCCTATGATATTGTTACGACAGATTCTCAATACTCTATCAGCAGCAGCACCTAACGATATAACACGAGGCGAATTACAGCCCTTTGTACAGTACCCAAATCAAGCGATACCGCTATCATCATGTACGGTATAAACGTTTAACTCTACCTCAAAATGCTTGCCACTTTTCGAGGATTTTTGAGCGAGCAATTATAAACTCACATAACTTTAAGGGTTCACAAAATATCATAAATGCTTATAATGGTTCGCCCATCTACGCAAAAAACGGCAGGTTGGGTATAGCTATCAGAACCCAAGTTCTAGTATAATAGTCCGGTCGTCCATCTACATGAAAGAGGGGCATGTGGTCGCACAACGCAGCGAATTTACCGTCTCGAATACCTACACATACAACCGTTCCAATCCCATCCGCTGGATCATTTCTCACGTCCTGCGGTACAAGCTGTTCTTCTTCGCAACCTGCGCGTTATACATGACCGCGTGGATTTCAAACACCTATTCGCGTATCTTGATCGGGCAGGCGGCAGGCGAGATCATTACGCCGACAGCAGCCGATGGCCTGCTCAAAATATCGCTGGCAATCCTGTTCATCCTGCTGCTGGATAGTCTGGCCGCGCTCGGTGGCAGTTTGCTCATCGAGACCATCGCGCAGCGGCTCACCCGCGACTCGCGCGAGGAGTTGTACATTAGCTTACTCGGCAAAAGCCAGACATTCCACGACCAGCAGCGCGTGGGCGACATTATGGCGCGTGCCACCGATGACATGAACCAGATGAACTTCATGATTAACCCCGGTGTACTGTTCATCTCGGAAACAATCATGGGCTTGAGCATCCCCGTCATCTGGATTGCCACCATCCGCCTCGAACTGCTGCTCGTCCCCGTGATCTTCATTCTTGCCTACATCTTCATTGTGCGTTCCTATGCGCGGCGGTTAAATCCGGTCGTGAACAATCAGCGTATGGCGTTCGGCATTATGAACGCCGGTTTGGAAGAAACCATTTCGGGCATCGAAGTGGTGAAAGCCAGCGCTCAGGAATCTTTCGAGCGTGAAAAGTTCCGCAAGAACGCCCGCAGCTTCCGTGATTATTTCGCCGAGCAAGGCCGTGTCGAAGCCGGTTATCTGCCGACGTTGTTCTACGCCTTCGCCCTCGGTTTGGGCTTCTTGCATACACTGCTGCTTTACCAGCAAGGCACGATCACCATCCCCGAAATTATCGCGGTGATGGGTTTGCTGGCGACGCTGCGTTTCCCGATCTTCGTGTCAATCTTCTCGTTCTCGCTGGTACAGTTGGGTATTGCCAGCGCCACCCGCGTGCTGCATATCATCAACACCGAGTCGGAAATGGACGAGAACGTCAGCGGATACGCCGAGCCGATGAAGGGTGACATCGTGTTCGATAATGTCAGCTTCGGCTACGAAGACGGCACCGTGCTGGAAAACATCTCGTTCCACGTCAAGCAGGGTGAAACGATAGCCATTGTCGGGCAAACCGGCTCCGGCAAGAGTACCCTCACCGAACTCATCAACCGCACTTACAGCGTCACCAGCGGCAAAATCTTGATCGACGGGGTGAATGTCGAGGACTGGAACCTGACCGCCCTGCGCGGACAAATTTCCAAGATCGAGCAGGATGTGTTCCTGTTTACGCGCACACTGGCGGAAAATATCGCCTTCGGTGCGCCAGATACCCCGCAGGAACAGATCGAGCAGGCGGCGACGGAAGCCCAAGCACACAACTTCATTATGTCCTTCCCCGAAGGTTATAACACCGAAGTTGGCGAACGTGGTGTCACGCTTTCGGGCGGTCAGCGCCAGCGCATCGCCCTTGCCCGTGCCTTCCTCAGCAACCCGCGTGTCCTGATTTTGGACGACTCGACCAGCGCGATTGACAGCGCCACCGAGGACGAAATCCAGAAGGCGATCATGCGCGCACAGGAAGGTCGCACGACGTTATTGATTACCCACCGCCTCTCGCAAATCCGGTGGGCAGACCACATTCTGCTCCTAGAAGGTGGTAAGTTGATCGCCAGCGGCAAGCATGAAGAACTCTTGCGTTCATCCGACCAGTACCGTCGTATTTTCGCCCGATATGATGCAGCGCTGCCGCCCGTGACCGCAGCCGCGCCATCAGTCTAGTCCCGTTCGCCCATTCATCATTCGGGAGGAATACTTTTATGGGTTTCATTATGGATGGCCTCGACGCCGAGGCTTATGATCGTCAGTACAGCGACAGCACACTCGTTAAGCGTATCGTTCAATACTTCCGCCCAGAAGCCAGACGCATGATTGGCATCTCGGCGGTGATCGTGCTGACTTCGGCGGTTAACACCGGCTTGCCAATTTTCATCTCCAGCGGCTTGGATAATCTGCAAAAAGATTCATCCACCAACAGCCTGCTGTTTCTCACCGGCGGCATTATCGTCGTGGGTGTGCTGGCGTGGATCTTCAATGCTATCCGCCAATGGTTTTCGGCGGCGGCGATTGGTAACGTCACCTTGAAGCTGCGCGAAGATGCCTTCGACGCGGTGGTCAAGCGTGACCTCTCGTTTTACGACAATTACTCATCGGGTAAGGTCGTCAGCCGCGTCACTTCGGATACACAAGCCTTCTCGCAGGTCGTGGCGCTGGTGACTGATCTCGCCAGCCAAATCTTGCTGGTGATCTTGCTCATCGGCTACCTGTTCCTCGTCAATGTACAGTTGACATTGATTACGCTGGCACTCGCTCCGTTCATCGTGGCGACTGCCCTCGCCTTCCGCAAAATCGCGCGTGATACCGTTACCCAGTCACGGCGCATCAACGCGGTCGTTAGTTCGCACATTCAAGAAACCATCAGCGGTATCGGTATCGCCAAAGCCTTCCGTCAGGAACAGACCATTTACGGCGAATTTCTGGATGTGAACAAGCAGTCCTACCGTGTGAACCTCCGCAGCGGTTACACCTTCAGCAGCATCTTCCCGATTCTGAACCTGCTGGCGGGTGTCGGCACCGCCGCGCTGGTGTACTTCGGCGGGGTGCAGGTACAAAGCGGTGTACTGACTGCTGGCGAGTGGTATCTGTTTATTCAGGGTTTGGCGCTCTTCTGGTTCCCGCTGACCAGCATCGCCTCTTTCTGGAGCCAGTTCCAGCAGGGGTTGGCCGCCGGTGAACGCGTGTTCGGCCTGATTGATGCCGAAGCGAAAGTCATACAGACCGACAATAAGCCGATTAACAACGTTAAAGGCGAAATCCGCTTCGACCATGTGAACTTCCGCTACACCGATGATGTGCCGGTACTGAAAGATTTCTCGCTGACGATTGCCCCCGGCGAGACTTTAGCGCTGGTCGGGCATACTGGTTCCGGCAAGTCGAGCATCGGCAAGCTGATCGCCCGCTTCTACGAGTTCCAAGGCGGTAAGCTGATGATCGACGGGGTGGACATCCGCAACCTCGACCTCTCGACGTATCGGGCACGGCTAGGTGTGGTCACGCAGTCGCCATTCCTGTTCGACGGCACGGTGCTGAACAACATCCGCTACGGTAAAGCCGATGCG
>JAPUDW010000363.1 GCA_027492915.1 Bacteroidota bacterium | reverse complement strand
GTTGGTACGGCACGCAGCCGGGTTGAAGAACTTCGCAGATCATAGTTAGGGCGTGGTTGTCTTGGGGAATCGGCGGCGGATCTTACCATCGGTGTAGACATGTGTCTCATGCGTTTTGGCATTGTTCTTGGCAATCACCGCGTAAAGTTGGTCGATCAACTTTTCGGGGTCAACACCGGTCGCCTGACAAACGCCAATGACAGTCACAATGACATCAGCGGCTTCTTCGGCAATATGGTTCTTATCGGTACCGGCTCGTGCGGCTTCGGTCACTTCGCGCACTTCTTCTTCGAACACGCGAATAGCATCATCGGTGACGGGCTGCCAATCAAAGCGGGCGTAAAAGTCGAGTGTCGAGCGAATGAGATCACGCAGGGGATCATTTTGGGTGGTAGTCATGCAAGCGTATCCTCTATGTAAATGTTAGATCGTTCTCATCGGCGGGTTATGCTGCGGGCCTTTGAGATATTTCTCAAGGAAGCTAAATGTTTTGTTGAGTGCCTCGTGCGTCCGTAAGCGTGAAGATTCAGCGGATTCATCGCTCAAGAAATCATGTCCGACATCTGGCAAAACCAGTAGTTCATGTTCAAGACCATGTGTATTCGCGCCAAATGCCTGACGCACGCGGTCAAGTTCCGGTGGCTTCACATACGGTTCGTCCTGCCCATAAATAGCTAGCACCGGCACACGGGCATTCTTCAGGCGTCCAAAATAGCGCTGCGGGAAACCATAATACACGACAGCAGCTTCCATGTCTTGGCGCACTATCGCCGCCTCATAAGCCAAACTGCCGCCCATGCCAATGCCCACAACCGCCACATCACGGTTAGTGTTATGGTGCGTTTCGAGTACCGTCAGCGCGGCGTCAACACGCGGGTAGCCACCATCACCCAATTCTTTGACCAGCTCAATGGCGCGCTGCGGTGTAGTTGCCACCTGCCCGTTAAACAAATCTGGCACGATGACATAATAACCGACCTGCGCGAAACGGTGCGCAAGGTGGCGGACAGCAGGGGTAATACCCCACCAATCATGGATGAGGGCAACGGCGGGGAATAAGCGTCCCGTATTGGGGTGCGCCCAATAAGCGGGTAACTGCGTCCCGTCTTCGATCACCACATGAATGTGACCGCCGGTAACCCCGTACTCGGCACGGTTCGAGCCATAACTGGACATGAACAAACTCCTTCAAGGGCATTCACTGCCAACTTCCATTATAGCGAAATAGGCGACAAAGCGTGGTCATTTATCATTTGCTCACATAAAAACTCAATGAGAAGTGCTTGTAATTAGCCAGTACGAGCCACTACCATGAGCCGGTGGATGCTGCTCGTAACGATCAACGTAACAGACTAAGGAGATAACGAATGCTGAAGCGAAACATCGTTTTACTATCGACAGCCATCGGGCTGGTTACAGGTGCGGTTGCCGTATCGGCACAAGAAGCAACACCAGAAGTCACCATAGCCGCCGGCCCGGATGTGATTACCATCAACAATCGCGGTATGATGCCAGAAGGTATCGAGTTCGATCCCACACGCGGCCAATTCTTACTCGGTTCGATTTCGCAAAATAGCGTTTCGGTAGTTGCGGATGACGGCACCCTGACCACACTCATCCAAGACCCCAAGTTGGCTTCGATTATCGGCTTAGAAGTGGATGCCGAACGCAACCGATTACTATTCGGATCAACTGATCGGGCAGCACTTGGACAATTAGGAATTTACGACCTTGCAACCGGCGAGGAACTGCACCTCGTCGATCTCGCTGCCCTCACACCGGATGCCGCCGGACATTTCCCGAATGATGTGGCGGTTGACGCAGATGGCAACGCCTATGTGACCGACAGTGCTGCCGGAGCCATCTACAAGGTTGATGTCGACGGGAATGCTTCTATATTCCTGCAAGATGTGAGCTTTGCGGGGAACTTCGTCCTCAACGGCATTGCCTATAATTCCGATGGCTACCTCGTAGCAGTACGCGGCACAGATTTGATCAAGATTCCCTTGGACGCACCGGAAACCTTCGCGGTGGTTGCCGCTGATGGTGATGTGGGTGGTGGCGATGGCATCATCTTTACCGATGCGAACACGTTAGTTGCAGCCGTTGGTGATCCGAAGCATGTGATCCAATTGACCAGCGACGATGCGTTTGCGACCGCGACGATCACCGGTGACTATCAGGCGACCCCCGACTCCGTAACGACGGTGACGCTGCGTGACGGTGATGTGTACACGACCGATGCTCAATTCAGCACACCGGATGCTGCGAGTTACTTCATCAAGAAAGTCATCTTCGCCGCGCCGATGATGGCGGAAGCGACTGCCGAAATGGGCTCGATGGAAATGACACCCGAACCTACCGCCGCTGGCTAACCAACAACAGCTCGTGTTTGCAGAAGATGAGGCCGTCTTAGGATGGTCTCATCTTTTTTACACCTTATTTTTACACAGGGGTGACACACTGAAATTATTCACCGGATGCAATTGAGCAGTCATTCGGGAAAGTATTTGGAGTAGACAATCTTGCCACCGAAGATTTCAGATCATCACCGTTGGAGCGCGGCTTACCTACGGGAAGCGGCGAAAGAACATGACACCGCCGCCGAATTACTCGACGCGGGTAACGAAGCCGAAGCAGGCCATCATGCCTACCTGGCTCACGGTTTTGAAACCCATGCGATTGAAGAATCGGGACATGCCGCAAAACGCAGCAGTGATCTCGTTGAGGAAATTGACTGGGAAGCCTTGACGCACCACGACGAGGAAGAAGAACCGAAACCACCTAAGCCGAAGAAAAAGAAGGCGTAAGCATCCTGCTTGAGTGAGCAGATCGGATAATGCCCGATCCGACCTGCATCCCTAGACTTTTACCGCGTATACATCCTCATAATAGCCATCAGCCTCGGCCTCATTGCCCAAAACTTTTGCCATATCATCATTCACACTCAAAACCAATGTGCGATAGCCTTCACGGTGTGTCCAATCGCGTAGCGCCGTAAGCAACTGCACGGTCAGTGGTTTCGGCGACCACATAAATACCTCGACTGCCCGTGGATTATAAAGCTGCTGCTGGCAATAAATGAGCGCTTCTTGACCGGAGGCTGAAAAATTCAGCCGGTGCGTCCGCCGTTCACGGATTTCAGCAATCGAGTACCATGTTTGCGGCCATAAGGTTTCCCACTGTTGTCGAGAACTCCCCAACCGGCCAACCGGCATAAACCAGTTATTAATTTGCTGCGAGTTCTCCGCCATCTGTTCAACGACTTTGTAAAAGCCCTGCCCCGATTTCGCCGGTAGGTTGTAACGTTGAATACGTGAGATAGCTGTCATACCATGCCGTGTGTAGAGTGACTGGGTTTGCCCATCATTCGCGATACAGTTCGCCGTCAAACGGGCAAGACGCGCAATTCGAGCTTGCTCCAACACATCGTTAAGAATGAGATCATGCAATCCGGCATTGGCAAAATCAGGATGCACATTGATTTGTGCCACATGGATATGTTCGCCAAAAGGTTCGGGTTCGGTGCCACGATAGGCTTCGGCATAAGCGGCGATTTTACCTTCCGCCTCAACCACCAGCGGGATGCCAGCGCCACGCAGCAAATGGCTGAGGTGAATAGCCGCTGTTTCGACACTCATCCACGGGCCGCCATGCAGCCAGCGCTCGTAGATATTAAGTGAGTCGTAAGCGACATCCTCGACGCGACCGGAAGCGGTTAAGCGCTGCCAAACCGCAATCTGGTTTCGAAACAAGGCACTGATAGCTTGTGTGTCATCAAGTGCTGCGCCGCGCATATGGATCGAATTCATGCCCTGCCCTCAACCTAATTAGACAGGGCAATTGTAACACTGTATTGAGGTTAGTCCACTTGAACCTTCAACACTTTGTCATCGTTCACATCCACGATCACCGTAACCAGCGCTGCTTCATCTTCAGCAAAACTAACGCTCAAGATATGCTCACCCTGTTTTTCGACATATGTTGACCAATTGTCGTGCCCATCAAGGGCTTGCCAAACGCCATCTGCTTCATAGGCCAGATTGATCGCGTCATTACGCTGTTTATCTGCTGCTTCTTCTTCGCTGAGTTCATTCGGGTCAACAATATTTTCGATATACACATTGTCGTTTTCGTCAAACTTCAGCTTAACAACCAACCCTTCAACACCACGATAGAAGCCGACATCCCATGTCGCTTCCCAACGATTCCAGTCAGGATACATATCCCACAGGTCGAGGTTATTATCTAAACGTGCCAGCACCTCAATATCCGCCATCGCAAAAGCGGTCACCCGTGGTAGCTGTGCCTGATACACATCGGTTGGCAGCGGCTTGGGCGCAAACGAGTCCTGAATGTCGCCCGTGTCCTCGTTGACAGCCGCATAGCCTAGCCACTCACCCTCTTCTGAGATTTTGAACTCGACGTACCAATTACCGTTCTCATCCGGCCCCCACGCATCCGAATGATAGTCGGGGTAGCCAGAAAGCCAGTCGCTAAATAACTCCGATTCAGCCGCAATTTGGATGACGCGGTTTTTGGTTTCGTCCTCATCCTGCGCTTGCACGTTGAATGCAGCGAAAGACATCAATGTGATGATAAGCAGCGTGAGTAATTTAATTCGGTGACGCATCTTGTTTCTCCTGAAAACTAACGTGGGACAACCAGCCCCAGCGGTGTATGTTGGAAGTTCGGGAATACCTGCCCCACGGCGGGGTTTTTGAGGCGCTGGCTAACCACTTCCGCCAGCACATCTCGATAATCGGTCGTGATGGCGAGGTCACCATCATTCAGCGCATCCGGCGCTAAAGTCGGCCAGTTCGCATACACTTTGCCACCTTTAACCCCGCCACCCATCAGCAGCATAAAGTTGCCGTGCCCATGATCCGTACCGCTGCTGGCATTCTCAGCCACACGGCGACCAAACTCACTCATCGTCACCACCGTCACATGGTTGATATGCTCACCCAAGTCGGCATAGAACGCGCTCAGGCTGCGACCAAGAATACTGAGGTGATCACTGAAAAAGCCGCCGTGTGTTCCTTGATTTTCATGTGTATCCCACCCACCTAGATCGAGGCAAGCGACTTCGAGACCGACATCTGACTTAATCAATTGGGCGATTTGCTTGAGACCCTGCCCGAAGCCCTCATCGTCTGTCGGATAATCGGCATCGTTATCCGGTTGGTATCCATCGACATTGAGCGACCGCAGCATATCCACCGTATCGAACACAACTTTGGCCTGGGTATCGAGCATATCAACCGGCGCATCGACCGAGTACAACTGCGAAAGCACCTGCTCAGCGCGGCGCAGTTCGCCCTCGCGACCTTTGAGGTGAAAGTCAGCAATCGAGCGCATGGAAAGCGGCGATACCCGTCCCCGCAGCGACGATGGAACCATCGCGCCCATGCCGACCGCGCGGAACGGCGAGTCGTTCTGCCACGAGGCGGACTCCAGATGCCGCCCTACCCAGCCTGTACCGCCGCCCTTGCTGCCGGGGGTGCCGTACTCCATAAACTGCATCGCGTCGAAATGAGAGCGGCTGGGGTCGATGGAGCCGGTAGCGTGGACAACGGCTAAGTTACCCGCGTTGTAAATATCGGATAGCGGCGCGAGTGATTGGTGCAGCCCGAAGTAACCGTCAAGGTCAACTACTGCGTTTTGATCACTACCGGGTTCCGGCAGCGCCAGCGAAGGCCGCGCATCGTAGTAATGTTTACCATCACCATAGGGTACGACTGCACTCAGGCCATCAATGCCGCCGCGCAGAAAGATCGCGACCAGCACATCACCGGGGGCGCTCGACGGTTGGCGAAAAGCGAGGCGCGGCATCCACGAAGGGAATAACGATTTACTCACGCCAATCGCGCCAAATGAACTCATCCCTTTTAGAAAATCGCGTCGTGTAGAAGGCATCATTAACCTTTCATTCTCATTTTGAAACTCGGTAGGTCACTGTTCGTTAGCGCCATTGGTACAGTGGCGAGGCCAACATCAAACCGTAAAGTGTGCCCAACTTGTTAGCAATCATGAACTCGTCGAGCGGCGTGTCAGCATCTCCGCTCTCGGTCACATAACTGATAAATGGTGCGCGAGCATCATCCACAAGCGCTAGGCCAAACACCTGCGCCGCGACGTTATCCACCATCTCACCCACCGTTTGCGCCTGTCCCATGCGCTCGTAAAGCTCAGTCGTCACCGGATAATCCTCGCTGTAAGCGCGGTGCGTGACATCCATCGCCACGTTCCAACGTGCCAACAAGCCACCGGGGTTTGCCCACGCGCCTGCCGCGTCGGGGTAACCATTCGGTGGGTGCCAGTCGTAAGGAACCTGCGCCAGATCTTCAAGCACACTTTGCATCAGCCAGAATTCCTTGAACGCGGTTCCGGTCGCCCGCAGCGCACCGATGAAAAAATCCAACGGGCGGCGCAGCTTTTGTCCGGCAGAAGCGGCAAATTCTTCCGACATAAAAATGTGCTTGAGTACGGGTTTGATTTGACCGCCGGTTTCTGCCCATACCTGCGCGGCACTGTCGATCAGGCTTTGCGGCGGGTTGTCGCTAACGAAACGAACAATCAACTTCCGACAGACGAAATGTGCAGTTGCCGTGTGATCAGCGACAATGGATAGGAGATGCAGGCCGTCCTCTATGCCACGGTCGGCAGGCATCGTGTGGCCTAACAACATCTTTTCACCTGTGTCGTGCATCTCGTTGTTGAAGTAGAAACCGGTTTCCGTGCCGTCATGCACCGTCCATCCGGTCAAAGCGCGGGCAGCTTCCTTGACATCGGTTTCGGTATAGCCGCCATCAACACCAAGCGTATGCAGTTCAAGCAGTTCAC
>JAPUDW010000362.1 GCA_027492915.1 Bacteroidota bacterium | reverse complement strand
GAATTGCGGACTCTTCTCTGGTGTTTTCTCCCCTCCTTGTTACTACGGGGAGGGGTTGGGGGTGGGGTCGAATTGACCATCCACCACTTAATATAGTGCTACCTCTCTATGTTTAAAAGTCTCTGTATTTCTTGGTGTCTTGGCGGTTAAACTATATTTGTCTTAGTCTCTATTTCTCTATGGTGCAAATGCTTTGTCACAACAATATCAACAGCAACAACAGCATCATTTCGGCAGTTGCCTCCCGTCGATCCGCTGCGGCGGAACCGACAATTGCGACGTGGCGGCTTTATGGAAGCATCTCGCCGAAGTTGTGTCATTTCAGCGGCTTGCTCCCTTGCATTCGCTGAATCAACACATGTCACGGCAGAATTACAGGAGCCTCCCGCCGAAGTTGTGTCATTTCAGCGGTTCTCTCCCTCGCATCCGCCGAATCGGCATCGGCGGCAGCCATACGGGAGCAATCCGCTGAATTGGCGAACTTTCGGCGGATTTAGCCGAGCTTCCCGCAATCCCCAAATGACGATTCGGCAGATATACGGGAGCTTCCCGCCTGCCATTTCGGCAAGAAATATGCAAATTGTGCAAATATTGCGGCGATTATGAAGCTATAATAATTTTGAATGTGACTAGGGATGAAATAAAAACAGCCCCGAATAAACCGGAGCTGTTTGTAACCTTCTTGGCCTTTCGAGGCAATTGCTGTGAAATGTTTTGCCTGATCTCCCTTCCCCTGTTGCTACGGGCTATCGCGTACTGAGCTTGCGAAGGTAGCCGATGTAGGGTTGGGGTTAGGGGTTTGGCTTATTTACCCGCTGGCTGTGGTCGCTTCCACCGTGCCAAGCCACGTCATTGGGAAGGCAAAGCGCTGGTTGGTCACTTTACCATCCACCACGTCCGCGCCCGTGTACAAGGTTGATATTGACCCATCGTTCAGGTTGATACTCACCAGATTAGTATACGGCTGCTGGGTGGTATCTGTAGGGATTTGCCAGTCGAGTAGGGCGACTGTGCTGCCGTCCGGTGAAATGCTCAATCCCTTGCCGAAGTGACCGCGTGCAATCCGTGAATCGCGTCCGTTAGCTGTTTCAATCGCGATCAACGAGTTACTCGCTTTATCCGCGCCGCCGACCACCGCCAACAAACGGCTGCTATCGGGGGTAAAGGCGATACTCGAAACCGTATCGCCCTTGCTGCCCGCGCTCACCATAATCGGTGCGACGGCCGGGTCATTCAAACTCCAGACGTACACACTGTTATCACCGTTGGGAGATGTCACGACACCCGCTAGCCAATTCTGGTCAGGGGATACGCGAGGGAAGGCGTTCGGCGCACCGTTATAGGTGGCTGCCACGACTTGCTTATCAAGAACATCAGCTAACGACAGGTTTTCGATGCTCACACGTTTAAGCCCAACTGTGTTGGCGGTGATACCATCCGGCACTGTGAACAAGGCTTGGTCGCCTGCTGGGGCGAGGTAAATTCGGTTGCTGTGCGCGAATGAGGCGAACGCACCGGCCTGTGAAGCACTGGCCGCAAGTGTGGCGCTGCGGTCGGCAGGGTCAACCGAGTAAAGCTGCCAGTTGGTGGTGGTATCGCCGGACTTGCAGCGATGCCCCAGTACCAGCATCAGCTTACCGTTTGCTAACCCCGCGATTGAGGCGCTCGTGAACTTGCAATCATCACTCGCCGGATTAAGTGTCGCCACTTCCTGCTGGCCGCTGCCGTTCCACACCATGACTGCTGCTTCATCCGCTTCGTTCTTGTCGTTGGTAAAGAAGCTGACGAACGCCGCGCCGGTATCCGTCAGGTCAAAGGCGGTCACATTTTCGTAGGTGAATACATCTTTGAAGTCGCCTGTGCTGGCAATATGTAAAAAGCCATCTGCAAATTCGCTGGTTGCCGCGTCATCCTCATAAGCGATATAACCCAAACGCGCACCATCCGGCGAATACTGGAATGTGCCATCACCGAGGCAGGTAAGCCCCTGCACATCGCTGATCTTTACAGGGGCTTCTCCCTGATGCAGTCCATATAGGCTGCCTTTGTTGAGGCCGACATAAAAAGCGTAAGTGTCCCCATCTGGTGAAAGTCCAGTATCGCCGCACGATTCAACGCGCGAAACTTGCGCGGGCAGTTCTAGCACTGTTTCGGCTACACCGTCGCTGCTGAGGTACGCTAACTGCCCCGGTTCGGATGCACTTTGGCCGCCCGGTGCTGCACCTTTGGCAACCCACACCAGTAAGGAAGGCGCGGGGGTTGCTTGCAGCGCTGCTGCGATAGGTTCTTCGGAGGTGGCCGGACGCGCCAATTCGGCGTTGGGTTGTATATAGGTGATTGCCAGTATGAGTACGGTCAGGATAAAGGCGGCAGCGAAAAGCAGCTTTCCCCATTTCATTTTGGTTGATAGGCGAGGTTCAGGCATCGTCGCAGTCATCATATGGTCGGCCTTTGGTTGAGCAAGTATTACCTTCACTATACTCGAATTTCGCGCATAGCGACGCATAGTACCTTAAGGCTATTTCTCGGTCAGCCTTAATTCTTTTGTGCAAGCATAACCTCGGCGATCATTTCCACACTGTTACGCCCGAATGCGATACAACCTGCCGGTTGCAAACTGTCGATGGTTGTATCGTCGCCAATTGTGTCTTTGAAAGGCAGTTCAACAATCAACGTCGGGCATTTGAAGCGCCACGCCACGTAATCAATCGCCATACCGCTGTCGGTTGGCTTGGGAAGCGAGTCACTTGGATTCGCGGGAAGGTCGTACACAGGATCAGGACCGTATTCAGCATAACGACCACGCACGAAGCTTTCCATACGTTCTTGCAGGGGCTTGTTTTCCGGCGTGACGAGTTCAGCATGGGGTTGGACGAGCCACACATATTGGCTGGCCTCGTCGCCATGAATATCATAGAGGAAATCCACGCCTTCCGCTTCCATGAGCTTGAGCACTGCGCCAACTTCAACCGACTTCGGCTCAACGTACTGCTTCCAATCACGGTTCAGGTCGATGCCTTCCGCGTTCGCCCGCAGGTTGCCGAAAGCCGTGCCATCGGGGTTGATGTTCGGGATGCAGTAGAAGGCGATGTCGGCATCGAATAGTTGTTTTACCAGCGGGTCTTGCTCATCCGCGAGCCGCCGCATCAAACCATCGACGCAGTATTCAGCCATCGGTTCGCCTGCGTGCTGGCGCGAGATAACCCACACCTTATTTTTGGCGGTCGGTTTACCAAACACAATCATTTCGACCGCGCGACCGTTGGGTGTGGTAACAATATGTCTGCGTTCGCCCACTTTAGCGCAGTCGGCTAATAACTGTTCGCGCTGGGCTTCGACATACGGCACGAAGAAGGCATAGGCGGTGCTGGTTTGCGCTGCGCGGTGGCGAATGGTGATCTTGCCGCCAGTATACTGGGTTTGTACACGGAACCAGTCGGTGCCGTTGTAGGATGCGAGTGCCCGGTAGCCGTTCCATGCATGGGGATAACTGGCGGCGCTGGCGTTGGTGATCTGAAACGTGCGCAGCAAACCTGCCTCGCCGGTCACGCGGAAGTAAAACCACTGGTAGAACTTCGCGTTGCTGTCGGCGCGAATGCTCAACTGTGCCTCTAAGTCAGAAATTCGCTCGACAACCGCATTCCCACATTCAAAATCCGCTTCAATCCGCATCGTCTTTTCCTAATCTCAACCGTCAATAAGCGTTTTTTATCCACCCAAACATTCCGCGCCTGTACCACCGAGCTTGGTGCCATCAAACACAATCAACGTCAGGAAGCCGCTGGCGACATAGACTTGTTCGGCAGCATCAACTTTGAGCAGCCGTGCCGCTGTGTTGGTAGCGCGTCTGCCACCGGCATACAACGCGATTTGATCGACCAATCCACCGTCAGCACTGTTGATGATATTCAACATGCCGTCTACATCGAGTGTGTATAGCAAGCAGCCATTACCTGATGCCATCAACGGCGCTTCAAAGTTGCCTTCGCGCGGATATGCCGTTCGCCAGCGTACTTGCCCATCCGCACCAATCGCCATGAGCGTGCGTTCACTATCACCCCGGTACACGTAAACGTTACCCAATGAATCCGAGGTTATTTTCCCCGTGCGCTCGACTGGCTGGGGCAGGGTGGTAATGGCTTGAACTTGCCCCAAGTGTATATGCATTAATTCCTGACCATCCAGTACCAACCAGCGCCCATCGGCTTCAATACTCACCAGGGGTGGATTTTTCAATTGGACAGCATTTGGCCCTTGCCCCTCGGCGTTTAATGTTTGCCACGTCACTCCGTCCTCATGTTGGACGGCGAATGCGACTTCGCTGGCGTTACCGCCGAAGTACACCACTTCGCCATTGGTGGGCAGCGTCCAGATGAGCGTACCTGCCGCATCATAGGCATTCAGGCTGCCATCCTTCATCAGGAAAATTAGCCGTTCGCCCAGCGCAACAAACGGTGTTTCGGCACTATCCACATTCCAGATAGCACCGTATCGCCCGCCTTGGAGTGTCACGGTTTGGCCGCTTTCACTGTGGGCAACCACACGGTCGCCAGAAAGTGCCGCGATGCCGTTAATATCGCTGTCGGTTTGGATTTGCCACAAGGGTTGGTCTGGCGGGATGACCGCACTAATCAGGGTGCCGGTAGCGGTCAGGTATGCGCCGCCGTCTAACTGGGTTGGTGGGAGGCTGGCGACCGTATCGAAGGAAATCGACTGCACAAAGGCCGGTTTAAACTTGGCTCGCCAGAGGGCGATGAAGTCCAGTGGATTAAACCAACCGCCATCAATCGGGTTATTACTGACGTAGCCGGGGCCACCTTCACGCGGGAGGATGGTGCGAAATTCGAAGTGCAGATGCGGCCTGCCGCGCGAAGGCCAGCCGACCGCCGCGATAATTTGCCCGCGTTCGACGCATGTCCCAACGGCGGGTAGCGTGATGGTGTCGGTTTCCTCAACATGCCCATATAAACTGTAGGCGCGGCTGCCATCGGGGAAGTCGTGTGAGATAATGACAACCCCCTTTTCCGTGTCCCAGCCCGCTGTATCGGAGTATGTGACCATGCCTCGTGCGGCAGCCATTACCGGATCGTACCAGCGGTCGAAGGCGAGATCGAGACCGGTGTGGTTGCCGCCGAAGTTTTCGCGGTATCGACCGAAGTCGTCATAGCCGCTGACCAAGGTTTCAACGGGATAATCAATTGCATCGACAATCCCACAATCGGCAACCTGCGCTTGGGTAGCATCAGTGATGGTAAATAAGGTAGCTGCCACGACGAGCATAACCAGAAGGCGACCCGCTTGTTTACTCCAACTTGCTAAACTTATACCACTTCTCATAATCCGCCTGCATGTTGAATATCCCGCCAGTGCAGGCCATTATGGAAAATGGTGAAGAACAGGATTTCCCGCAGCGTAATCGTACCGATTGCTGGGTGGGGCATTTGTAAATTGTCGAGTTCAGCCTCGCTGCGAGCCTCCACACCCTTTACCAGCTTGGCGTTACTTTCGCTCCATGACTGCAATAAGTAGTCGTGGTGGCTAGTTACGCCGTCAGGGAAGCGGTAAACGGCAGGGGTGACAGGGGCGAAATCTTCGGCGCGTATGCCTTCATCCAGCCGCTTCTGGTAGGCGGTTATCACCTCGGCGTAGGTGCGTGATGGGCGATCCGACAGGCCGAACATGGTTTGCAAGTGTTCAGCCGGAAATTGGATCGCTTTCGCGAGGGGTTTAATACTCAGAAGCAGATGTTTGAGGTAACTTTCCGCTGACCAACTGCTTTCAGTTCCGGTTGTGAACTGCTCCGGTGACATCTGTTGTATTGTGTTGGTTACACTCTTATTGATCGCTTCGAGCTGCTGAATAATTTCTATTTGGGTTTGTGGGTCACTCATACCTATAACCTTAAAAGTGTAGTGCAACAAAAATAACACGACTTCATTAGGCGTTGTAGAGTATTTTAAGCCGCTGCCGCAGTTTCGCATTCGCCAGTAAATCGGTCGAATCGGAAAATTGGTCAATCGAACCGATGTCCACTGGAATGTCCTTAACAGTTTCATCCTGAATGCGTGCTTTGATCGCACTGGCGAAATCGCCACCGTGGATCACCTTGAAAGGACGCCCAAAGTAGTTGCTCACCTTGGTTGGCAGCGGCTCGGTGATGCTCAGCGCGTTATGCATCTCCGCCAGCACTTCGTACGCCTGTGACATGCTTTGTTCGCGTTCGCGCCACGACTGCGCCAGCATTACCCAGCGTAGGATGGGGGTGAGACGTGCCGCACAGTTCAGTTGGGCGAAGGCGGTGCCAAACCATTTGGGATAGGGTGCGTACTGCTTTTCCATCAGGAAGCACAGACGCATAAGGTCGCGCACCAGCCGCGCCGCGATCACCTGCGAACCGAGGTCATCGCCCACATAACCGGTGCGCCCAATAAAGGCTTCCTCCTGCCCGATGCGTGACCAACCAGCCGCTAAGAGGTACAGCCAGACATCATGCGGATACTGGCGGAACTGTTCACGCGCGGCTTCGAGACCCATACCGTCATGATAGACGGCACCGGCTGTGAACGCCCTTAGCTGTTGCGAAGGAATCGTCAGCCAGTCGGCATGGGTCAGGGTTTCATCAGGCTCAAGGTCAAACTCCGCATTGAAGTATTGGCGCAGTGTCAGCAGTTCGACGCGGTGGTTAATGGGGCGTATAGTCGTGCTTTCGAGCAGTTGCACCCCATTGTCATCAGGGTTTGGCCTACTGAAATGGGTTGAGTAGCCGCGAAAGCTAAACGGTAGATCGTTTCCCAGTGTCTCAATAATAATTTGGCGGTGCGCTTTGTAATCCGCCTCGCCCAAAAAGAGC
>JAPUDW010000361.1 GCA_027492915.1 Bacteroidota bacterium | reverse complement strand
CAAGTTGGCGGAAGGGTATGTCGTTGCCAGTGAAACGTGTGCATTAAGCACCATCGGGGCAGAATATCTGCGCTATGTCGAACCCGGTGAAATCGTGCGGATTGATGCCAGCGGCCTAACTTCATACAAGGGCGTGCCACCTGCGCACCAGCGTTCGCTGTGTGTTTTTGAGTATGTCTACTTCGCACGACCGGACTCGATCCTTGATGGTCAGGTAATCCATAAGGTGCGACAAAACATGGGGCGGCAACTTGCACGGGAGGCACCCCAAGACGCAGATATTGTGATTGGAGTACCGGACTCTGCTACCCCCGCAGCCATTGGTTACAGCCTCGAATCGGGAATTGCTTTTAGTGAAGGATTGACCAAAAACCGCTACATCGGGCGAACGTTCATCCAACCGGAAGACATCCTACGGCGCGAAAGTGTACGCCTTAAATACAATGCGCTAACTTCCAACCTTGAGGGGAAGCGTGTGGTATTGGTTGACGACAGCATTGTTCGCGGTAACACGTCTCGACCGCTGGTACAACTCCTGCGAGATGGCGGGGCTAAAGAAGTGCATGTACGGGTATCTTCCCCACCGGTTAAGCACCCGTGCTTTATGGGTGTGGATATGGCGACCTATAAAGAACTAATCGCGCACAAGATGGATATTGCCGGTATCTGTGAGCATATTGGCGCAGACAGCCTTGATTATCTAAGCTTACCGGGAATGTTGAATGCTATTCAATCCACAGTCGGCTTCGAAAACACCTACTGCACAGCCTGTTTTAGTGGTCAGTATCCGATCAAGATTCCAGATTGGTTGTTTGCCGAAAACCGTGACAAAATGCTGTTTGAGGATGTGTGGGGGAATTAATGAAGATTTTAGTCGTGGGGAGCGGCGGACGTGAACATGCGCTGGCATGGAAACTCGCCCAATCGCCACAGGTTACACAGGTCGTTGTCGCGCCGGGGAACGCAGGCACAAATTGGGCGGCACGTGAAGGTGTTGCACCTTCGGCTAACGTCAACATCGCGGCAGAAAATATTGATGGGCTGCTGACCTATGCGCAAGAACAAGCAATTGACCTGACGGTGGTCGGGCCGGAAATTCCGCTGGCGGCAGGTATCGTTGACCGCTTCGCCCAAGCGAGATTGCGTGCCTTCGGTCCAAGCCAAGCGGCAGCACAAATCGAAGGGTCGAAAGCCTTCTCAAAAGCGTTTATGGAACGCCACAATATTCCAACAGCGGCTTACGGGACCTTCACCGATTATGACAGCGCGGCGGCATTCGTGCGCGATTTCGGCAAGGCCGTAGTTGTGAAGGCAGATGGACTGGCAGCAGGTAAAGGCGTAGTCGTTTGTGATACACCAGAGGACGCGCTGACGGCATTACAACGCATCCTGATTAACAGCGAGTTTGGAACCGCCGGAACGCAGGTGGTAATTGAGGAGCGCTTAACGGGGCCGGAAGTCTCGGTACTGGCGTTCTGCGATGGGCAGGATGTAGTCATGATGCCACCTGCGCGCGACCATAAGCGCGTTTTCGACAATGACCAAGGGCCAAACACCGGCGGTATGGGCGCGTTCTGCATCGGTGATATGGAAAACGCCCTACTTTCACCAGCCCTATTGAGTGAAGTACGCGAAAAAGTGCTTATTCCGGCTGTGCGCGGGATGGCACAAGAAGGCATGGCATACATCGGCGTGTTGTACGCGGGATTGATGCTGACACCGGACGGAATGCGCGTGTTGGAATTTAACGCGCGGTTTGGTGACCCTGAAACACAGGTCATTCTGCCTCTTTTGCAAGCCGATATGGTCGACATTATGCTGGCATGTATTGATGGACGGTTGGCAACTTTAGCTCAAAATGACTTATGGTATCCGGAGGCGTGTGGCGGGGTGGTCATGGCATCTGAAGGTTATCCCGGCAGCTATGCTAAGGGACTAGCTATACAGGGTTTAGACATTACCACAAACGCGGTTGTGTTCCACGCGGGGACAAGTTACAACCCTGATGGGCAAGTGGTTACAGCAGGTGGGCGTGTACTGGCAGTCGTCGCGCGCGGAACAACTTTGAACAATGCACTCGATACGGCGTACCATGCAGTCGAACAGATTCACTTTGAAGGCGCACATTACCGCCATGATATTGGGCGGACAGCAGTAGCGGAGGCTTCACCATGACCGGAAATGCTTACGAATTGGCGGGGGTAAACATTGATGCCTCCAACCGCGCAAAAGAGTTGATGACGGCAGCCGTACGCTCGACCTATGGCAAAGAAGTACTTTCGGGCATCGGCGCATTTGGCGGCTTATTCGATGCTGGCGCACTTAAAGGGATGCGGTCACCGGTACTGGTAGGGTCAACCGATGGCGTTGGAACCAAAACGAAAGTAGCTGCGCGACTCAACCGGTGGGACAGCATCGGTCATGATCTGGTTAACCACAGCATCAACGATATTCTGGTGCAGGGTGCGCGACCGTTATTCTTCCTCGACTATGTAGCTTCTTCACAGGTATTACCGGAACAAATCGCAGCGGTGGTAGCCGGTGTCGCGGAAGCCTGTAAGGAAGCGGGCTGCGCCTTACTCGGTGGTGAAACTGCCGAAATGCCGGGAGTGTATTTACCGGGAGAGCTTGACCTCGCAGGGACGATTATCGGCGTGGTGGAACGTGACCAGATTATCGACGGGTCGCGGACACAAGCCGGTGATGTGATTGTGGGTTTCCCATCAACAGGACTGCATACCAATGGCTATTCGTTGGCACGGCGGGTACTGGATGATCTCGATTGGACAAAAGAGATGCCAGAAATCGGCGGGCCGATTGGCGATGCCCTACTAACGGTACACCGCTCGTATATTCCAGCAGTTGACCAACTCCAAGCAGCAGGCATCGACATCAAGGGATTGGCACATATTACGGGTGGGGGACTGATTGAGAACCCACCACGGATTTTCCCTGAAGGCATCGGCGCAGTCATCAACCGCGGCACATGGCAAGTTCCAGCGATCTTTGAACTCATCCAAGAACTCGGTCATGTGAACGAGGCCGAGATGTATAGGGTGTTCAACATGGGACTAGGGATGATCGCGATTATTAGTGCAGAACAAGCCAGCCAACTACCAGCAGAATACCTGATTGTGGGCGAGATGGTACGCGGCACGGGCGTAACAATTAACTAGCGAGGGATAACTTGACGGCGACACTGGTTATCCTTATTTCTGGTTCTGGAACCAATTTACAAGCAATTATCGACGCAATCGAGAGCCAGCAGTTGCAGGCTAAGATCGCATTGGTGGTTTCCAACCGGAAGACAGCTTACGGATTGGTACGGGCAGAAGAACACGGCATACCCACCTACTATTCCCCGCTAAAACCTTATACGGATGCCGGCAAATCGCGTGAGGATTACGACCGCGATCTGGCATCGAAAGTAGGCTCATACAACCCGACACTCGTGGTGCTGGCAGGGTGGATGCAAGTTTTTACACCTGTATTCCTCAATCATTTCCCAAATAAAGTCATCAATTTACATCCAGCGTTACCGGGGGCATTTGCGGGAACCCACGCGATTGAACGCGCATTTGAGGCGTACCAACGTGGAGAGCTAACAGAAAGCGGTTGCATGATCCACTATGTGATCCCTGAAGTGGACGCGGGCAAAGTGATTACCACGGCAGTTGTGCCTTTCCAAGCAGGTGATACTTTGGAAAGCTACGAAACACGGATGCACGAGGCAGAACACAAGCTGATTGTTAAAGGCGTTCAAATATGCCTTGAGGGACAGGTATGAAATTCGCGACGATTGGTATTTTGGGCGGTGGGCAGTTGGGGCGCATGTTGGCATTTGATGCGCAGCGGATGGGCATGAAGGTGATTGTACTTGACCCCAACACAGATGCACCCACCGGACAAGTGGCGAACCAGCATATCGTCGGGAGTTTCCGTGACCCTGCAAAAATAGCCGAACTGGCAGCACTTTGTGACGTGGTGACGGTTGAGATCGAGCATGTGGACGCGAACGCGCTGGAAACTCTTGAAAAGCAGGGCATCGTTGTGCAACCGAGCGCACGTACCATAAGGCTCATACAGGATAAGTACGCCCAAAAAGAACACTTTGCCAACCACAATATTCCCCTTGCACCGTTTTTAGATGTTCCAGATGAACTTGCGGCTTACCGAGCTGGTGAACAACTCGGCTACCCATTCATCCTGAAAGCCAAGCGATTAGCCTATGACGGACGCGGGAATGCAGTGGTTAACACCAAAGAAGATGTTCCACAGGCGGTACAAGCACTTGGTGGGCGGGAGCTATACGCTGAAGGGTGGATCACGTTCGCCAAAGAACTGGCCGTAATGATCGGACGCGGATTGGATGGGCAAGTAGTGGCGCATCCGGTGGTGGAGACTGTACAAAAGGACAACATCTGCCATACGGTGAGCGCACCAGCAGCGATAGCCCCAATCTCCATGAAACAGGCTCAAGAAATTGCACTGGCAGCCGTGAGCAGTTTGGACGGCGCAGGGATATTCGGTGTTGAACTCTTTTTACAGGCGGACGGCAGCGTTTTACTGAACGAGATTGCACCCCGACCGCATAATTCGGGTCATTACACGATTGAAGCCTGCAAGACCAGTCAGTTTGAGCAGCACATTCGGGCGATTACCGGACTGCCTTTAGGTGATACCCATTTAAGGGTACCAGCGGCGGTTATGGTCAACATTCTCGGTCAGGAAACAAATGAGGCGACACAGGCACTGGTTGATAAAGCGACTGCTATTCCGGGTGCAAGTTTACACTGGTATGGTAAAAGCGACTCCCGTCCACAACGGAAGATGGGACACGTTACCGTGACGGGCGACACACTGGAAGCCATTGCCCAACAGCTAGAGCCAATTACGAGTGTCACGGTTTCGGCGAGACCGGAAGTAGGCATCATCATGGGAAGCGACTCGGATTTGCCAGTGATGAAACAGGCGGCGGCTATTCTGCATGAGTTCGGCGTATCGTTTGAACTCACCATCGTTTCGGCACACCGGACACCACAACGGATGTTTGACTACGCACAAACAGCCCATGAACGCGGACTGAAGGTGATTATTGCAGGTGCTGGCGGGGCGGCACACCTGCCGGGAATGGTAGCGGCGATTAGTCCTCTACCTGTCATTGGCGTTCCGGTACGGATCGAGCCATTAGACGGGCAAGACGCTCTCTTTTCTATCGTACAAATGCCACGCGGGATTCCGGTGGCGACAGTGGCGATTGGAAATGCAACCAATGCAGGGCTGCTGGCGGTACGGATACTGGCGAGCCAACGACCTGAACTCCTTAAAAAGATGCAAGCTTACCAAGCCAATTTGGAGGCGATGGTTATGCAAAAAGTCGAGAAGATCAAGACCAACGGTTGGGAGTAAAATAGCTTAAAGTTAATGGTTGAAAGTTAAAAGTGGTGATGTACAGTCGCCATTTTTTGATTCACAAACTTCGCAAAGTTCACAACCTGATTCGGGAAAATACGCAATTTTACGGGGAAGATTCGCAAAATTCTTCAATTTCACAGTGTATTTTTGCTCCCTAATGACTCTTTCTAGTGCTTATCAGGCTATTTTATGGCGGCGGCGGCGGCAGTGGAGTGACATAAATGTTGTTGAGAATGGCCTCGTTTTTGTCACAAATGTCGTCAGTGTCAGTAATGCGTTTTAGCGATAATTTATTTGCAGCAATCGGCGGCAGGTGTGCCGCTGCTATCGTTGCTGCAAAACTCGACTACCGATTAGGTCAATGCATCCGGCGGCATGTGAAATTGGTTATCAATACCCAACGGAAACGATACGACACGTACTACAGAGTCGGTATTGAGTGCTTCATAAAAGTGCGGGTGAAGCGACTGGACACCCGGCGGAAACTCGACCATATCCTCTTGAAACTTGGATGTTACTTTAGCCAAATCGATGCAAATTAGCACAAGGTCGGTTGAGGTTGGATACAAAATATTTGCGACATCCAGCGTTTGGTGGGGATAAGCAGCGTGGATAAAACCTTCGTCATCAAGTGATGGCGGGTGGTATGATCCAGCGGCTTTGGCTTGTTCCCAGTCGGCGGCAGTGAGCAAATGGTGGATGATGGTCATAAAAGCATTTCATTGAGATGCAAGCGAAAAATTACACATATATAATAGAACAAATATTCAATTTCGTCAAGTTCGAATTCGGTTTAAAAATGGGTGTAGAGCGGTATATTTATTCGGCGCAGCTAAGGGGCTAAAAATTAGAGGAGGCGACACATGTACAACGATGTAATTAACACGCTACGGCAAGCTTATGACCGATATGCAGAGGAGCGGGATAAAGGGCGTATTGAGTCTTGGAAGATTGAGGAACGCCAACATTTCCTCGATTTGGTGAAAGCTGAGGGCAATCATCAACTGTTGGAGATTGGCGCAGGACCGGGGCGTGATTGTCTATTCTTCCAAGTGCAGGGGTTGGATGTGACATGTACGGATTTATCGCCAGAAATGGTGGCACTATGCCGAGCAAAGGGATTGAATGCGCATGTGATGGACTTTCTACACCTTGATTTTCCAGACCAGTCTTTTGACGCGGTATATGGGTTGAACTGTCTATTACATGTGCCAAAGGCGGACTTAGCACAGGTCTTGGCGACGATTCAACGATTATTGAAGCCAGATGGATTATTTTTCATGGGTGTGTATGGCGGCGATGAGTTCGATGGTATTTGGCCGCTTGACCATTATGAGCCTAAACGTTATTTCGCTTTTTATACCGATGAGCAGATACAGGCGATTGTTTCACAGTATTTTGAACTTATTTACTTTAAGGCCATTGAGCTAGAAGCCGAGAATAAACACCATTTCCAGTCGATGAT
>JAPUDW010000360.1 GCA_027492915.1 Bacteroidota bacterium | reverse complement strand
CTGACCCTAATGTTGAAAACTGCTCCAGAAGTGACGGTAGGGCTATGAGCATCAGCAAGATGACAATCGCTAAGATGCCCAAAAGTGAGACAATCGCCGCAGGGGTACGACGCAAGCCCATACGCACGAGAAAGCGGATAGGCATGGTAAACATGACGACCAGAATGATGGAGGCCAAGACCAGTAAGAGCGTCGTATGTACTTCCCAGACGGCCAGCGCCAAAACAATGACAAACAGCGTGGTTAATACCCAACGCATGATGCGATTATTCGGGGAGTTAGGATTTAACCCGTTAACAGTCATGCCAACCTCCGACAGCGGATTTTGCGTTAACCAACGTAGCGAACAACCATCAGCGTAAGGTCATCGAAAGGAATGATCCCCTGCGCAAAGGTATCAATGGATTGCAGTATGTGCTTGAGAATATCACTGGCAGTGCCAGTACCGGCTTCCTCAACAACACGACAAAGGCGTGCTTCACCGTAGTTTTCCCCATTCGGATTCTCGGCGTCCGTCAAGCCATCGGTGTAGTAGACGATGACATCACCGGGTTCAAGCTGTAACTGGACTTCGGACAGGGGATTCGCAGGAAACCAGCCAATCGCGCGGCCACCCTGCGGCATTAATGAGGCGCTGCGGGAAGCGGCACGGTAAATGACCGGCGGATTATGACCGGCATTGATATTGATGCTGCTGCCATCCTTGTAAAAAACACTGTGATAGACGGTGACAAACATACCACTTTCGGCATCATCAAGGATAAGGTCATTGGTTTGACTGAGTGTTTCACGCGGGGGGAGGCCAGCATAGGCGTAACTACGGATCATACTGCGGGCAACCGCCATAAACAGCGCTGACGGCGCACCTTTATCCGACACATCGGCGATAACCACACCAAATGACTCTTCGTTGAGGGTGAAGTAGTCATAGAAATCACCCGCCATTTCGCGGGCAGACTGCCACACCGCCTCGACTTCATAACCGGGGAGTTGGGGTTTACGGCGCGGTAACAACCCCTGTTGGATTTCACGCGCAAGGTTGAGTTCGTGTTCTAAGCGCCCCTTCTCAACCGCAACTGTATATAAGCGAGAATTTTCGAGGGTGATACCGGCCTGATTAGCAATCGCACTCAGTAGGTCACGGTCAGCTTCGGTGAACGCGCCGCTCCGCATCGACGTATCGACATACACCACACCGACAAGCCGATCTTGAGCCATCATCGGTGCGCACAGAATGGCACGTAAACCGCGCATGATGATGCTCTGGCCGGGGGTAATCCGGTCATCGAACATAGCGTTGTTGGTGAGCAGCGGCTGTCGCGTGGATACGACCTGATTAACAATCGTCGTGCTGTAGGCTTCTTCTTTGGCTAACTGTTCGCCCGCAATTCCGCGCGCCCCCAACAAGCGTAGAGAACCAGTTTCCTCGTCAAAACCCATGAGCACACCGCGCTCGGCCTTGGTGGCAAGCATCATGGCATCAATAACGTTTGCCAGTGCCTCGTCAAATTGGAGGCTGGAGTTCATAGTCATAGAGATTTGATAGAGCGTGGTGAGATGATCGAGCGTGAGCTTGGTCGAAAGTGTGGGCGCAGTCATAGTTGGCCTTTACGACATGTGTTTTATGAAGGGGATTATAGCATTAGGGCGGTGGCCTAGCGAATTGGATAGAGACGATTTACTATTTCAAAACAAAATCACTTTTACCGCAGCGACACAAAGAACATAGAGAAAAGCAAAGAGATTTGCTATGCAATTTGATGTGACGATATTCCCTAAGAAATTAAACACGGCAGGCAGCATCGCCAAACAGGTGGAGGACTATGGATTCGGCGGGTTATGGACAGCCGAGACTTCGCACAATCCATTTTTGCCTCTCACACACGCAGCCAGCGCGACGAGCCGGATCAACATGGGGACAGGGATAGCGGTAGCCTTCCCGCGCAGCCCGATGGTGATGGCACAGACAGCATGGGATTTAGCCGAACAATCGCAAGGGCGCTTCATATTGGGGTTGGGGACTCAGGTGAAGGCGCATATTACGAAACGCTTTAGCAGTGAGTGGAGCGCCCCCGCGCCCCGACTACGGGAGTATATCGAGGCGATGCGGGCGATTTGGAATACGTGGCAGAACGGGGTTCCACTGCGATACATCGGTGAGAGCTACCGATTTATCTTAATGACACCTTTTTTCGCGCCGGAACCGATGGCTTATGCGGAAATTCCGATTTATATCGCGGGGGTGAATGAGGGATTATGCAGACTGGCGGGGGAACTTTGCCAAGGGTTTCATGTGCATCCGTTCCACACGACTCGCTACTTGAAGGAACTCGTTATCCCAAACATTGAGGCAGGCGCACAGAAGGCAGGGAGAAACCGAGCGGATATCCAACTGACCTGCATGATCTTTGTGGTGACGGGGAACACAGCCGAGGAAATCCAACAGAACACGATTGCGACCAAGAGTCAAATCGCGTTTTACGCGAGTACGCCAAGTTACAAAGCGGTGTTGGAAATGCACGGCTGGCAAGACCTGAGTGAACGGCTGACGAAATTGATCCGTGAGAACCGTTGGAACGAGATGTGGACGGAAATTAGTGACGAGATGTTGAACGAGATCGCAGTGGTCGCACCCACAAATGATCTGGCACATAAGATAAAGGAACGGTACACGGGTTTACTCGATCGTGTGGGTTATTACTTCCCGTTTGTACCAGAGGAAGCGGACAAGCGGATGATCTGGGATGAGGCGGCGAAAGTTTTTGGCGATTAGTAGTGCACTTTTGGTTTAATGCAAATGCATTTGAACCGCCAAGTTAATTCAAAGTGCATTTCTTTTTTTCTGAGCAAATATTAGGTATTCACGATGAACAAACAAGCATTGGAATATGTAGATAAGCACGCAGACGAATTTAAGAACCAGTTGAAAGAACTGCTGAGTATTCCGAGTGTGAGTACGTTGGCAGAACATCAGGCGGACTGCGAACGCGCAGCGGAATGGCTGGCAGCGGATATGCGGCGAATCGGGTTTGAGACGGTCGAGGTGATCCACACAAAATGGCATCCGGTGGTATTTGCCGAGTGGCTGGGCGCAGGGATGAACGCGCCGACGGTGCTGGTGTACTGCCACTACGACGTGCAGCCCGCCGACATGAGCGATGGCTGGCATACCCCACCCTTCCAACCAACCGAACAGGACGGTAAGGTGTTCGCACGAGGGGCGATTGACAGCAAGAGTAATGTGATGGCGCAGTTGAAGGCAGCGGAGGCGGTCATCAAAACGGGCAGTTCACCCGTTAACATCAAGTTGATGTTTGAAGGGGACGAGGAGTCAGCGTCAGAGAATATGACAGCATTCGTGGCGCAGTACGGCGATAGGCTGAAATGTGACGTGGCGATTATCTGCGATGGAAGTATGGCTGACCGCGAACAACCGGATATCGCCTATGGATTGCGCGGCGTGGTGACGATGGAGTTAGAGGTCAGCGGGCCGAAGCAGGATTTGCACAGTGGGCATTTTGGCGGGACGGTGCATAACCCGATTCAGGCGCTGGCGGAGATTATCAGCCAACTCCACAACGCCGATGGCAGCGTGAATGTCGCCGGATTTTATGATGATGTGCTGCCGCTGGATGAAGAAGAACGGGCGGAACTTGCCAAAGCGCTGCCGTGGATCGAGAGCGAGTGGGTCGATGTAGCCGCAGCACCAGCAGTTTGGGGTGAACCGGATTACAACCTGCATGAGCGGATCGGGGCGCGACCGACTTTAGAGATCAATGGGATACGCGGCGGCTTCGCGGGGGAAGGGTTTAAGACAGTGCTGCCGGGGATGGCGCTGGCGAAGATTAGCTGCCGACTGGTGCCGAACCAAACCTCACAGGTGATTTATGAACGGCTGCGAGATGCGATTGCAGCGATTACCCCGCGAACGGTTAAGGCAGAACTGCGGTTGATCGAAATCGGCGAACCGGCGCTGATCGACCGGCACAGCCCAGCGGTGGAGGCGGCGAAGGATGCTTACGCACAAGTATGGGGCAAACACCCACATTTCGTGCGCGAAGGTGGCAGCATTCCGGTGGTGGTGGATTTACAGAAGGCGTTGGATATGCAGATCGTGCTAATGTCATTCGGGTATAAGGGATGCGCGGCACATGGGCCGAACGAGCATGTATACCTTGATATGTGGTATAAGGGCATGGCGATCACAATCCAGTTTTACGAGGAACTAAGCCAAAGGATGAAACGGGCATGAGTCAAGCGCATGACTATGTAAAAAGCAATTTTGAGCAGTTCAAAGGGCAACTCTTTGATTTGCTGCGGATACCGAGCATCAGCACATCGGCAGAACACGCGGGAGAAGTGCAGCGGGCGGCAGAATGGCTGGCAGCAGATTTGGAACGCATCGGTATGCATAGCGTCGAGATTATCCCGACAGGCAGGCACCCGATTATTTACGCCGAGTGGATGGGCGCGGGTGAAGGTGCCAAAACCATTCTGATCTACGGGCATTATGATGTGCAGCCCGCGCTAAAAAGTGATGGCTGGGCAAACGAGCCGTTTGATCCGGTCGAACGCGATGGGTTTATTTATGCGCGGGGTGCCTCTGACGACAAAGGGCAAGTGTTCGCGCACATCAAGGCGGTTGAAGCGCTGCTGGCGAACGGCGGCAAATCACCTGTGAATATCAAGTTCGTGATCGAAGGTGAGGAAGAAATCGGCTCAACACACCTTGGCGACTTTGTAGCAAACAATAAAGCAAAGTTAGCGGCGGATGTGTGCGTGATTTCTGACAGTGGAATGCCAACACCGGAGCAACCGTCGATTGTGTACGCGCTGCGCGGGCTGACAACACTCGAAATCGAGGTATTCGGGCCAGCGACCGATTTGCACAGTGGCACGTATGGCGGGTCGGTGCATAACCCCGTGCAAGCACTGGCGGAGATTATCGCGCAGTTACACAACCCCGATGGCAGCATCGCGGTACCGAATTTTTATGATGACGTGCTGCCCCTTTCCGACGAGGAACGAACGGAACTTCAAAAAACGGGGATGACCGAAGCCGTGTGGCGGCAAACGACAGGCGCGCCGAAGCCGTGGGGCGAACCGGGTTTCGCTACGCACGAACGCACAGGCGCGAGGCCAACACTCGAAATTAACGGAATGGCCGGTGGTTATTACGAACCGGGGTTCAAGACGGTACTCCCCGCGAAGGCGTGGGCGAAAATTAGCTGCCGGTTGGTGGCAAACCAAGACCCCGAAGTGATCGGCGGTTTGGTGCGCGACTATATTATGAACATCAGCCCTGCAACGGTGCGTACCGAAGTAACCGTGGTACGGGGCGCACCTGCGGCGTTCGTGGACATCCGCACACCAGAGATGAAGGCGGCGATTAGCGCTTACGAGCAAGGCTGGGGCAAGAAACCCGTGTTCATGCGCGAGGGCGGCAGTATTCCGGTCGTCAGCGATTTCCAGAAGGAACTGAGCGCACCGGTGATCCTGATGGGGTTGGGATTGAACGACGACGGCGCACACAGCCCGAACGAGCATTTCATGGTCGAGATGTTCCGTAAAGGTATCAACACAGCGATCTATTTCTACGAAGCGATTGGCGCGGGAGAATAACAACATGACCAATGCACATGAATATGCGAAAGCAAACAGCCAACAATTTGAAGCTCAGTTGGCCGATTTGCTGCGGATTAAGAGCATCAGCACTCTACCGGAATGCAAGAACGATGTATTACAAGCTGCGGAATGGGTAGCCGCCGATATGCGGCGCATCGGCCTAACCACGGTCGAGATATTGCCGACAGGCGGGCATCCGGTGGTCTATGGCGAGTGGCTGGGCGCGGGGGATAGCGCGAAAACTGTGCTGGTGTACGGGCATTATGATGTACAGCCTGCCGTTAAAGAAGATGGATGGAACAATGAGCCATTCGACCCCGTTATCCACGATGGCAAAATTTGGGCACGCGGTTCGAGCGACGATAAAGGGCAGATGCTGGCTCATTTGAAGGCAGTAGAAGCCCTGTTGACGACCGATGGCAAGCTGCCTGTCAACATCAAGTTCTTGATCGAAGGCGAGGAAGAAATCGGCTCAAAGAACCTCGGCAAGTTTGTGGTAGAAAACCGTGCGAAGTTGAAAGCGGATATCTGCGTGATTTCTGACAGCGGCATGAAAACGATTGACCAGCCGGTGATTGATTACTCGACACGCGGGTTGATGTACCTCGATTTTGAGGTGTTCGGGCCGAAACAGGATTTGCACAGCGGCGGCTATGGTGGCATCGTGCATAATCCGGCGCAGGCGATGGCCGAGATTATCGCCCAACTGCACAACGCGGATGGCAGCGTCAACGTACCGGGGTTTTACGATGACGTGCTCATCATGAGCGCCGAAGAACGTGCCGAACTGCGCAAACATGCCCCACCGCAATCCACATGGGAAACGGCGACCGGCGTACCGCAGTTCTGGGGTGAAGCGGATTATGATCTGCACGAAAGAATTGGTGGGCGACCGACGTTAGAGATCAACGGGTTTGCCAGCGGCTTTTACGGTGATGGTTCGAAAACGGTGTTACCCGCAAAAGCACTAGCGAAGATTAGCTGCCGCCTTGTACCCAACCAGAACCCCAATACCATTTTTGAACTGGTAAAAGCACAACTCCTCAAGCTGACTCCTCCCACAGTGCGCAGCGAAGTGCGTTTACAAGCGTCGGCATTTCCGGCGGTAATGGACACGCATTCGGAAGCCATGTCGGCGGCGCTAACTGCCTATGAGCAAGGTTGGGGCAAGCGCCCGATCTTTGAACGCGGCGGCGGCACCCTGCCGATCATAGCCGACTTCCAGCAGCAGTTAGATAATCTACCTGTTATCTTGATGGGCATGGGGTTGGTGAGTGACGGCGCACATGGGCC
>JAPUDW010000359.1 GCA_027492915.1 Bacteroidota bacterium | reverse complement strand
TCGAATACCAACAACAAAGGGCTTGTAGTGATCCGTGACGCGGCGCTGTCCATTCTCGGTGCGGCGACTCCCGCCGAACTGTCAACGGCGCTGTCGTCGTCGGACTGGTTCAATGGCAATCTTGCTCGTTTTGGACTGCTCACACCTGAACCCGATTATAAGGAACGGGCTGCTCCGAAAGACAGCCAGACCCCAACCGAACTGGCGACCCGTTTGCGTCGCCTGCATGAACGCCTGCCAGAACCGCCGCTGCCCGACGCGCTGGGTGAGAAGAAAACCAGCGAAGCATGGTCGCTGTCGGCAGACATCTGGAGTGCCTGTCATGCCTACGAACAGGCGCTGCGGGCGATGACTGCCCCCAGTTCTTCATTAGATGATCGCCTCCGCGCCGTTTACGGACGCTTGCACGTGCAGGCGATTAAGGTGGCAACCCTGCTGGCGGCGATGGACTGGGCAGACGAGGATGGCGGGCTGCCGCATCCGAAGGTGACGGGTGCCCACTGGTATCGGGCACAACAGATTGTCGAAGACTGGCGAGCTTCTGCCCACCGCCTGCTGGCGGATTTGGGCGAGAACGAAGAGGGGCGACTGGAGAATCGCGTCTTGAGTCTGCTCAAAGCCTGCGGCGGCAGCGCGACCGTGCGCGATCTGTACCGCACCCTGCGTGCGCCGCGTAAGACGGTGCTGGAGTCCCTGAAAGCACTTGAAGACGATGGGCGCATCATTCGTGTTCAGAATGCCTACAGCGGGCGGGGTCGTCCACCGGAGAAATATGAGTTGATTGATGCTGATTCTGTCACGGCTGCGACATAAATCAAATTTTGTCATTTTGGCTTTTGTCACAGGCGTGACAAAAATAGCGGAGATAACTGATGGTCGATACCCAACACTTGAAGGAACACTGCGACCTGCGCCGACTGGTCGAGCAGGATTTAGGACCCGCGCCGCTGCGGGGTGGACGCGCTTATTTATGGAAGTGCCCATTTCACAATGAGCACAAGGGCTTCAGTTTGGCAGTGTGGGCGAACGGCTACCGCTGTTTTGGAGCCTGTGATACCAGCGGTGATGCCCTGGATTGGCTCACGAACTACCGCCGCCTGAGTTTTGTCGAAGCCCTACGGGTATTGGGTGAGCGGATTGAGGATATTGTCCCGGTGGAGCGCAAATGCCTGAAATCTCCTTCTGAACCACCGGAATGGGATTGGCAGCACCGAGCGGAACGTATCGTCAGTCAGGCGGAAGAAACGCTCTGGTCAGAAGTCGGCGAACCCGCGCTAAATTATCTGACGGGCAGAGGCTTGACCACCCGCACCATTCGCGCTGCCCGGTTGGGTTATGTGCCGGGGGATTTTCGCAGTTGGCGGATGATGGAAGGCATGGATGTCCCCTGTGGCATTACCATCCCCTGGTTTGCGGCGGATGCGCTCTGGGCAGTCAAAGTCCGCCGCGCCTATGGCACACCGAAATACCAGCAGATCAAAGGCGGCAACGTCAACGGCTTGTACGGCGCTGATGGGGTAGCAAATCGGGAAATCGCTTTATTCTGTGAAGGCGAATTTGATACGCTGGTGGCGCGGCAGGAAGCGGGTGATCTGGTCGCACCCGTGACGTTGAGCAGCGCCACAGCCATCCTCAGCTCACGCTGGTATGCAGAACTGACTCACTGCCATACTATTCTCGTTGCTTATGATCATGATGCGGCAGGTGAAAAAGGGGCAAACCGCCTGCTCTCCCTCTCGCCACGCTTTCGCCCCATTCAAGTCCCACAGGGCAAGGACATTACTGAGTTCTACCTGCAAGGCGGGGATGTCTATCAGTGGTTGGAACAGGCAATACAGATACCAACTCAAATAGTTTTGGAGAAGTTGTAATGGCGGATCAAACAAGGGTGCACTCGGACGCAAATCTCCATCCGCCTGACACTTCTCTGGAAATGCTGAAGCGCGTTTTGGCGGTTGCGGAATTGGTCGCTAAGTCAAAACAATCTTCCGAAGATAAGCAGCAATCAGCACCGGAATTCTACGAAAAAACACAAATCGTGAGACCTGGTGTATCGTGAACTTGAACACATGGAAGCACACAACCCTGAGTAGGAATACCGATGGCGAGAAAGAAGACAAGGACCGTAATAACACCACAGGCAGGTTGGGCGGTCTATTTACGTACCAGCAGTGATGAAAATCAGAAACCTGAGATGTCAAGGGCACGACAGCGTTTCGCTATCGAGAGCAATGTGCTTAAGCGGTCTGATATGCCTGTCTACAGCGAATATGTTGATGTACTGACCGGGACAACACCCCACCGGGAGGCTTATCAGCGCTTACTGGAAGATGCACGATCCGGCAAGTTCTCCCATGTCATTGTAGAGCGTGCTGACCGCTTTGGACGTAACGATACCGAAGCACTCCGGGCGATTGATGAACTTTATGAATTCGGAGTAGCAGTGCGTTTTGCCAATCAACCCGACCTCGATCCCATGGACCCGGATGACCGTGTGATTGTGACCCTTTCCTTCACCTTAGCACGGCGTGAGTCCGCCTTACTGGGTATCCGGGTGAAAGGTGGATTACAGGTGAAACGCGCAAATGGTGGATACCCGAACTATGCACCGGATGGTTATATCAACGTTGAAGGTAAGGTCGTGGGCGAAGCTAAGAAGATCAGTGGACGACACGAAACATGGATTGAGCAAGACCCTGAACGTGCGCCTGTTATTCGTTATGCGTTCGATCTTTTACTTGAAGACCGTCTTACATTGGAGGGGGTATGCGAAGCACTTCATGCGCGAGGCTACCGCTATCGCAGCGGAAGACCCTTCATCGAGGTCAAGAAAAATGGTCAGCGCAAAGCCAATACCAATACATTGGGTTCGATGTTTCATAACTGGACCTATGCAGGTTGGTTAACGAGCAAAACTGCAAATCTGCTGCCTAAAACCATTCGAGGAGATTGGGAACCCATTGTAACCACTGAGGAATTTGAGCGTGGATTGGCGATATTAGAAAAGCGGAACCAGAAGCAGAATCGCCATCGCAAGCACGACTACTTACTTAAAGGGATCGCCTATTATGAACATCCTGACGGCAGCGGACAGCAGCGCTTGACAGGTTCAACCTCAAATGCCGGACGCAGTGGAGGAGGAACGCCTTACTATCGTATTGCCCGTAGTGAAGTGAGCTTTCTTTGTAGTGATATTGACAAACAGATTCCTGCGGCATTGATGAATATTCAGGTTGATCCAGCATTGTTACCCATGATACGCGACGTTTATACACAGGATGTCGCTGAAAAACTTGGACATCTTCGCCCAGATGAGCGGGAACGTCTTCAGGCATCACTGAAGGCGATTGATGAAGAAGAGGGGCGGATGGCGCGTCTTTATGCAGCGGGAAAAATCACTGATGCTGTTTGGGATAGCCTGTGGCGTGAGTGGCAAGATCGACGCAATGTGATTCGATCCACCCTTGAATCATTGCAGTACCAACACAAAACGCACATTGCAAATCTCGATACCGCGCTGCAAATGATTGCACAGGTCGGAATCGTGTATAATTCACTGGAACGGAGTGATCAAAAGGAAATGCTGCATCACATCGTTTCACGGGTCGTGATTGACTGTGAGGGAATAATACATCTGGAACTGCGTGCGCCGTTCTCATATCTTCAGGATATTCGCAATTGGATACGGGACAGCGGCGACGCAGAAGAAATGCAGGGTTATAGCAAAACAAAAACCAGCAGCAAGACTGCTGCTGGTTTCGTCAGAACGGAATGTTCGCTTACCGTCCTAAGCTGCGGGAGGGACAGGATTCGAACCTGCGTTCCAGTATAACCCGGAAAACCGCTTAGCAGGCGGTCCCATTCGACCACTCTGGCACCCCCCCATTCAATTGTCTACCAGGCGGAGGGAGTGGGATTCGAACCCACGGTGCCGTAAAACGACACACAGGTTTTCAAGACCAGCGCCTTAAACCACTCGGCCATCCCTCCTGGATAGGAAACATTCTAGCATGGTGGTCACACATGGTCAATGCTCGATGTGAACTGCTATAATGACAATTATCGCCATTAAACAAGTTAAATCATATGGGACTATTTGAACTGGTCATCACCTTATATATTGGTGGATTGACCTATCTGGCAAACCTTGCTGACATTCAACACTTCGCAATCCAAACAGCGACTTCCGCATCACATGCTCCAAACATGACTTATGCGACGATTGTCCGCAGAATGTTATTTGGATTAGTGGCGATGTTGATCTTGTACGGATTATATGCGGATCAACTATTGGCATTTAATTTACCCACAGCAACACTTGAAGAACTCGGCATAAGTCCAGAAGCAGTATCACCATTAAGCTTGGTGTTCATTACCATGCTGGTCATTATTGTGGGATATGGATGTTACCTGCTCATTACGTCGCAAAATGCACGCGAAAAGGTTCAACGGCTCACAGGTAGATATTCGCGATATAATGCAGAGTCACATGTTCATATGGTAGCGATGATTTTGGCACTTTGCCTAGTCGGTTACCTATTCATCAATTATGTGATAGCAGGTGGGCTACAGGGTGTTGCACGGGCGATTGAAGAAAATGGAATCAGCCTAACGACATTGATCTGTCAAGCACTAATGTTCGTGATCCGCGCACTGCTCGGCGTAGGCTTAGCCATTCGACGCACACCTGCCGAAACCGCAAAACGTCTTGGGTTAGAACTGCCGACACCCAAAAATATCATTATCGGTATCGTCGTCGGCTTACTACTGATCGGGGCAGCCTCGGCGTTAACGCAAGTATGGCTGAGCCTCGTCACCCCTGAACAATATGCGCAACAAACAGCCGCAGCCGCAGAGATCAGCAACCAGCTTAACACGGTACAGGCAGTATTTGTGCTATCGTTAACAGCAGCGGTGAGTGAGGAGATATTATTTCGTGGAGCGTTGCAACCCGTCTTCGGTTTACCACTAACAACCGTGTTTTTTGTGACGTTTCACGATCAATACACCCTATCTCCAGCTATGCTCATCATTTTAAGTGTTGGCTTAGGGCTGGCTCTACTGCGGCGTTACCAGAGCACAACGAGCGCGATCATCGCCCATTTTATTTATAATTTTGTTCCGGTAGTGATTGTTATTGCTTGGCCCCAAGCGGCACACATGTTGGGACTTTCATGATGATTTTTAAATTAGCATTAGGCTTCATTATTCTGGTCTTTGGCGCTTTAACATCGGTTCAAGCGCAAAGCAGCCCTACGGCACAACCTGAGCAAAACAATATTCGAGTGTGGGAGCAGGAAATCGTCTTTCCCAGTGCAATTCGATTCAGTGTTACACTCGGATTACCACCTCAAGACGTTCGCGAAGTGACATTAACAATCCAACCAGATACCAGACCTGCAATTACCATCCCAATGAACCTTGCTGAAACAATTATAATCGGCGGGGAAGTAACCGGTATCGAATACATTTGGGCAATACCTACTGAAAACCCACCTCTTTTATTTCGTGATATTTCGTTTGCTTGGGAAGCCGTATCAATAGATGGGCAAACGGCGCAAGTTGAGGATAGATTTATGTTCTCGGACGAGCGAGCGAGCTGGCTCCGGGATGTGGGAATCAGCGACACTTTAACGGTAACAATACCAAATGGTGCGCCCACCATAACTACAGCAACAGCCATCCGTGTTGGAATCAGTGAATTCAAAACCAATTTGAAACAGGTTATGAATTTACTCACAACAAATCTCGGTAGTGTGCCAGATTTTAGCCTAATCGTTTACGACAATTCACTGCCGATATGCTCCGAAAATGCGGAGGGGGAATTGGTCGCACTGGGATTCAACATGCCGTTAGAAGTCGCTTGTGATCCCACAGTGGCAAACGCGATTTTCGCCGACAGCCAATACATCTTATTACAAGTGCGTTCTGCGTCATTGAGTGCTATCGAAAATGCGATCAGTGATTATGTTGTCAGCAAAAGCCATGAACAAATATGGACAGGGCGTGATATTCCCGCATGGTTCAAAGTTGGTTTGACGCAATTTTACTCCCCTGCCCTAAAGACTGAGCTTGGCGCACCCCTGTTTACTGCTGCACGCACAAACAGCTTATTACCGCTCGACGTAATGTCCCAATCTGCTGGCGAAGGAACAAACACAGATTTGTGGCAAAGTGAAAGCTACGGTTTAGTCGTTTACATCGCGTCACAAGTTGGCATCGATGGTTTATTTAGGCTTGCAAACAACGCAGCGAGTGCAGAGACATTTGCAGAAGCCTATACCAACACCGTAGGGAAATCATACAACGCTTTATTGGATAGTTTTGAGCGGTGGCTATTCACCGATTCGGCGATTAGCGCCTTTGCTTTTACCCCCTACCAAGCAGCAACACCTAGCCCCACACCTAGCCGAACGATGACCTCAACCCGTACGCCGCTGCCAACCAGCACCTTTACGCCGACATTAACGCCGACCGTCACCGGTGCGCATACACGCACACCATTACCTTCACGAACGCCAACCAATACACCAACGACAGCACCAGCCACAAATACACCGCGGCCAGCGGGAAGTTTGAATACACATACGCCTACGCCAACAACGAACACACTTGCCAACCCGACCGCTAATCCCAATTTGACGATTGGTATTGTCATTCTAGTGGTAGGCGCAATTCTTGTGCTGGGGACGGCGATTGTATTATTCCGTCCAAAACGATAACCCCTATAGTAAAGATCGGGCAGTAAAGAAATGCCCGATAAGTAGACAAGTGCAACATGATAAACCTATATGAACTCGATGAAGCGCAATTGACTGATTTATTAACGGGCTGGGGAGAACCTCGATTCCGTTCTAAGCAGTTGTATGAATGGTTATATGACAAACGCGTTACATCATTTGCCGAAATGAAGAACTTATCAAAGGATCTGCGTACTCGCTTTGAAGCCGAAAC
>JAPUDW010000358.1 GCA_027492915.1 Bacteroidota bacterium | reverse complement strand
CGATATGAACGATTTCGTTTTAGTCCTTATTTATCAAAACAGTTGGAGAACAGCATCATGACGACCCAGCGACCGATTTTTATTTCGGTCATTCAGTATCAACCGGAGTTGGAAGCGGGAACCCTCACCCCCTTGCAGTTGGTGGATATGCTCGACAGCTTAGGCGTGGATGGCATCGAACTGCGCCGCGAACTGTGGCCGAACTACGCCAGCGAACTGCCCGCCGTGCGTGAGCGTTTGCAAGCGCTGGGCAAGCAGGTGACGTATGCCACCTTTAGTACGCTGTTCGCCCCCACCGACGACGCGCACCAACTGCTGCTGCACGACCTGAACACGGCGCGGGCGCTCGGTTCGCCGCTGCTGCGGGTGTTCCCCGGTGCTGCGCCAGCCGATACCACCGACGCGGCATGGACAAAGGCGCTGGAATCCGTGGCCTACGCCGAGGAAATCGGGATTCAAATCGCGCTGGAAAACTTTGGGCGGCTGCCGGGTGGCCTCATTAGCGAGATGACGCATATCCTCAACAACATCACCTCGCCCGCGCTGAAGGTCAACGTCGATGTGGGCAACTACGCCACCCACGGCGAGGATGTGGTCGAGGCGATCAAGCTGATCGGCGACCGTGTGATTTACGCCCACTTGAAGGATAAGGCCGGTGATAAATCCGACGACACCACCTACCTTGGCGGTGGCTCCTCACCGATGGACAGCATCATCGCGGCGTTGAACGCGCTGCCGCAGCCGGTGATTTACTGCTTCGAGTTCGTGGGGGGTGGCGAGGCTGCTGACCGCATCGCTAAGAGCATCGCGTATTTGAAGGCGAAAGAAAATTAACCGCCAAGTCGCCAAGAACGCCAAGATCAATGCGGAGAGATTTTTAACACAAAGGTGCAAAGTCGCTCAGGACGCAAAGGGGTTGAGAGAAGTTGGCGGATTGCGGCGCATGAGGCTAAAGCCATCATGCTAGGCAAAGGGACAAGCCTGCTAAAGCGGCTTCAAAACTTGATACCCTAACAGAGGAAATGGTATGCCGTATTGGAAATGTTTTTATCACGCGATATGGTCAACAAAGTACCGTGAACCGATGATTACTACCGCGCTTGAGAAGGTTATTTTTGAAGCGGTTCGTGCTAAATCGCATTCAATGAATGGAATAATACACGCGGTAAATGGGGTGGCAGACCATATTCATATCGCCGTTTCCTTTCCGCCACACATTCCAGCAGCCGAATGGGTACGAAGCGTCAAAGGACTATCTGCACATAATGTTAATGATGCATTTCCAAATCTTAACTCCCATTTTAGCTGGCAAAGAGGATATGGATTGATTACCTTTGGCGAGAAAGCCCTGCCTACGATTGTGGCCTATGTCGAGCAGCAAAAATCACATCATGCGAATAACACGACAAATGCTTATTTTGAACAGACCGATGACAATTGAAACGAGATATATGGTAATGATGGGAATGTGTGGCTGCGCCGCATGAGGCTAAAGCCATCATGCTACGAGGAGGGACAAGCCTGCTCAAGCGGCTTCAAAAACAGGTAACAAGTGTTTGTGAATTGAGTTTGTCTGTGAAGGCTTAAGGGATTTGCGAAGAGTTGCGTGAAGCATTTGTTGATGAGATGTGTCTTTATAGTCGCTTTAGCCGACTTGTCAGGTGGTTAGCTGGACGGCTTTAGCCTCCAGCGGCGCAAGCGGCGAAGGTTGGGAGAGGAATGAGAAATGGCTAATCGACCGAGTGTATTCATCAGTTATGCTCATAAAGATGGGATGGATTTTGTACGCCGATTAGCCTTTGCGCTTGAGATGTATATGGATGTTTATTGGGACAGAAGGCTTCAAGCTGGCTCATATCCAGTACAGCTTTTCTCAGAGATAGAAAATCGTGACTATTTCTTATTTGTGATGACACCTTACTCTCTGGATAGTAAATGGTGTCGTGATGAACTTAATTATGCTGAACAAAATGGAAAACAAATAGCATTAGCGCGAGTTTATTCCGGTGAAGGAACAACCGACTCAGAACTTGATTCAAACTATACTTATGGGGATTTTACAGAGGATTTTGATGTAGGATTTCGCAGATTAACTGCAATGATTTTGGGGCAACCTTTCTCATCGTGGGAATTATTGTCGTTAGCACCTACAAAAACATTATTGAGTTACCTGAAATACGGCGCAATTCCGGGGTTAATTGCAAAAACTTTCATCGAATGGGTGGTTGTTGCAAAGATTTGGAACGTGTTGCAGGAATATGCTATTAAATACAACCTGTCAATAATTCATCAAGGTAAACATTTCACACCATCTGGAGTATTGAATTTATGTCCTGTTTTGATTGAGGAATATAGTCAAAGTCGAAATTTCGTTGGGATTAGCATGGTAAGTAGTGCAAAACCAATCATAGAGAAATTTGTTTCTGAATTGATGCTTTTAAACGATAATAACCATATAGTTGCTGGCAAATTATCTAGCGAATTGCTTGAAGAAACTAAAAAATTTCTGCTACAAGATACTACACTAAATCGAGATTTTAAACTCATGGCAACAATACAAGGTTGGTTTGATTTTGAAGTTGCAGAAAAATTACGTGTCCTTATTAATGATCATTCTCGCCGTTCAAAATACTTATACTAATGCCACCGTCTAGCCAATCTACCAACTTTCAACCTTCAACACTTAACTATATCCACAAGGACTATAGACAATGAATTATCCTCCCGCAGAAAACCTCAACGAGTGGTTCCCCGGCGGCGTTTCGCACGACATGGACTCGCGCTTGGGCGTGGTCGTTGGCGGCTCGCTGAGCAAGGGGCTAGTCGTTAAGCTCGACCGTGAGCAAACCGTCGAAGATCTGGCGGTCGGTCGCTATGTGGTCGTTCACGGCGCGAACAACACCCGCTTCTTCTGCATGTTGAACGACATCAGCCTCAACAGCACCAACCCCAGCATCCAGAACCACCCGCCGGAGTTTCAGGGCGACCCGTTCTTGGAAGCGGTTTATGTGGGTACTGCCGTCTACGGGGTTATCAACGTCACCCCCATGCTGATGATCGAGGACGGGCAGCCGCGCCCCGTGAAAACCATCCCCGGTCACTTCACGCAGGTGTTCAACGCCACCGTCGAGGATGTGAACGCCGTGTTCGGTGCCGAGGACGACGCACACTTTAACGTCGGTTCGCCCCTCGAACTGGAAACCACGCAGATCAACCTCGACCTCAAGCGGCTGGTGGAGCGCTCGGTGGGCGTGTTCGGCAAGAGCGGCACGGGCAAGAGCTTCCTCACCCGTTTGCTGATCGCCGGTGTCATCAAGTGGGGCAAAGCCGTCAACCTCATCTTCGACATGCACAACGACTACGGCTGGGCAGCTACCGATGAACGCGGCACACAGGCTAAGGGCTTGAAGCAGTTGTTTAACAGCCAAGTTGTGATTATCACGCTCGACGGCGAGAGTACGCGGCGGCGCGGGGCGAAAACCGACTTCGAAGTCAAGCTCGGCTATGACGAAATCGACCCTGAGGACATCGCGGCTCTGCGCGGCAGCATGAACCTGACCGATGCCATGATCGACGCGGCCTACACCCTTAAAAAGCGCTGGAAAGAAGGCTGGATTAAGCGGCTGAATGAGGCTACCGAAGGCGACTTTGACGACATCAGCATGAACACCAACATCGCCGAAGGCACGCTGCTCGGCCTCCAACGACGGTTACAGCGCTTCGAACGTTGGGGCTTCTTGGTCGATGAATCCACCGGCGACAGCGTGACGCAAATCATCAACCTGCTGATGAGTGGCAAGAATGTGGTACTGGAATTCGGGCGCTATGGCAACGAACTCGAAGCCTACATCCTCGTCGCCAACTACCTCACCCGCCGCATCCGTGATCGTTATGTGGATATGGTCGAGCGCTCGCTGGGTGATGACGCGCAGAAGCCGCCGCAGTTGTTGATTACGATTGAGGAAGCTCACAAATTCTTGCAGCCCGGTATCGCCGGACAAACCATTTTCGGCACTATCGCCCGCGAACTCCGCAAGTACAACGTTACGTTGGTCGTCGTGGATCAGCGCCCCAGCGGTATCGACGAGGAAGTGATGAGTCAGATCGGTACACGCGTCACCGCCTTGCTCGATAACGAACGCGACATCAACGCTGTGCTGAACGGCATCAACGGGGCGCAGGGCTTGCGTGAGGTGCTGGCTCGGCTGGATACCAAGCAGCAGGCCATCATCATGGGTCATGCCGTACCCATGCCCGTGGTCGTCAAAACCCGTACCTACGACGAGGACTTCTACGCCGCCATCACCCGCGAAGATGGCATGAGCGCCAGCGCCGCCCGCGACAAACTCGGCAGCGGTGGCCGCGACAAACGCCGCTTGTAACCTCGGCTTGTAGGGGCGCACCGCCGTGCGCCCACTGCCACACGTAAAGTCTAGGATATGGAAACACATAATGCACAACATAAAATCAGTAACGATATACCTATGCATCATCGCAGTCATTTTCCTCAGTGTGCTTATCCATCCGGCTTTCGCACAACCCTCGTCAAACGAAATACCGTATGTGGTTACGGGTGAGAGTTTCAATGCCCCTGTAGGTGATACTGGATTTGCTATTTCGAATGATGCCGACAATCTTTTTACATGTTCTTTTTCGAACTGTCTAATTTTTAGACGAGATCTAAATGACGTAATTGAATTATCAGGCGCAATGGGACATGAGTCATATTGGTCGATTGATAATTCGCGTTTGGCAACAATGGACAAAGACTATAACTGTCCATCCAATATAGATCAGCCATTCAATGTCATATTGTTTGAAACTCAAACAGGCATAATGTCGCGTCATTGTTCGCCTACATCTGCAATCTTAGAAGATTGGTCACCTTTTCACCCTCATGAGCTTTTTGTCAACCAAATTCTTGACACGAATACGTTTCAGGCAGTTTCCTTTTCTGCCGAAGCTTTTTCGTTGTCGGACATTAATCAATATTGGGGTTATGGGGATGTATTCTGGGATTTAGAAACTGCTTTACCAATCGGGGGTATTTTTCTGAAGCTAGATGATAACTATAAATTTACCTCATCTGAACTTCAGATTTGCGCGTTACCCGTTCAGAAATGTTCTCTTGTCCTAGATACGCTATCTGTAGCTTCCGTCGATGTTTTTGATTACAAACTCTACAAGAATTGGATTCTGTGGGGTGGACATTTCTCCACATCAGGCGATCTTATTCGTGTGGATAATCGTCCTTCTGAAATTGCAGATACGGCCTTGTACTTAACGGATTTCCATAGTGGCATTACCCACGAAATCTTTCGCTTTTCGAGTTTGGGGCAAAGCAATACTTATGTTAAAAAAATCGCTTGGTCACCGGATGGCAAAACCATTGCATTAGGAATTGAAATAATTGATTATGGCCCGCTGCCAACCCTTCCACCCGCTGGCACACCCGTTCCAACACCGAGCTATCCACCCGGTATCGTGCTGCTTCACCTCGTATGGTTTTCTCCAACTCCTGTGAACTAACGATAGGTACTACGCCGCCATCACCCGCGAAGGCGGCATGAACGCCAGCGCCGCCCGCGACAAACTTGGCAGCGGTGGCCGCGAGAAACGGCGGTTGTAACCCATCATCCCCACTGACTGAATATAGGGACGCAGTGCGATGCGTCCGACTCCCTTCTGCCATACTCCTCGATCAATAGTGCGGATTTATGCACCATGCAAGGAACTCGCTATACAATTAAAAAACATCTCATAACATCGAGGCCATCATGAAATATAAGCGGGCATTAGGGGTTACGGTTTTTTGCGTGTTTGCATTAGGCATCTATCTGGTCGCCGCGCAGGAGGTGACACCCGAACCACCGACACCTATCGAAAACGAATGCAGCCCCGGCGGTGTGCTGTACCGCGAGGAAAATCAGGATGGCTGCCCCAACGAATGGTACTGGAAAGCCGGTTGGTATCTCGCTGCGGTGAATAATGGCGATATTCCGCCTGAAGATATGCCCGACGAGTTCACATCGGTACTGCCACCGCTGGACGCAGAACCAACCGAAATCCCTACTGCCGAAATGCCATCCGAACTGGTTGAACTCCCGATTGGTTCATGTTGGCCGCATCCCGATGATGTCTTTGCTTATCAATATCTGGGGCCGGCAAATACACTCGGTAATATTCGAGGTTATGGTGAGGGAAATTGCGACCGTCCGCCGGGTTTAATTCTGGGAAGTATGGCGGCTATCTATGCAAACAGTCGGTCAGAAGCCGAGACAATCTGTTTGAGCCTTGGTGAAATGACCGCATTATCTTCCTTTCAGGACATGCGCTATTCGATGCCTCCATATGTCTATTATTGCGCTGTACGTTAGATAAGAAGTCGCCGTACCTTAATAATAAGCCGCGAATACAGAAGTAGGGATTTGCCGCTGGCAAGCCCTTTTCCTCTTGTAAACTCACACGGCCACGACGCGGAACACGGGATACTGATCCGCAATCGTCTCAAAAGCCTCCAACGGCGCATCTTTGTTCACCGGGATATGGGGGCGCGCACCCGGCGCACGTTTTAAATATGCTTTGATGATAGGCGCACGCTGCTCGACCTGCACAGCTTCCAACATCACGGGTGTGCGCCCACCGCAGCGCAGGACAGCCTTTCCCCCAACCACCTCGGCATTCTTGATCCACTGGGCATCTTTACCTAGCATCGAAACCAGATAGCGTTCGCCATTGATGACCGTCATCACCAGCGGAAACGAGATAATCTTGCCCGATTTCCGCCCGACCACATCCAATGTCACCAGATAATTAGGCGCAATCCCCGACGCATGTACCCACGCCCAAAAGCGATTAAGCGCCTTTGCAATCCAATTCGGACGGTTATCCCGATATAACCACCGTTTAATGTCCCCGAAGGTCATGTGAACTGCTCCTTGTTCAAATGCCGTTTGCCCAGCACCTAGGGCGAATGAGTCGTATACTTCTCTAAACATAC
>JAPUDW010000357.1 GCA_027492915.1 Bacteroidota bacterium | reverse complement strand
CACCCGCCGTATCGGCAACACGCTGTTCGCGGGTCTGGTAACCATGATCGGTAACGTTCGCATTACTGATAGTGCCAGTGGTCAGCGCATCCTTAAACGTGAAGTGCTTGAAAAACTCTACCCGCTGCCCGATGGCCTGAACTTTACACCTGTCATGAGCACCCGTGCGCTGCACGAAGAACTCAAGATGATCGAAGTGCCCATCCGCTATGAAGAACGCGATGGCGAAAGCAAGTTGAGTGTTGTGCGCGACGGCTTGCGCTTCTTGTTCACCATCCTCGGTACGGCCGCCACCTATAACCCTGTACGGCTGCTTGGTGGCTTGGCGGTCATTGCCATGATCTTGGCGGTATTGGCGCTCATTCCGTGGTTCATCGCCTACACCGGTGGCGTCCAAGACCGTTCGGCGTATACCTACTTCGTGTTCATCGCCATGACCGGCATCATTACCGCTGTTAACCTGTTTAGCATGGGTACAGCCTTCAACTGGATTGTTGGGTTATTCCACCGTCGGCCCGTACGACAGGGCTTGTTTGGTCGCCCGATTTTCAGCAAGCCGATGGAAATGAAGTTCGGCACGATTGGCGCGGCGTTGATTGTATTTGGCGCGGTGTTGTTTATTGTCGCCATGTTCGCCAGCCGTGGGGGCAGCCCTGAATGGGTGCTGTTGGTTCCAAGCGCCATGTTCGTTATCACCGGTGTTCAGTTGGGTACGGTGTGGATGATTATTAAGACGCTGGCAACCCTGACTCAGCGTGAGGTGAAGGCCGCTGGTGATTTGATCGCCAACGATGAAAATGATGAAAACGCGGTGGTTATCCGCCGTACTAACGAAATGCGTAAAGTGACTTCCGAGATTAACAAGGCGTTAGTCTAACGCCCGATTTTTACAAATGTCAAAAAAGAGAACATCCTAAAGATTTAGGGAGTAAGGCGTTATGGCTAACATTGATTATGATAAGCTGAGAAATCAGTATCCGAAGGCACCCGAACCGTTTATCGGTGGTGAAATTTCGGGTCGGCGTGATCTGCCGGATGAACTGCGCGAGAACCTTGGTTCCCGCCGTGTTCCCCGCCTGAGCAACGTCCGCTTCCCCGATGCGGATGGTGTGGTGGCGAAGTTCACCGAAGAATACCGTCAGTACGGGGTGGACATTTTGTTCGTGAACCCGCCCTCGCCGGACGGTGACATCTGGATTCGCAGCCAGCACCGCGTAGGCCGCCGCAGCCGTGAAAATATGATTTGGGGACAGGTGTCGCTGGCGCAGATGGCCGCCGTCATGTACCCCGACTATAAAGTCGCCGTCATCGATGCGATTGCCGAGCGCATGAGCTGGCCTGATTTCGAGAAGAAATTGCGCGAATACAAGCCGCGCTTCTATGTCACCCAGATGACCGCACCGACCCTCACCAATGATAACTATGGCTGCTTCCTTGCCAAGTCGATTGGTGCGATCACCATTGCCTTCGGTACGCATGTGACCCCCTTAGCGGTCGAAACCATGCGCCCGCATCCGTCGCTGGATCTGGTTTTGCGTGGTGAACCGGAAGTAACCCTGCGTGAAGTTGTTGATACGATCAACGGTTTTACCGCTTTTAAGGAAGATACACTCAAACTCTATAAGAGCTGCGATCCCGAATGGGAACCGAAAACGGCTGAACGTCTGCCGAACAGCGATTACTATGACCTGTCGCATGTGAAGGGCTTGGTCTGGCGTCGTGGGCTGGAAATTGTCCGCAATGTCGACCGTAACTTCATCCCGAATTTGGATGATCTTCCGCTGCCGATGCATCATCTGCTGCCGTTGGACAAGTATCGTACCGCCGTTTTGGAAGGCTCGTACCAGTTCATCGTGACCAGCCGTGGCTGCACCGCTGGCTGCGTCTACTGCATCAAGCATGTGAGCTATCAGGCGGGTTTGCGCCTGCGCAGCCCTGAAAATGTGGTTGCCGAAATCGAAATGCTGGTTGGCCTCGGTGTGAAGAACATTCACATGTATGCTGACCTGTTTACCGCCAATCGCGATCAGGTGATCGGCATCTGCAAGCTGATTATCGAACGCAATATTAAGATTGGCTTCACCGCCAACAGCCGCGTCGATTATGTCGACAAGGAAATGCTCGATATGATGGCGAAGGCTGGTTGCACCGTTTTGTCGTGGGGTATCGAAAGCGCTAACGAGGACATCCTCAAGAAGGCGCGTAAGGGAACAACCGCCGACCGTGCTAGCCAGAGCGTGAAGTGGGCGCACGAAGCCGGTATCCGTAACCTCGGTTACTTCATCGTCGGTTTGCCGGGCGAAACCCGCGAGACCATTCAGGAAACTATCGACTTCAGCAAGACGCTGCCGCTGGACTTGGCAATTTTCCATATCGCCGCGCCGTACCCCGGCACGCCGTTCTTCTTCATGGTGATGGAGAACAACTGGTTCAAACCCGGCACTCGTTGGGAGCAGGTCGATATGGATCAGTCAACTGTGCTGCAATACAGCAACCTCAGCGCGGAAGATCTGGAAAAGGAAGCCCGCCGTGCCATGCGCGAATGGATGTTCCGCCCCGGTCCGGTTATCACTTACCTCAAGTCGCTGCGCAACATCGGTGCGCTGCGCTCGGCGATCAACGTCGGTATGCAGCAGGTGAAGTGGACACTGTTCCCCAACGCCGCGCATTAATTTTCTCGTCACTAAAACAAAAGGCGAGCCATCCGGTTCGTCTTTTTTATTGGGATATAGCCAACCCTACGGAATCCCAAGTTATCCCAATTATATCCCAAGTAGGCGGCTGAACGGTCACTTGTTCTGCTATAAGGCTTGTTTTTAAGACATTGTGAGGTGATTTAACTAAAATGAGTGGGGGGCATCAGGTAAGTGATGAATTTCGACACCTATAAATTTTAAGTTCACACTGTAGGGGTTGGATTAATCCAGCCCGCGACACCATTGCACATTCACTACTTATTATCTAACCATCCTAAAATACGCTGCCTTCTCCCTGTTTTCGGACTCTCTTTAGTGGAGTTATTGGCTGTTAGGATCATGGTTTTAGCCCTCAGCGGCACTAACCACAAACGCCCATAATAATTGCACAAGCCTTTACAACCACTTCGCCGCAGCCAGCGCTGCCCGTGCCACGCGGTACGTCCCCTCATTATCGCTGTCAACCGCACCTTCAAGGTAAGCCCGGTCGCCTAACCGCAGCAGCGAAAGCGCCGCGTTGTAGCGTATATCCGGCGACTCGGTTTCGTCGGCTTGCACAATCTCCAAAAGGGCGGGAACAGCGGCACGGTCGCCAATTTGCCCCAACCCCCAGATGCAGTTGTACTTCAGCGCATAATCCGCGCCCGCGCTGGCACGCACAATGGCCGGAATAGCCGCCGCGTCGCCAACCCATGCCAGTGTTGCCGCTGCTCGCCAGCGCATTTCCTCGTCCTGCGTCGGTTCAAGTGCGGTTGTAAGGTCGGGCAAAGAACTGCTGCCCGTTTTAATGAAGGCTTGCATGGCGGCGTAGCGCACTTGTAGTTCGGTGTCATTCAAGCTGCGGATCGGTGTCATGGCTTGTCCTTGATGTGGCTACAGTGGTACGGCGGCGATGGCTTCAACTTCGATGAGAATACCGTCGCGGAACAATTTGCGCACTTCTACCGCGCTGCTGGCAGGTGGCTGCGCCGTATTCACATACTTGTCCCGCACCGTCCGCACGAGCGCGATCTGCGAAATGTCGAGCAGAAAATAAGTGAACTTGACCACATGCCCGAAGTCCGCACCGGCAGCCGTCAGCGCGGCGTGTAAATTTTCAAAAACCTGCTGCGCCTGTTCTTGCAGGTTATTTTCACCGACCAAATTACCGGCTGAATCCAGCGGTACCTGACCGGAAATATAAATCGTTTTGCTGTTCGTGACTTCAACAACGTGGGTATAGCCGTTCGCGGGTGCGATTTCTGGTGGGGCAATAAAGCGTATGTTCGAAGGCATAACGGTGTCTATCCTCACTGGTTTTAAGTAAGTGCTGTAAAAGCGATCTGTTATGTGCATTTATTCCCTCCCTTGCGTGCGGGGGAGGGTTAGGGTGGGGGTTTGGCTATTGTGTAACCTCTGTGTATAGTGTCGGTTACAATCCTACCATCAGTTAATAAAGTAGCCCAACTGTCGCAGGGCGTTTTGCGCCGCCTCGCGCACATGCTCCTCGCGTCCCCGGCTTGCCAGCATAAGCGGGGCAATCGCGCGGATGTCGCCCAGATGCCCCAGTGCATCCGCCGCGCTGTAAGGAACCCAGTCATCCTCATCGTTCATCAGGCCGAGCAAACCATCAATCGCCCGTAGGTCGCCAATCCAACCCAGTGCTGACGCCGCTTGCATTCGTACTTCGGCCTCGCTGTCATAGAGTGCGTCCATCAACACCTCAACCGCGCTCGTTTTACCCATCCAGCCCAGCGCCAGTGCTGCTTGCCCGCGTATATGCGAGTTCGGGTCATGCAGAGCATCGGTGAGTGCATCCAGCGCCTCGTCATCTTGCAGCCATGCCAGCACCGAAACCACCTGCGACCGGATGCGTGCATTTCCGGTATATAAGGCTTCCAGTAGTGCATCAACCGCCTCGCCGCCAATTTTGACCAGCGCCATCGCCGCATCAAAGCGGATTTTCTCGGTGAGGTCGTTCAACGCTGCCACCAACTGCGGTATCGCCCGCTTGTCCTTTAAGTGTCCCAATCCCCACGCTGCATACCGCCGTACTTTGTGGTCACTGTCGTTCATGCAGGTCATCAGCACATCCGCCACCTGCGCATCTCCGCCCGTATACAGCACCCACAGCAGCTTTTGCCGTGTTGGGGTCGGGCAGGTGTCGATCATTGGTAGCAGCCTGTCGGTAACTTCAACACCGATCTTCCGCAGCGCGTAGGCCGCCAGTACTTGGCAGGTTTCGTCCTCCTGATTCAGCGCGTACACCAGTGCATCTACCGCCGCCTTGCCGAAGGCCGCTAATGTCAGTGCCGCCTGCCGTTGAAGGTGTGGGCTGCCACCCGTGCAAAGCTGCGTTTGAAGCTTGCTCAACGTTTCCGCTGATGTCGGTTCAACATACTCCGGCGTGACGGTGATCGGCTGGTCGTCTTGCAGCAGCCATGTCATGACTGGCTGTGCGGCGATCAGTTCGGGATCAAGTACAACATGGTCGAGTTCAGCCATAACATTTTCCCTGCTAACACTAAAACTTTAATTCCATCTCTTGCCGTACAATATACTTTCTGTTTTTATAGTGACGTAAGCACCTACTGCTTTGTTCCGCCGCTACCCACATCATAATTAGATTTGCGTATGACCCGCCCCCTATGAACGAGGGGGTTTGGAAATACAAACCTTATATAAACAATAAACCCCCTGTTTGTAGGGGGTTACGTTTTTTTGGTTAGAAGGCGTTTAGAAATCGGCTATCCTGCCACCAGCGTCAGCAGCTTAACCACCGCGAACAACCCGAACGCCATGTGCGTTAAAATTGCCGCGCGGGTCGAGTTGGTGTAAACGCGCACCGCCCCATAAATAATCGCGCTAATGAACGGTGCAAGGATGCCCGCCCACAGCAAAAATGTGTTGTTGCCGCTGCCCGGTGGCGGGTACGCAACAAAGTGGAAAAGCGTGTGGGCAACCGCAGTGAGGATGAACCCCGCCCACGGCGAAATTGCCGCCCGCAGTGATGGCAGCAGCATCCCTTGAAACACCAGCCCCTCGGCAATCGGCTGCAAGAACACCATGAACAGGATCACCACGATCCACGAGCCTGCCTGCACCGGTTCGCCGTAAATCTGGGTGTAGCCGTACAGATCAAGCAGTTCCAAATCCGGCGCGATGCGCCCCACCACCCCCCGCCCGATAATATCCAGCAGAATGGCGAGGCCGATACCGATCAGCAGATACCAGAACACATTCTGGAAAGCGTTGTCCCCCGCGCCGTTAGCGACATCGCCCAGCTTTAGCGACGGCCAATAACGTGGCGAGCGGCGTGTGAACCACACCAGTGCGATCACCAGCGCCGCGCCAATCGCCCATCCCAGCAGCAAACTGCTTTGTGACGCTGGCAGAATTGCCGCCACGGTCGTACCAAAGATCAGCGCCACGAATGACGCGATCATTGCGCCAATTGCCCCCCAGATGCTCCACGGGGGCAGTGCTTCAGCGGTCGCAATCCGTTTCATTAACTGTCTAAACATGCCTAACCTCGTTCAGTTTGGGTGCAATGATTTTGTAGGGAGGAGGCGTGCCTCCTCCGCTCATCATCGACCACACAAATTGTAAATCACGATAACACAGCCCACCGCAAACATGTATTCTCGTAGGGAATGGTCTCAGACCATTCCGAATTTTCTTATCTTCTCGTAGGAAAGGACGTTCTCATGTCCGATCCATCAACAGCAGCCCCATCATATACACATCCACATACCGGCCTTCTTTGAAAAGCGCCGCCCGTTTGCAACCTTCAAGCTCGAAGCCCATCTTCTTGTACACATGAAACGCCCGCTCGTTGTGTGTCATCACTGTCAGGCCGACCCGTGTTATAAATCCGGTGCCTTTCGCCCACGCCAGCATGTGCTGTATGAGCGCCGACCCCACGCCTTTGTCGCGCCATTCGGGGTTCACGCTGATGCCGAACTCGCCTTCATGCCGGTTGGCCTTGCGTCTGCCACCTTGAAAACCGAGGATGCCAATCGCCTCGCTTTCCGGTGTTATCGCCACCAGCATAAGCCAGTTGTCGGTCGCGAGGCTGTTCTTCAGAAAAGTTTGCTCTTCTTCCAGAGTCATATTTTCGCCGGGGCCGCGCGTGATGCCGTTATCCGGCTCGTTGGCAATAATCTCATTATGCACGAGGATTGCCGCCGCGTCGTCGGGTGTTGCCTCGCGGATGATATAGCCGGTCATCGCTGCCCCCTTTTACTGAAAGCGCTTATTGTAACAAGTAATTTCTCGGAAATGATGAGCTATTGGTATTTGGGTAGTGGTCATTTGGTAAGTGACGTTGTTACTTTTGAATAACACATGGGTTCACATTGTAGGGACGAGGCGGTGCGCAGCCTCCTGTGGATGCTACGTCCGCGTCGCAAATTCCTAGCCACCACCGGTATTTGTCCCCGCCCTCGCT
>JAPUDW010000356.1 GCA_027492915.1 Bacteroidota bacterium | reverse complement strand
AGCGGGTCACGGTTATAAACAAAATCGCGCAGTTCTGGACTGTCCAACGGCGCGATCATACGGGAAATATTCACTTGGGCAAGTTGATAAGCCATATTCCCAACTCCTATAAACGACTCATAAATTTATGAATGAGACTATTTACATCATCAAATGAGGCGAATTCATTATAGCCAAATTACAAACAGGTAGCTTTTACAAACCTTAACATAAAATGTAATACCTTTACGTTCTTCAGGATAAATTCACATTACGCTTATAAAGTAGGTCAATTGATGGGAGTATAAAATGCCACTGAAAGTTGAATGGCTGGATACCCAAAGGACAATTATGTGCTGCACCGGCGAAGATGCGTGGACGTGGGGTGAATACCATGAAGCACTGGAAGATATTGCGCGGCAGTTTATAGCAGCCCAGCGCCGTGTAGACCTTATCATTATGCGCGCCCCCGGTTCTGCCACACCCAAAGGCTCATCCATGCCCCACTATCAACGTGCCATGCGTATTATGCCACCCAATGTCGGGCTGATGGTCATGGTCACCACCAACGCCTTTGCCCGAACGATTGTCTCGATCTTCAGCAAAGTTTATCCCAGCAAAGAAAACATGAAGTTGGTAATGGTCGGCACCCTTGCCGAAGCCCAAACGCGCATCAACAACGACCGCATCAAACAGGCTCAAGTTGCCTAGTCAATTAAAGTAGGGACGCAGCGTGCTGCGTCCATTTTCATCCCTACTATCCTCCAACCAGTTCCCGCGCCTTGGCAGCCACGTTCGCCCGTTCAACCGTCACTTCGGTACCGTCGCTCAAACGCTTGAGCTTCACCACACCGGCATTCACTTCTTCTGGCCCCACAATCGCGACAACTGGAATGGCCTTCTTATTCGCGTACTCGAATTGCTTCCCAAATGCCCGCTCTTGCATGTAAAGCTCGGTACGTACTCCACCTGCCCGTAGTTCAGAAGCCAACCGTGTTGAAGCGATTCGCGATTCTTCATTAAAAACGGTTACCAGAACTTCGACCACCGTACCCACGATATTCGGCGGGTACAATTGGAGTAAGTCCATCAAGTCAATAATGCGTTCGATACCCAACGAAGTACCGACGTTCGGCAAGCTCTCCTTACGGAACATGCCAACCAAATCATCATAGCGTCCACCACCAGTCACGCTGCCCAAGTTTGGCTCAGTAATGATGGTTTCGAAAATCGGGCCTGTGTAATACCCCAATCCGCGCACCATCGTGAAGTCAAACTCGTAATTTTCGGCAGGCACATTTAAGTCATCCAGATAACCAGCCAGATCACGTAGTTCGCGTAAACCTTCTGCCGCTGCCGGAATTCCGCCCATCGACTTATCCACAAAATCAAGGTTGGCTAACCCCGGCTGTCGGGTGGTAATTAGCTCGATCATCCGGCTAACTGCCTCCGGTGCAATACCCCTTTCAAGCAGTTCCTTCTCAACGCCCTCAGCGCCGATCTTGTCAAACTTATCCACACTCCGGTACAAATCAGGCAGTTGAGAGTCCGTCACACCAGAATACGAACCCATAGCCGTCAGCAGTTTCCGGTTATTAATCTTGACTACAAACTGGCTAAAACCCAAACGCCGCAAGGCAGTTGTAATCAAGCTGATGATTTCCGCGTCCGCTGCCATCCCGCTAATGCCTACAATGTCCGCGTCGCACTGGAAGAACTCACGGTAGCGTCCCCGCTGTGGACGTTCAGCACGGAACACAGGCGCAAGCTGGTAGCGTTTAAACGGCAGCTTAATCTGGTTCTCGTATTGGGCAACCACCCGCGCCAACGGCACGCTCAAGTCGTACCGCATTGCGACTTCCTCTTTACCTCCGGGGTGCTGCGAGCTGTAAATCAGCTTCTCGGCATCCTCACCATATTTTCCATACAGGGTTTCCTTCAACTCAAGGATCGGTGTTTGCAACGGCTCGAAGCCATATAGGTGAAAAACCTCACGCACGATGCCAAACACATACTCACGCTTGAGCATGTCCGCAGGTAAGAAATCACGCATTCCTTTAGGCAGACGTGGGACGATTTTGACAGCAGCCATTGGTGCATCCTTCAACTATAGAAATAAAAAAGCGCAGACCAACGTCTGCGCCTAAACTTCACTCGCAACGGTCGGTCAATAGTATTTTGGCAAACCGTGATGATGAAACATGAATCTATCCTTTACTGATCAATATCATAAGATTAGCCGAAAATGCCTTTAGGCGCAACTCTTATTCATAGGCCAGCCACAAACAATTCTCATGAACAGTAGATACTAAAACAACAATGAAAGGCAAGTTGCGCAAGCTGGAAATGGACTATCTCCAGATGAAATCCCAATAACCATCACCGTGTTCCGCTACAAAGAGATAACCGCTCACAACCACCTGCCACAACATCAGGGAGCTTTACAGTGACTAATGCGCCGCTTTGCGTAAGTGGTACCACATCTTTAAGTCATGCAATCCACTCAACGAGATCTCACCACAAAAGCGCTTATGACGCACAGCCACAAGAAAATACGCTAGGCAATATTGACGGCTCTTTCGCTTTACTGGAAGTCTAAACACTCACGCTTGCGGTCTGGGAAGCAGACTTCGCTTGCCGTGCCACTTCGCGGAACTGCGCATAATGACCAAGTTCATGCTTCAGCCCGAACAGGAAACAAACGGTCGCGTTGAACTCTCCAAAAAGCTCGATAAAACGCGGAGACAATTCGCGCTTGATTTCAAGGTTAGGTGTGTCAGGCCATACGGCAAGGTAGCCAAGGCGCATACGGCGGCTTTCCTCTAACCGTTGGATACATTGGGCAGTGGTGGTAACAGTCGTCCACTCAGTTTCGTAGCGCAAACGCGGCTCGGCAGGGTACGGCAACCCGCGTGCTAAGAAACCACTGTACGTCGCCCACTCTTCTGAACTTGCTGTCACATGCACAACGAGGTGGGCAATGCTCCAACCAATTTTTTCCTCACCGGGTTTCGCGTATGGATCATCAGCTTCAGGGTCATACGGCAAAAATGCAACCTGTGCATCATCCAAACCCTGTACAATTTCTAGTAGTGTATCAAGCGACTCATTCGTGGCATCGCGCAAATTATCAACCGTAATCTGGTGAGAAAATTCCAGCAAACTGAGTTCATGGTTATCAACAGCAGTGAAATCAAGCGGCACAATATCCTCCTCAAACGCTACCTGTGTAATTCCAGTAAAGTCTACCCTCATTTAGAAACCAGCCAATAACCAATTCTTACGGTGGTTACGCTAAAATTTACGTAATTAGAGCCTTAACATTTTCGCGTTTCGATTCATACAGTGTTACACTTTGGAGAGTATCGTTTGTGCCAACAGCGATCAAATTCTTGATGAGGAAAATTTATGCTCACACCATTTGAACAATTCCTTTTTATCATGCTGGCGGTGCTCGCTATCGGCGCAACCTACAGCGGCTTCCGCGACATGTACTTGATCGTCAACCGTGGCGAAGGAAAACTGTATCTCGATAAGCTGCCCCAACGCGCATGGAAAGCCTTACGCATCTATTTGGGGCAAGAGACGACACTTAAAACACGGCGGGTCAGCAGCCTGTTTCATCTCGGTATCGTGTGGGGATTCACCTACTATTTCTTGGTCAATGGGGTTGATACATTTCGAGGCTTCATCGCAGGTTTTGACGAATGGCTCGAAAATTTTGGGATTCTATTCGACTTGTACCGCTTGGTCGGTGATCTCTTAAGTATCGCGGTGATCGTCGGCGTCACTTACTTTCTACTCCGGCGGTTCGTACTGCCCAATAAACGCGAACTGGATTACCACGACAACGTCCTACTACACCCCAAAGTCAAAGCGGGTGCTATTAAAACCGACTCTTTGATTGTGGGCATCTTCATCTTAATCCATGTTGGGTCACGCTTTTTAGGCGAGTCGGTTTATGTGGCGCATCACGGTACAGACCTATTCATGCCTTTTGCTACGCTCATTTCGCCCATCTGGGGTGGCATGAGCGCCGACACGCTGACGGCTATGGAGCATCTCTTCTGGTGGCTGGCGCTGGGCGGCATTCTAGTATTTACGCCCTACTTCCCCTATTCCAAACACGCGCATATTTTCATGGCACCGTTGAACTTCCTAACCAAGCCCAAGCGTACCTCCATCGGCGAAATGGATAAACTCGACCTTGAAGATGCCGACATCGAGCAGTTCGGTGTGAATAAGCTGGAAGATCTGCCCAAAACACTCATTATGGACGGTTTCGCCTGTATCATGTGCAACCGGTGCCAAGATGTATGCCCTGCTTATACCACAGGTAAAGAACTCTCACCTTCGGCATTGGAAATCAATAAGCGCTACTACATGCGCGACCATATGACCGACCTTGCAGGTGGTTCGGCCTCCGAGTTTTCGCTGGTAGGCATGGCGATTAGCGAGTCGGCAGTATGGGCTTGCACGTCGTGCGGAGCCTGTGTCGATATATGCCCCGTCGGTAATGAACCGATGCAGGACATCCTCAATATCCGGCGCGATGCAGTTCTGATGCAGTCGGAATTCCCGGCAGAACTTCAAGGTGCCTTTAAGGGGATGGAACGGCAAGGTAACCCGTGGCAAGCACCTCGTGAAGATCGCTTTAAATGGGCAAAAGGTCTCGAAATCGCTGTCCCAACCGTAGACGAGAACCCCGATTTCGACGTTCTATACTGGACGGGCTGCGCAGTCAATTATGACCCACGCGCCCAACTGACCGCCCGCGCACTGGTGAAAGTGCTCAACTCGGCAGGTGTGAACTTCGCGGTACTAGGTGAGCAAGAAAATTGCACAGGTGATGTGGCGCGGCGAGCCGGTAAAGAAGACCTATACTTCGAACTGGCGACCGGAAACGTCGAACTGCTCAATGAAGTCAAACCCAAGCGCATCGTGGTCACCTGCCCTCACTGCTTCCACAACATTGGTAAGGAATACCCTCAGTTCGGTGGAAACTACGAAGTCGTTCACCATACCGAACTGATCGAAGAATTGATCGCGGCTGGGAAAGTCCCTGTAAGCGCCAGCCCGAAGAAGATGAGCAACGTCACCTTCCATGACCCGTGCTACCTCGGACGGCACAATGATATCGTGGAAGAACCTCGCACGGTATTAAACGCTGTGAGCGAGAACTTGATCGAGATGCCCCGTACCAAGAAGAAATCCTTCTGCTGCGGCGCAGGCGGTGCCCAGTTCTGGAAGGAAGAAGAACACGGCACTAAAGCGGTCAATGTCGAACGGTATGAAGAGGCGAAGGCGACCGGTGCGCAAGTGCTGGCGGTTGGCTGCCCCTTCTGTATGCAGATGTTCGAGAGCGCGAAAGCCAATGATGGTGGCGAAGGCTTGATTATCAAAGATGTGGTGGAACTGATCGCGGACAACCTGACGGTTGAGGCGATTGTTCACGACTAGATCGCATTTGGCGGTTTGCCCAAGCCCTATTAACTGCTGAGACATCAATCACGAGAGAAAAACGTCGTCTAAAAAGGCGACGTTTTTATTTGGCGGAAAATGCACAAATTGCAAAATATCTGCCGAAATGGCGGGCGGGAAGCTCCCTTAGATCCGCCGAGTTGACATTTTCGCACTACGCGACGCTCGGCTAATTCCGCTGAATTGGCGCACATTCGGCAGATTGCTCTCGTGTATCTGCCGCCGATGCCGATTCGGCGGATGCGAGGGAAGATGCCGCCGAAAATGCAAAGGTAGTCACCAGTCTTTAGTCATCAGTCTCCAGTCAAATACAGATGCAGAATTAAACCGCAAACCCTACAGACACAGAAACCAGAGTGGCGCGGGTTGGACGCTACGCACATCCAACCCTACAATGCGCCTAATACATGATGGTGGATGCGAAGTAAGTGGTGAGCTTGGTTTGGTGGCGCGGACGTAGCACGCTACGTCCCTACAATGTGATGCAATTATTTATTGACGTTAACTTACATCACGTACTTTGCAACCGCATACTAATACATACTAGCACAAATATTCTTATTCGTCAGTTAAAGTTTACAAACCTTTCCCACGCTCACCACTCATTCTCAAATTAATTTGTTTCTACAGATGGATAGGCATCATCAAGCAGTTCGTTGACGCTGCCACAGCCCATCGCAGCTGTTTCGCCAAACTTGATATTGAGTGCTTCAAACAAATCGTTAAGCGCATTTACAATAGAGGCCGAATACTGCATATAGTTCTGACCATCAATTTCGGTTTGCCAGGGGCCGCCAATGCCTATGGCATTGGAATCTTTGGTCACGAGTTTCAGTGTTGTTTTATCGGCAAAGGTCAATTTAATCGTCCAATCAGGATAGTAATCCCAGCAAGGAACACTACTAAACTGCTCCTGAATAGGTAGGAAATCATCAAGCGCCATACCAAACGCCTGTACCAGTTCGGCATCTACCTCTTTAGGCAGTATTTGAGGCGCAGGAGTAGGCGCCGAAGGATCTGCTCCATAGGAGAAATTGAAATTAACGTGACCTTCTACAGCAGGTTTTTTGTCAGCATTTGAGATCGTTATTTCGTAATCGGCACTCCCACCGAGACCCGAAAAAGTATAGGTCAGTTCGAACCTGGTGATCGGGATCGTGGCAAAGTCAGGCAGCGCAACCAATGAGCCGATATTGAAATAATTTCCCATCATACTCAATCGAAGCAGCAAAGCGGGATTTAGTTCCAGTATTTTGTATACCAAGGGAATTTCTGTTGGCCGGATTGTTGGGGTAAGACGCAATTTTGCAGAAGCAAGTGCCTGCTGTGCCAGATGGCAGGCGGTCTCTTTTCCGGCAATGGTAGATGGTTTCGCTTCAAGGTCACAGGTACGAGCTTCTTCTATTTGAGCTTCTGTGGGGATTGGCAGCGGAAACTTTAGGGGAAAATCAGGTTCTTCCTGAGCGGAAACGGGCAACACCAATAAGCCTAATAGGAAGCAAAGCGTAACGAACAAAACGCGATGGTTCATTGATCCACTCCTTTGTGAAAAGATTACTCTCAGCATAGGCGAATTTAGAAAAGAGCTACTCTACGGGCAGACTACGCTTAAGGTTTGATACCACGACCGTGCAAGGTATCCAAAAATGTTGTAAAAAGAGGCTGTAGAGGAAAACATT
>JAPUDW010000355.1 GCA_027492915.1 Bacteroidota bacterium | reverse complement strand
ACGGGGGCGGGGGGCTTCTATCTCCTTCCCTTATCTTGAATGTTAATTACAGAGAGCACAGAGAAAAGACAAAACAAATCGCCAAGAACGCCAAGGAATAGAGAGTAAGAAGAGAAATTTATCATCGAAATTCCAATGTGCAGTGGACGGTAGTAACAGGATAGCAAATTGAGAAGGCTTTAGGGTGACCATTTGGAAGACCATTTGGCAGCTTTTAAGGGACGTTGGCGCTAACTTTGCAGGCGAGGATTAGCAGTAGTAAGTTGGTGGATGGTTTGAAAATGGTATGCGAACAAACCTAAAATAAACTTAGTTTATAGTTTCAAGCGACAAGTTTAAGTTACAAGCAAAGACAAAATTGAATCGCCAAGTTGCCAAGGAAAGTGGAGAACGCCAAGATTTTTGGGTTGATCAAAAGCGGACAGCATGTAAGGCTTGTCCGGTACTGAGAAATGAGTGCGGTTGCCTCGCATGAGGCTAAAGCCGTCATGCTGATCGCCAGACAAGTCTGCTAAAGCGACTTCAAGGGATAGCGTTCGCCTCTAAAATGCAGGCTGGTTAGCCGTTTTAAGCCCATTTGTCCCGTAATTTCTGACAAAACGAGTACCGGACAAGCCTTGTATGCTGTCCCTACATCAATCAAGCTCAGAGGCTTGATAAGCAAAGTTTCCCAGGAATGCGGTCTGAAAACTAGTTTACAAGATTGACCCCACCCTAACCTACATCGGCTACCTTCGCAAGCTCAGTCCGCGATAGCCGTAGTAACAGGGAGGGAATCAATTCGTAGATATCAACCGCCGGAAAGTGTGGCGAGCACACGCTGAATTTTGAGGGCGAGGTGCAAGATAAGGCGGTTATCAGGATCATCGAGGTTCATATCGGTTAGTTCGGCAATGCGCTCTAACCGATAGACCAGCGTATTACGGTGTACATCCAAATCCGAGGCTGCTTTAGCCAAATTGCCATTTGCTTCAAAGAAGCCATTAAGGGTACGCAGCAAATCACCCTGTTTACGCTCATCATGTTCGACCAACAAGCCCAGCGTTTCTTTATGGAAACGGCGCATTTGATCGAGGTTACGTTCCTTCAGGGCGAGCAATAGCTGGAACAACTTTAGGTCGCCATAGAAAGTGGCCTGTTCGCGGTCACCGAGTTCGTTGGCGATGCTCACGGCATCTTTGGCTTCACGGTAGGCTTCGCGCATGGTCGAAAGGCCAAGAGCCGGACGGCTGATACCCGCGCCGACAAGGCCGCTGGGTGTACGAGACGCCAACTGCTCGCGCACTTCATCGACCAAACGGCGCACACGCTGCGGTTGGGCGGCATTTTCCAGAGGGTAGAGGGCTACGATTACATCGACGTATTGACCGACCGCACCATTAATTTGACGCCGTATCATGTCATCACGCACTAATGAAATGAGCGATTCAAGGGGTAACGGTGCGCCTGATTTGGTCGAAGCGCGGAAAACAGCTACCACGAACGACGAGGTAATGTCAAAGCCCGACTGCTGGGCGCGGGTCGTCAGCAGATCATCATCCGCAGGGGTACCACTCAACCACATCTGAACCCAGTCACCACGAGCCTGCTCGACGGCAAAGGCAATCGCGCGGTTTTTAGCAAGTTCAATGGCGCACACGTCCGCGCCGTAGGCCATCACCAAACGATCAAATTCATCCAGCGGGGTTTGCTTATCGACCAGCGACAGATAACCGGCAACCCGCTTTTCGACCTTCAAGACAGTTGTAAAACCGAGTGGGCTAGTGACAATGGCACCTTCCGCATCGGGGGCTTCGCGCTCTAACCAATTTTGGAACGCGCCATAAGGTAGGCTCTGGAGGATCGAGCGCCCCGTACCACCAACACGCCGCGACACATTCGGGTAGACCTGCGCCATCAGCACACCTGCGTCATCATGCACCACGACTGGACGCGCAGTCGCCCGTGCGACGATCTGCAAGAGGCTGTTCAGGTCGCGATTTTCGGCAGCAAGTCGGCTGAGCTGACGCTGAATTTCCATCGCCCGCTGGTTAAGCTGCGCCGAATAATTGGCGATTAGTGTATTCACCGAGCGTTCGATGCGCGTGAGGTTACTATCGTCAGGAAGTGCCAGCAGCCCAACCCCACAATCGTTGGCGACTGCAATCGCACTGTCGGTTACGTCATCAATGGCGGCGATGGCACTGACACCCACCTGCGCCAAGCCCTGTACCACTTCGCCAAGTGTTAGACGGCTGTTGTAGCTGCGCAGCACATCCATTGAAACCAGCGCTAATTCACCACCGTACACATCGGGGAAGGCTGGCGGCTGGGCGCGAACGGTAACTGACCAATTGATATTGATTTCCGGTGAACCAGCCGCAAGAGATGTACCAAGGGGTAGTGCAAACTGCAATAAGGATTGCAGTGTTGTAGTGTTATTTTCGGTCAATATCGCTTACCTTTTTCTATAGCAGAATGATTGTGAGGCCAACGGATAAGCACTATAAACAACCAGAACGCATGACATTTAGTGATTACAACCAAATATTACAGCAGTGATTGACACAATAACAATGTCAATTTAACCAATGTTCGTTTATTCAGGTTGCCCAATTAGCTAAGATAGACAAGGAAATAGTTTCAAGTTACAAGTGGGAAGTTATAAGACAAAGGCGAATACGAATCGCCAAGATAAAGAAGACGGTGATGGTCGCAAAGTAAGTGGTAAGTGTGTGTTGGTGGCTCGAACAGCATGATGAAGATTAACTAATTGGCGCAGATCAGGCACCTCACCCCCCCACTCGCTAAGGTCGCTCGTAGCCTAGTATACCCCCTCATCCCCAGCCCTTCTCCCCCATAGTAACAGGGGAGAAGGGAGCAAATACACGGGAGGGTCTCAGCACCTCCCCTACGAGAAGAAAATATTTGTGGTTGGTGGCACGGAGGAGGCACGCCTCCTCCCTACAAAATTCCAATTCAATCTTTTTAAACACGCTCTTAGGCCGTTCCCTGTGCGAAGAGGAGAACCCATACTCCGTCTTTAATTGTGAAACTTCATGAGAAATAAAAAAGGGCACACGGTTGTGTGCCCTTACACATATGGAGTTTAGAAGTTAGGCTTTGACGCGCTTTACGCCGAGGGAAATGGCTTCACCTTCGAGGGTATCTTCTTTGTGGAAGTATCCATCAGCAGGTTTAGCAGCTTCCAACGTGTCACTGAGGGTTTCGTTACGGATGTATTCATCGAAGCTGGTGATGGCTTTGGCGACCTGTTCACCCGCTACATAACGCACCACAATGCGGTCATCGATGTTGAAGTCAGCCTCTTTACGCAGGGTTTGAACACGGCGCACAACTTCACGCGCAAGCCCTTCGAGAACCAGTTCTTCGCTCAGGCGTGTATCCAGCGCGGCCAGATAACCGCCCTCTTCGGCGATGGCAAAACCTTCTGCCGACTTTTGCTTAACTTCAACCTCGGCTGATGTGACTTCGAACGTACGACCGTCGACTTCGAGCGTTACAGTTTCGTTGTTGAGCAGCGCCTTCGCCCAACGGGTAACATCGGCCTGTGCGCCTTCGCGCAGTGCCTTTTGCACCATCGGGAAATCCTTGCCGAGTTTCCTACCCAGTACGCTTGGCAGCGGATTCAAGACATAGGCCACCACATCAGATGCACCTTCAAGGATCACGATCTGCTTGACGTTCAGTTCGCTCTGGATCAGCGGCGTAAGGCGTTTAACAGCCTCGATTTCTTTCGCGTCGCGAGTCACGAACTGCGCACTGGCAAGCGGCTGACGCACCTTGAGGTTGGCAGCCTCGCGAGCAGAACGCCCCAAGCTGACCAAACGTTCGGCGGTGTTCATCTCGTTGATGCGTTCCAAGTCGATCAGCGCTACGTCGTATTCCGGCCATGTGGCGAGGTGAACGCTATCGGGCGCAGATGGATCGACACCAGCTACCAAATTGCGATACAGCGACTCACTCAAGAACGGCATGGCAGGCGCGATCAATTTGGCAACGGTGGTCAAGCATTCATACAACGTGGCATATGCACCCTGCTTGTCGGCATCGCTTTCGCCCTTCCAAAAGCGGCGGCGGCTGAGGCGCACGTACCAGTTGCTGAGGCGCTCGACAAAGACCTGTACAGGGCGAGTGGCGTCGGTGACGTTATAGCCTTCATAAGCTTCGGTGACTTCCTTCACCAACTGGTGCAGTTCAGCCAGCACCCATTGGTCAAGCGGGTCACGGTCGGCAACCGCAGGCTGCTTATCCAACGGCGACCACTTGTCAAGGTTGGCGTAGGTTACGAAGAAGCTGTAGGTATTCCAGAGCGTGCTCCAGAACTTATTGACGACTTCACCGACCAAATCCACCGAGAAGCGACGCGGGTCACCGGGCGGGCTGGAGGTGTACAAGTACCAGCGGAAAGCATCCGCGCCATGTTTATTTAGCACGTCCCACGGGTCAACGATGTTGCCCTTGCTCTTGGACATCTTCTTGCCTTCGCCATCCAAGATGTGACCGAGGCAGATCACGTTCTTATAGGCGACATCATCCCAAAGCATGGTGCTGATGGCATGAAGGCTGTAGAACCAACCGCGTGTTTGGTCAACGGCTTCGCAGATATAGTCGGCAGGGAAATGCGATTCGAACATTTCCTTATTTTTGTGCGGGTAGCCCCACTGCGCGACCGGCATGGCACCGCTGTCGAACCACACGTCGATCAGTTCAGGGACACGGCGCATGGTTCCACCCTTGCCGTTGGGGTTCGGGAAGGTAATTTCGTCGACATAGGGACGGTGCAAGTCGAGTTCGGTCAGGTCGCGCCCAGCAAGCTCCGACAGTTCGGCAACGCTGCCGATGCAGAGCGTTTCGCCGGATTGGTCATCCACCCAGATAGGCAGCGGCGTACCCCAGAAGCGTTCACGACCGAGCGCCCAATCTTTGACATCATCCAACCAATTGCCGAAGCGACCGTCTTTGATGTGTTCAGGAACCCAGTTGATCGTCTGATTGAGATCGACCAGCTTATCGCGGTACTCGGTGGTGCGGATGAACCACGTTTCGCGAGCGTAATACAGCAAGGGTGTGCCGCTGCGCCAGCAGAACGGATAGCTGTGCTCATATTTGCCCGACTTATAGAGCAAGCCGCGTGTTTTCAAATCAGCCGTGATTTCAGGGTCAGCATCCTTGAACCACATGCCGCGGAACTTGGTCACCTGATCAATGAGCTTGCCATCGGGGGCGACGGGACGCAGCACGGGCAGCTTGTACTTCTGCCCCACTGCCAAGTCGTCCGCACCGAAAGCCGGCGCGATATGGACGATACCTGTACCGTCTTCGGTACTGACGAAATCGCCAGCGACCACATAAGCATAGTCCTGCTCGACTGGCAGGAAGGTGTACAAGGGGTTGTAGTGCTGGTTCAGCAGTTCCTTACCCTTGAAGCGTTTGATGATCTTATACTGCTCCGGTGTCTTGAGCACTTTTTCGACCAAGTTGGCGGCAAGGATCAGATTTTCAGTGCCGTCACCATCCTGCGCGGGGCCTTCGACCTGTACATAGTCGATATTTTCGCCGACAGCCAGCGCGACGTTGGCTGGCAGCGTCCACGGGGTTGTCGTCCACACGAGGAAGTAAACACCGGGTTTATCTTTCAGCGGGAAGCGGACAAACACGCTGGGGTCTTCGACCGTTTCGTAGCCCTGCGCAACTTCGTGGCTGCTGAGGGGCGTGCCACATTCGGGACAGTAAGGCACGACCTTGTAGCCTTGAAACAGCAATGATTTTTCCCAGAACTGTTTGAGAATCCACCACACGCTCTGGATGTAATCATTGCTGAAGGTGATGTAGGCATTATCCAGATCGACCCAATAGCCGATGCGGTCAGTCATCTTTTCCCAGTCGGTCAGGTAGCGCAGCACACTATCACGGCATTTCTTGTTAAATTCGGCGATGCCGTATTCTTCGACTTCGTGCTTAAACTTGATGCCGAGTTCTTTTTGCACTTCGATTTCAACAGGCAAGCCGTGCGTATCCCAACCGCCGTAGCGCAAACAGTGATAGCCGCGCATCACTTTGTAGCGTGGGAACATATCTTTGAAGGCGCGGGCTAAAACGTGATGGCTGCCGGGCTTACCATTGGCGGTTGGCGGGCCTTCGTAAAATACGAATTCGGGGCCGCCTTCGCGTTCTTTCATGGTGCGCTGAAAGACATTACGCTCGCGCCAGAACGTTTGCTGGTCACGTTCTAGCTTCTGAATATCCACTTTGGCATTGACTGCCTTGAACATAAGATTCTCCATCAGGTTATCGTTTGGGATGCGTTTTGACAGGGTTATTGGGACAGGGTTACGCTATTCGACCCAAACGAGGAATCAGCCGCGATAGGAGCAGTTGTTGAGTCTCCTTCACGGGGACACCTCCTTATAACATCAGCGTATATAAATTGGGCAATATGTTGCGTTCGCAGAAAACATTTTTATTATCGCGCAAAATAGCAGAATGTGGTAGGTGCAGAAGCGGATATAAAAACCGTTCCCCATAACCTATTAACGGTGTTATGAGGAACAACTTTTAGCCAGCGGTGAAGTCACCTTCGAGGGTCGGCGGGTTATAAGGTGGAACTGAACCAGTCCAATATATTTCGCGATTTACACGGAACTGGCTGACTACATCCGGCGTTGAACCCGTGGCAACTACCACTTCGTATCGCAGCGCGAAGATCGAGAAGTTCTGAGTCACTTCGCAGCGGCCAATGTTCTGGTTGCGTTCCGTTGGAATAACGGCTGACGCCTGGCCTTCGCTATTGCACCACAGCGGCGCAATACGACATTGGGCATCATTCGCTTGATAAAAACGTACGATGTCGCAGGCGGGAGTGATGGATGTATAGAGCCAATCATCCACACCGTAGTCGGCGCTTGTGTGGCTAACCAGTGTTACCTGCTCAGGTAACGGGGTGACCGGCGGAAAAAAGATGGCGTACAGGACGCCAATCACCTGACTACCGATCACCACTGCAAAAACAACAGCTACCACGCCCAGAACGATTATGCGTATTGGCACGCTGCGGGTTTCGGTTGGGGAAACAGGTTCTTCGGCGGGAATGGGATTATCGCTGCCAAGATTGTTCATTTTCAACAACAACCATTCCTACTGAATCATTGGC
>JAPUDW010000354.1:6107-7193 GCA_027492915.1 Bacteroidota bacterium | reverse complement strand
CGTCCGCGCGGCTACATCAGCCGTTTCGGTCTATGCCGCATTCATTTTCGTGAGATGTCACTCCAGGGAAAGATCCCCGGAGTTGTGAAGTCGAGCTGGTAGGGGGAAACGCATGATTAGCGATCCTGTTGGAGATATGCTGACACGTATTCGGAATGCGCTGATGATTGGGCGTACCGAGGTTGATGTTCCGCTGTCGAAATTAAAGATTGAGATTGCCCGCATCTTACAAGCTGAGGGCTATATCGAGGGATACGTCATTGGCGAGGAACAACCCGCGACAATGATTCATATCACATTGAAGTACTACGGTTCGCGGCGCGAACGCCGTCCTGTCATCACCCACTTGGAACGTGTGAGCAAGCCCGGTCGCCGGGTGTACAGCCCGCGCCAAGAGCTGCCGCGCGTTATGAGCGGCATGGGTATCGCGATTGTGACCACGCCGAAAGGCGTAATGACAGCCCAGCAGGCTCGGCGCGAAGGCGTCGGCGGCGAAGTGCTGTGTTACGTGTGGTAAGGGAGTAGAGATTATGTCCCGTATTGGTAAGAAGCCGATTGAAATTCCGGCGAAGGTCAATGTCACTATCAATGGTACCGATGTCACTGTCAAGGGGCCGAAGGGCGAATTGACCATGACCATGCCGCCTGATATGACGGTTAAGCAAGAAGAGAATACACTGGTTGTTGAACGCCCCAGTGACGCACGTCAACACCGTGCGCTGCATGGCCTGGCACGCGCCCTTCTGGCGAACAACGTCAACGGTGTGTCGAGTGGGTTTCGTCGCACATTGAAAATCGAAGGCGTCGGTTACAATGGTGATCTGCGTGGTAAGGATCTGGTGTTGAAGCTGGGTTTCTCGCACGAAGTCGTCATTAACCCCCCGCCGGGCATTTCGTTCACGGCGGAAGAAAAAGGCACGCTCATTCACATTGATGGTGTGGATAAGCAGTTGATCGGGCAGGTGGCTGCTAACATTCGCGAACTGCGTCCGCCGGAACCCTACTTGGGTAAGGGTGTGCGTTACAGCGATGAAGTCATCCGTCGCAAGGCTGGTAAGGCGGGTAAGGGTAAGTAAGCAATGGCTA
>JAPUDW010000354.1:2265-6097 GCA_027492915.1 Bacteroidota bacterium | reverse complement strand
AGTGAAGCACAGCGTTTTGCTCAAATGCGCGGCGAACTGAGGATATAAGAAATGGCAACACAAGCACAGAAAAAGACCGCTTCCCGCGACCGCCGCCACCGCCGTGTGCGTGCCAAGGTGAAGGGTACCGCACAGCGTCCACGTTTGAACGTCTTCCGCAGCCTTGAGAATATTTTTGCTCAGGTGATTGATGACGTAGATGGTAAGACGTTGGCTTCTGCCTCGACCATTGATAAAGAAGTGGCGAAGCAGATTAGCGAAAGCAACAAGGTTGACTCGGCTAAGGTCGTCGGCAAAATTCTGGCCGAACGCGCGAAGAGTGCCGGGATTACAACCGTCGTATTCGACCGGGGTGGCTACCGTTATCATGGTCGCGTGGCCGCACTGGCTGAAGGCGCTCGTGAGGGCGGCTTAGAATTTTAAGGGCTGGAGTAAAAAATGGCTGACGAACCAAAGAAAAGAAAACGTCGCGGTACAGGTGCGGGTGGCGAAGGTGGTGGGCCGGAACAGGCTTCATCCGATAACAAGCCACGTCGTGACCGTGAACCGCGCCGCGATCGTGATGAAGACCGTGAAGAACTTGACGAGCGCGTTGTTGATATTAAGCGCGTCGCCAAGGTTATTAAGGGTGGTCGCCGCTTTGCCTTCCGTACCGTTGTCGTCGTAGGCGACAACAAAGGTCGCATCGGCATCGGTATTGGCAAGTCCCGCGCCGTGCCGGATAGCATCCGCAAGGGTTCAGAAGTGGCTCGTCGCCAAATGGTGAGTGTTTCGCTCTCCGGCACGACCATTCCGCACCCGGTTGTGGCGGAATACGGCGGCGCACGCGTTATGCTGCGCCCGGCTTCACCCGGTACAGGTGTGGTTGCCGGTGGTGGTGTGCGTGCCGTGCTGGAAGCAGTCGGTGTGCGTGATGTACTCAGCAAGAGCCAAGGCAGCAACAACGTCCTCAATGTGACGATGGCTACCCTCGCCGCGCTGGGGCAGCTTCGTACCCCGCAGGAAATGGCGGGTATCCGTGGCAAGGAAGTCGCTGACCTCCTGCCGTTCTGGGAACGGAGACGGAACAGTGGCTAAATTATCAGTAAAGCTCGTTCGGAGCAGCATTGGCTACGATAAGACCCAAAAGGCGACCGTTGTGGCGCTGGGTTTGCGTAAGCTGAACAAGACGGTGGTACACAATGACACGCCTCAAATCCGGGGCATGATCTACAAAGTACGCCACCTCGTGCTTGTGGAGGAAGTTGAGTCATGAAGTTACACGAGTTGCGCCCGAACGAAGGCGCGAAGAAGAAGCGTAAGCGCATCGGTCGCGGTAACGCAGCAGGTCAAGGTCGCTACGGCGGTCGCGGTATCAAGGGTCAAGGTTCGCGTGGTGGTAAGCCCAAGAGCGCGTCCTTTGAAGGTGGTAGCCTGCCGTTGGTACGCCGTCTCCCGTTCAAGCGCGGTTTTAATAACATTTTCCGCATTGAACATCAGGAAGTTCGGTTGGATCGTTTGGATGCCTTGATTGATGCCGGTGTGGTGGTAACACCCACTGTTTTGGCTGAACATGGGTTAATCCGCGACGCTTTTGTTCCCGTTGTTATTCTGGGCAACGGCGCGGCGATCAGCAAGAAGTTCACCGTGAAAGCTCACCGTGTAACCTCTGGTGCGCGTGAAAAGATTGAAGCCGCTGGTGGCAGTGTGGAGATTATTCCGCTGCGTATCAAGGGTATTCGCGCTACATTCCGTAAGCACACCAAGGACGAACTCGCCAAGATTTACGGCGAGAACTAAAGAAGTCGCAAATCATGATGACGTTGGGTATAACTTGCAGCGCGGTGTAAAGCCGCGTTGTAATGAGTGCCTGATGCTCATCATTTTTGTTTAGAGGAGATTTACAGTCATGTTTGACGCATTCCGCAACGCGTGGCGGCTTCCGGACTTACGGATGAAGCTGCTGATTACAGGACTCATTCTGGTGATTTACCAGTTTGGGGCGCATGTTCCTGTAGTCGGTGTTGACCCAACTGCGCTGGAAAATTTGTTGAGCAGCCAGTCAGGCGGCTTGATCGGTACCCTTAACCTGCTGTCCGGTGGTGCGGTGCGCCACTTTAGTATTCTGGCGATGGGTGTTTACCCGTATATCACGGCGCAAATTATCTTGCAACTGCTCGTGCCGCTGGTTCCGCGTTTGGAAGCCATGCAGCGTGAACCGGGTGGACAAGAAAAGATTCAGCGTTACACCTACTTTCTTGCTATTCCGATGGCCGTCCTTCAAGCGATTGGTCAAATTAATATTTTCGGTACCCTGGGCGGCGCGCCGATTATCCCCGGCTTTGGCTTTAACCTACTCGGTTTAGCTGTCGTGGCAACCATGACCGCCGGTACGATGTTCGCCATTTGGTTGGGTGAACTGATTACCGAACAAGGCATTGGTAACGGTCTGTCGATTATCATTTTCTCTGGCATTGTGGCGCAAGCCCCCGGCCAGCTTGCAACGCTGATGAACAGCAGCACACAGCCGTTGTTCAACCTGATCCTGTTTGTGGTCATCGTGCTTGTCAGCCTCGCGGTAATCATTATCATCGCTGAAGGTGTAAGGCGCATACCTGTGCAGTATGGTAAGCGTGTGCGTGGTCGTAAGCAGTACGGCGGTGGTTCGACCCACATTCCGTTGAAGGTTAACGCAGTCGGTATGATCCCGCTGATCTTCGCGCAGTCGATTATCACACTGCCCGCCATTCTGGTGAACTTGTTCCCGGAAGGGCAAGTGCGCACCGATATTACGCAATCATTCGGCAACCATCTCGGTTTGGCGTACTGGGTGACGTTCTTCATCCTTGTTGTGGGCTTCACCTTCGTTTATACGGACATTATGGTGGCGCAGCAGAACTTGTCTGACCAGCTTCAACGCAACGGTGGTTTCATCCCCGGTATTCGCCCCGGTAAGCGCACACAGGAATATATCCAGCGCGTGACGCGGCGTATTACCTTCGTCGGTGCGTTGTTCCTCGGCATCATCGCGATTGTGCCGGGCTTCGTTGACCTTATCAACCGGATTATTTTCCCGACCGAAGCAATTGCGGGTGCATCGGGTAATAATGCGGCGTTGGTCATTACAGGTTCGGGTCTGATCATCGTGGTTGGTGTGGTACTCGATACCATGCGCCAGATCGAGGCTCAACTCGTGATGCGTAACTACGAAGGCTTTATGAATTAACCGCCATGATGGCGCGTCTTTCATAGCACGTATAACTAAGGACGAGGTGTAACCCTCGTCCTTTCGCTGTCTCACCAAAATTCTTCTTAAGGAACGGACATGGGGCTTTACATAATTTTGATGGGTGTGCAGGGGTCAGGCAAGGGGACGCAGGCGGGGTATATCACCCAGCACTACGGCGGTATCCCGCAAATTTCGACCGGTGATTTGTTCCGCGCCATGAAAACGCGCACCGATGACTTTGCGAAACAGATTCAAGATACGATGGCTGCCGGTCAACTCATCAGTGATGAGACTACGAATAAAATGGTTGAGGAACGCCTGCAACAACCAGACGCAGCGAACGGTGCGATATTCGACGGTTTCCCCCGCACCCCCTTTCAAGCCGAATGGCTGGAAAAGTTTTTAGCGAAGAAGGGCGAGAAAATCGCCGCCGTAATCTTGATGGAACTCGATCTCTATGAGGCTTTCCGTCGAGCTTTTGGACGTGTTGTGGCGGGTAACGGCGAAAATTATAATATCTATACCGGCGCGGATAAGTTAGACTTCAAATGGGTAGCGCATCCTGATAAAGCTTTCCCACCCCAATTAGAAGCTTCGGTAAAAGGTGGCGAAAAGTTGATCCGT
>JAPUDW010000354.1:0-2255 GCA_027492915.1 Bacteroidota bacterium | reverse complement strand
CTGATGATGCGCACGCCGATGCAATCATCAAACGTATCGATATTTTTCAGAAAACCACACAGCCTTTGATTGATCATTTTTCCGGCAAAGGGTTGGTTCATATTCTGAAAGCCGACCAGAGTGTGGATGCTGTGAGCGCGGAGATCAAGAAAATTTTAGACGCGGCGAAGTAAGGGTATCAACGTACGCTGCATCGAGTAGTCCCTTGACATTGAAAGTAAGTACTATGGCTCTTTACCTGAAATCCCCTGATGAAATTGCTGTGATGCGCGAGGCTGGCCGGATTGTCGCCCTAGCCCATGCTGCAATGAAAGAAGCGCTGCGCGCCGGCATCAGCACAGGCGAACTGGATAAAATTGCGGAAACGGTGATTCGTGACCACGGCGCAGAACCAGCCTTCCTGAATTATCCTAAGCCGAACGCGCCCAATTATCCCGGTACGATCAATGCCAGCATCAACAATGAACTGGTACATGGCTTGCCCAGCAATATGCGAATTGTCAAAGACGGCGACATCATCAGTCTGGATACCGGTTGTATTTATCAAGGATTCGTGGGTGACTCGGCCTATACCTATGCGGTAGGTGATGTTCCCGCAGCCGTACAGCGTTTGCTGAAAGTTACGGAAGAGTCGCTTCGTATCGGCATTGAAAATTCGGTACTGCCGAACACGATTAAGGATGTAGCGTTAAGTATTCAGCACTATGTTGAAAGTCAAGGTTACAGTGTCGCGCGGGAATATACCGGACATGGGGTAGGCCGCAGTATGCACGAAGAACCGGAGATGCCGAACTGGTGGTCACGGATTGCCGAGCGGCGCGGGCGTAAGAATCAACCGCTGCAAGTCGGCATGACCTACGCCATCGAGCCGATGGTCATCGCTGGACGGGCTGACCTGCTCGAACTCGACGATCAATGGACGGTTGTGACGAAGGACGGCTCGCTCTGTGCCCATTTCGAACACACCATTGCTGTTACTGATGGCAAGCCGATTATCTTGACACTGCCGTGACATACAATGCGTTTTTACCACAAAGGCACAAAGAAAGTTAAGGAATGCGACTAGTGTGTCAACGAGTGAGACTGAGCGTATAGCATATGCGGTCATAGGTGCAGCCATTGAGGTTCTCTGAGAACTCGGAGCGGGTTATAACGAAGCACTTTATGAAGAAGCGCTTTGTTATGAGCTTGAAATTAGAAGCATTCCCTTTTGCGCCAGCATCCGATTGCTGTCAATATAAGGGGAGATCAGTTGGCGAAGGACGAGTTGATATTTTAGTCGCCAATTGTCTAATCGTAGAATTGAAAGCGGTCGATGATCTTACAGGCATTCACACATCACAGGTTATATCCTATCTAAAAGCAACAGATCTGCATTTGGTCTTATTGATTAATTTTAAGGTGCAAGTTCTTAAAAATGGTGGGATTAAGCGAATAGTGTATTGAGTTCCTTTATTTCTTTGTGCCTTTGTGGTAAAAGGATTTATTGAAACTGACCGTAGACATTAAGATTGAATCCGAGTAAAATCTTAAGCCTTATGTAAATCTTGAGGGTAGTTAATTATGCGTGTAACAGCATCTGTGAAACCGCGTTGCCCGAAATGCCGTGTGATTAAGCGTCATGGGCATGTGATGGTTATCTGCGAAAATCCAAAGCACAAACAGCGCCAAGGTTAGTGGCGACCAAACATAGAGGAAAAGACACATGGCGCGTATTTCTGGGGTCGATTTACCCCGCGACAAACGAGTTGAAGTTAGCCTGACGTACATTTTCGGTGTTGGCCGCCCGACCAGCCGCAAGATTTTGGCTGCCGTTGGCATTAGCCCCGATGTTCGTGTTCGTAACCTGACTGAAGACGAAATGCAGAAGCTTCGTGAAGAAGTTGCCAAGATCACGACTGAAGGTGATCTGCGCCGTCAGGTGCTGGGTAACATCAAGCGCTTGCAGGATATTGGTTGCTACCGTGGTTTGCGCCATCGCCGTCATTTGCCGGCACATGGTCAGCGTACCCGTACCAATTCGCGCACCGTGAAGGGGCCGCGTAAGACCGTTCCAGGTCGTGGTCGCCGTCGTGGTGCAACCAAGAAGTAATCCGCTGAGGGTTGCTTCGACAACTCAGTATTTTTATAAAGGCGATCCTCTGCTGGTCGCCTTTATACAGTAAATCAATAATTTTGGAACCAGCGCTCTGAATCCGTTGATTGAAGGGCGCGTTTTCCCGCAATAGACCAGTGAGTAAGGGGAAGCTATGGCA
>JAPUDW010000353.1:39643-45620 GCA_027492915.1 Bacteroidota bacterium | reverse complement strand
AATTTTAGCATTCGCCCGTTTACGTCCGGGACTGCCGCCTTTCATCTGGTCACGGATAGCCTCGGCGGCAGCGATTTCGGCTTCTTTGTCGGATATAGGCGTGCGCTGGATGAGTGACCCTCTCGCATGAGCCGTCAATGGCGCTGAAACGACTGCGCGTTGTAAGCTGCTATTTCCGGTTTCAGACTTCGCCAGCCGCTTGAGGGTCGCGTGATTGCCGATCACTCGTTGGAGATGCAGCAAATGGGTGGATGAAAGGGCGGCGGTATCCGGCATCGGCATTTGAAGATCAACATCAGTTGAAGTATCCGGTGTTTGCGAACGGTTTGATGCACTGACTGGCGGTGCAGATTTTGAGGCATTTTTACTGCGGGGTGAAATAGTTTTTAGGTCTGGCAAAGAAGCCTCTTCATCATTTTAAATGTTTTTGACTTCAGTATATAACCGCTTTTAGACGCTAATACATAAGGTTTAAAAGACACCGGAAACTGCCCCGAAAGTTTGTCTAAAGTTTGTTCGCAAACCGTTTACAAACCATCCACCAACAATTCGCTTGGTGTTTTCGCCTGCAAAGTTGGTGCCAAAGCCGCTTAAAAGCTACCAAATGTTCTTCCAAATGGTCACCCTAATTCCGATCAAACGTTCTACACTGTCATTCAACGGTTTGACATTGGCCTTTTGGGTGCGGTTATAAAGCTGCAGTTGCCAGAAGCTAAGCGTCGGCCGTTCTATTCACAATGGCAGCGGAGAAGTAGACCACCGCGCTTTCGGGCGAACGGCTGGGGAAACAAGCGGCCTAGATCACTGCCCGCCCCTGCACCACTGATCGGGATAACGCGTGTGGACGGATTGAGGCAGCAGCGCGGGAATACCGCGAGTACAAAGTGCTGAGTTCCGGGTACTGAGTGAAATCAGAAATCGGGTATTCGGCGCAATCAAAATGGGCGATTGGTTGAATGTGGGTAGGGGGTTGCCGCCGGCAAACCCCTACGACAACCTGCACCGCCTCCGAAGGAGACTAATCATGCACACCACCTTAAAAGCGATTAACGCCGCAGAAGGCCGCGTGGGTGGCTACCTCGTTGTTTGGGGCAGCCCGCAGCAGCGCGACTTACAGGGCGAGTATTTTTCACCGGAAAGCGAACTTGGCCTCGATTGGTACGACCAGCGTCCGGTGCTGTATCACCACGGTTTAGACGGCAAGATGAAGGCCGCCGTGATCGGGGTGATCGACTGTTTGAAGGCCGATATGACCGGTGTTTGGGCGGAAGCACAGCTTGACCTCCGGCAGAATTACGTGCGCACCGTCCTCAAGCTGGTCGAGCGCGGCATCCTCGGCTGGTCATCCGGCAGCCTGCCACACCTTGTGGATGTGGCCGCCGATGGGCACATCAAGCGCTGGCCGATTGTCGAGGGCAGCTTGACGCCCACACCTGCCGAACCGCGCCGAACCGATGTCCACACCCTCAAGAGCGCTTACGCCGCGCTGGGGTTGGATACGGGGCGGCTGAATTTATCGATCGCGAGTAGGGATTTGCCGCCGGCAAATCCCTACATACCACCGACAAAAACGACGACTTCGACGACATTTCCGACAATTACGGGAGAAAAACACATGACTGACAACCATTTAATGACCCACAATACCGACATTTCCGACAATACCGCCATGCAGCCCGCCCGCAAGCGCCTGCCCATCGCCGACCGTGAGGATGCGGTGAAGGCGCACATCAGCGTCGCCAGCCCGTATGACAACCTCGACGCGCTCGACATGCTGCACGGGTATGTGCTGCTGCGGCAGGGCAAAAGCTTTCAGGGGGTCAGCCAGCGCTACGCCAACGCCCTTGCTCATAAGGTGCAGAAGGCTGGGTTGAGCGCCATCAAAGCCGACGAACTGACCTACAGCACGCAGGCCGGTTTCGGTGACGAGTGGGTGCCCGACCTGTGGAGCGCCCAAATCTGGAATCGGGCGCGGGTGGAAAATGCCATCCTGCCGCTGTTCCGCACCATCGAAATGCCCAGCAACCCGTTCGAACTGCCGATTGAAGGCACCGACCCGACCGTGTACTTCGTGCCGGAAACCAAGAACGAAACCGACTTGACCCTCGCTGGCAGCGCTAACCCCATCCCCGACAGCAAAATCGGCTCCGGGAAGGTGACGCTCAACGCCCAAAAGCTGGCGCTGCGGGTGGGCTTTAGCAGCGAACTCGTTGAGGACAGCGTGGTTCCGGTGCTGAACCTGTACCGCGACCAGGCCATGAAAGCCATCCTGACCAGCATCGACAATGTGCTGCTGAACGGCGACACTGCAAGCAGCGGTAACATCAACAAGAACGGTGGCACCCCCGGCGCGACTGACCGCTACATGGCCTTCAACGGGCTGCGTAAGCTGGCGCTGGTCACCAACGCCGACACACCGCCCAACCGTGTCGATGCCAGCGCGGCGATGACACTCGCCTTGATGCGGCAGGCACGCTTCACGATGGCAGCACAGTACAGCGCCCGCCCGAATGATTTGGCGTGGATTGTGGATGGCGGCACGTATGCCAAGCTGCTCGGCCTGAGTGAATTCCTGACGATGGAAAAGGCGGGTGCGCTCGCCACCGCCCAAACCGGACAAATCGGCTTTGCCGACGGTGCGCCGGTGATTGTGTCGTCCGAGATGGCGCTGAGCGACGGGGCGAACGGCAAGGTGAACTTCACCACGCCCGTCAACAACACCAAAGGCACCGCCCTCTGCGTCTACCGCCCCGGTTGGTTTGTCGGCTACCGTCGCAAGATCGCCGTCAGCGTCGATTACCTGCCGTACTACGACAGCTACCAACTGACCGCCACCGTCCGCTTGGCGCTGGTCAACTTCGACACCGACGTGGCCGCCGCGCTGTATAACATCTAGGCGCGGGGAGCGGAGAAGGGGCGTATCCGGCAGCGGGTGCGCCCTTGAAAATAATCAATCGGCAATTTGCGAGATCAACTTTGAATTTGAACTGCCCACTTCGCCTTAATCTCACATTCTTGGATGTAAAAGCGCATCGGCAGCAAATTGCCGTTTAAGAACGCTTGCCACACAGCGCGGCGCTTTTCGGCAGCGTCCCGTGTCGCGGGGTGGTAGGTGCTGTCGCCCATCGAACTCGCTAGCAAGAAATAACCAGCGGTCATGCGGTCGAGCAGGGACAGCGGTTCGTTGCCGTGCGTCACCAGCCCCTTCATACACGCCATCTCGAATGCATCACTGCGAACCCGTTTGCTGTACCACGCCATCTTCACCCACCACCACTTATAAACGTCAGGAGCAATCCATCCTGAATTTTAAGGTGTAACGGCGGCTGCAAGCGTTGAGAAGTTGGTGATGCAAGCTTTAGCTAACGGACAGCTACCCAACCAATCGGCACAGGATAAACGTCTGGTAGGGGAAATTGTGTGATGCTACCGTCGGCCTGATTGAGAAAATAAATTTCTATCAGTCGAGTCGAAAAGACGGTACCGCAATCCTCATTGTTGTACTCTATGTACGCTAGATACTTGCCATCCGGTGACCAATTCAGGTCACAACCATTCACCGATGTCGTGTGAAGCGTTTGCAGCGAATCCCCATCCAGTGCCGCGACTTGCACTGCAACTTCCTGATTAACGAACTGCGGCATGTTGCTTTCATCCGTTTGTAAGATTTTTTTCTCCGTCCTGAAAGCGATTGTCCCATCTACCGGATTTTTGACAAAATCAACCAGCATATCATCACTGAGTTGTTCCGACGTTCCATCTGCATGATAAACATTGGTTGTGACTTGAACGGTCGCCGGATCATAGCCAATGCCATCTAAGAAATTTCCGGCACTAACACCGAGAAGCAGGTGATCAGAGTCGTACCAAATCGAGTCATAACGATTTTTGACAAGCGGTGGTGGCTCAGGTAATTGCCGAAGCGTTTCTAACGGCAAGCTGAAGAATGTACGCTGCTGAATATCACCGTTCGTCATATCCAAGCGAAAAATATCACTGATATAAGGAGAGTTGTAACCGCATGAAAACACAAAGCTGAAATAACGATTATCAGGCGACCAATTCAGATCACAGATTTGATCCCCCCAACCATCCAACGGGAATGAACGTGTGAATTCATAAAAGGGCATACTGAGCACGTCGATTTGATGGTTGCAGCTATTTTCTGAACAGCGACTGCTGATAATTGCCAAACGGCTGCTGTCAGGCGACCACGTTAACCCATACTGATAGGCATCCGCTGGCAAAACATAGCTCAAGGTATCCGTCTGAATGTCATAAATGTAGGTCGCAAATTGGGCGGGCGAAAACTCATCATCGTTCAAATGGATTGCTAAGTAACGGCTGTTTGGTGACCAGACCATATCATTAAAATTCACACGAAACACGCGGTCGCGAACTTCCCCTGTCAGCAGATTCATGAACCACAACTGACCTTTCAACGAATTAGGATTGCCATCGCCGCGAGTAACAAGATAACTGATCCATTGGCCGTCCGGACTGACCAAAAAATTGTAAGCGAGATCATCATTTTCAGTGGGTAACCGGACAATTTGCTCTCCCGCACCTGTATCCTCGGGGTTAATGAGATGCAAAATTCGGCTGTTTGCTTCACCAGTAATGTAAGCAAATTGGTAGGGGGATTTCGGTTCCGCCGCTTGAGCCACACCAAAGAATATACTGAGGAATAGCATCATCAATCGGAGGTGAGATCGCATGAATGTTCCTTCGTGGTTACTGTCAATAAGTGCGCTTAAAGAAGTATAATCGCTTTTTCAGCACTTATAAGGGCATCGCATCATGGAAAAACTCATCCTCCTCGTCGCCGACTACGCCAATGTCGATCAAGGTGGCAAGCTCAACGTCCTCGGCGCGTTCGGGCGCATCTACGCCCATAAATTTCCCGCCGCCCACCAATCGCTGCACCTCGTCATCAAACTCGGTGCGGATTTTGGCGACTTCGGGCAGCAAAAAGGGCTGAACGTCCGCTTCCGCGATGCCGATGGTAAAATTTTGCTCGCCCTGCCCACCATCAACTTCACCCTCAACCCCAGCACCATGCCTATTCCCGAAGCCAACTTCATCATTCAGGTGCATAACCTCATCCTCCCCGCGCCGGGGCAGTACGATTTCGAAGTGCTGGTCGATGATGCGGAAATCGGCATCCTGCCCATCGCGGTCGAGCAAGTCCCGCCGCCACAGCCACCGCCAGTGGGCTAAGCCTGATTCTCAACTGCAACAACAACATCAACAGCATTACAAAACAATCATGCCATCTGTGAGAAGCCTCCCCTTGTAGGAAGACTGCTCATTTCTCTTGCATTCCTCTTGCGGCTCAATCTCTCGACTTTTCTCCCATCTTGTAACTTAGTCATTATGCTAGTTTCAGACTCATGCCCTCAGAGTCTTCTCTCGCTCCCTCTCTCCAAGCGGTACTCAGCAAATTGGAGAGGGGGCCGGGGGGTGAGGTTCTGAGTGAGCAAAATCAAACTCGCATAATGGCCAACTTGCCACTTTTAACTAAAGGAGCCTGTATGTACACCATCTCGACCCTCGACCAACTTCGCGCCCGCCTCGGCCTCACCGCAGCGGACACTGCCGACGACCAACGGCTGCTGGCTGCCGCCGCCGCCGCCACTGCCGCCATCGAGCGGGCTGCCGGTCGCCGCTTTCAACCGCGCCAGAAGGCCATCCAGCACAACTACACCAGCAGCCTCGAACTCTTGCTCGATGACGACCTGCTCGAACTCACAGGTTTGACCAACGGCGATGGCAGCGCCATCAACCTCAACGATGTCATCCCCGCGCCGGATGAAGCCCCCTTCGGCTACCTGCGCTTAACCGGCAGCAGCGCCTTCACATGGTACACCTCGCCCCTACAAGCCATCACCGTCAGCGGCGTGTGGGGCTGGCACGACCGCCCGATCAGCATGTGGCGGCTCAGCGGCGACACGGTGCAAAATAACCCGCTCACGGG
>JAPUDW010000353.1:0-39633 GCA_027492915.1 Bacteroidota bacterium | reverse complement strand
GGGCGGCGCGACTGCGCTCACTGTCACTGATGCCGATGGTATGGATGAGGACAGCCGCTTCCCACGGTTTCAAGTCGGTCATCTGCTGCGTATCGACAATGAATACCTCCGCGTGACCAGTGTTAACACCATCACCAATGTGCTGGGCGTTCAACGCGCCGCCAACGGCAGTACCGCCACCAGCCACGCCCTCAACACGCCGATTTACACCTACCAGCCGCCCGCTGAACTCAACGCGCTCGTGCTGCGCTGGGCAAGCTGGCTGTATAAAGAAGCCGACTCCGCCGCCTTCGAAGCCGCGCCGGATACACTGACCGACGCCCTCACTCCCTTCCGGCGTGTCACCGTCAAAATCTAAACCACCGTCTACGATACCCTCACCTGACGCTTCCTTGTAACCACTCGCCGAAACGCCTACCATGAATAGCAACTGTATACACCGCCGTTATCAGGTAACACTCATGCGCAAACATCTCATCTACAGCCTTGTGCTGGTCATGCTGTTAGGCATCCCGCAGCTTGCCCTGTTGCAAGATCCATCACCCTTACCGGCAGAACTGGAATCCATCACCGCCGCCACCGCTGCCGATGTCCGCCAAATCGGGCAGATCGGGCAGGGTAAGGTGGTCGAAACGGGTTGGTCGCCGGATGGCAGCCAGTTCGTCGTGGTGACGACCGCCGGAGTCGCCTTTTACGACCCCGCCGACTTCAACCATGCGCCCACCTTCGTCGCCGGTTATACCCGCCTCTCGCGCTTCAATGCCGATTGGTCGAAGTGGGTGATGACCGCTACCGACCTCACCACCCAACTCTGGGATCGCGCCAGCATGACCGCCATCAACCTGACTAATGAAACCCGCTATACCATTTCGCCCCGAACGAACTTCGCCTTCACGCCCGATGGCAAACTGCTCGTCATGAGTGCTCAAACCGAGGAATATGATCGCGTCGCCGTCATTTGGGATGTGGAAAACGAAAAGCTGTATGGGCAGTGGTTCCCGCTTGATGGACAGTTCAGCAACGATGGCGTTCACATGAGTCCCGCCGGACATTGGCTTAGTTCGCAAGCCAGCGGTCAATCGACCGTCATGACCACTGTCCTCGACATCAACCAGGTCGAGCAATCGGTCATGCTCTCCCGCGCCCGTGCCTATACCTTTAGCTACGATGACCGCTTTTTAGCGTGGGCGAGTTGGAACGACAACAATTTACAGGATGTCTACCTGCGTGATCTGACGGCTGAAGGCGAGGACTTTATTCTCCCGCTGGATAGCGCATCCCCTGTGCAGCTTCTGTTCAGCCCCGACGACCGCACCTTGGCCGTCATTGCCAAAGACCAGCAGGGCAAGGGTATGCTGGTGCTGTTGGATGTCGAACGGCGTGAACGGCTTGCTACCTCTACCTTCGACATCGGCAACGATCTACCCAAACTAACCTTCTCGCCCGATGGCCGCTACCTCATCGGCAAAAATTACTATCTCTACACCAACATGTGGGACGCGCAAACCGCCGCGCCCATCACCACCCCGTGGGCGCTGCCCGAACGCTACAGCCCCGACGGTCAATACATCCTCACCAATAATCAATTGTGGCTGGCCGATTTCACCCAAACCGAAGAAGCTTTATTCACGCTCAAAGGCAGTTTTTCGAGCTTCAGCCCCGACTCGCACTGGTTAGTGACCTTGTACGGCACCACGCTTTACTTGCACGACCTCAACCAGCCAACCTTCGCTACCGAAACATCGATTGCGCTTGCCGACTTCGCCACCTACGACGGGGCAGCCTACACGCCGGACGGCACGATGCTGCTCATCAACAACCAACTGCTCGACAGTGAAACCTTTGAGCCGCTGGCGACCATCACCGGCTTTCAGGGCGAACCATCGTTTGGGATCGATAGGGAAGGTCAGTTGTGGTTGGCTGGCGCTTACGTCACCGGTTCACAAAACCCTGAGCCTGCCGTCTGGCTCATTACGATAGCGGATCAAACGGTCACGGTCTCCGAACCGCGTGTCCTCAAAACCACCCTGACGACCTACTATTGGCCGGGGACAGTCGTGCTTAGTCCCAACGCAGGTTACGCGGCAGGTGCATATGGTGACGAGTTTGAACCCGCGCCCGCCGTCCAAATATGGAATCTCACCCGCAACACGCGCCCGATTGCCGTCTATGGGCATCAGGAGAAGATTAATAACCTCGCTTTTAGCCCCGACAGCGCCCTACTCGCCACTGCCAGCGGTTACACCACCGAGTACGGCAGCAGTAAAGACAACACCGTGCGTTTGTGGCGCATCCAGCGCGACACCACCACCAGCCTGACCGAAATCACCCGCTTTTATCCTGATGGTGAAGCCAGCCGCGTTCGCTTTAGTCCCGACGGGCGTTGGATCGCCGCAGCCATTTTCGGCGGGAAAATCACGATTTGGGATACTGTCACTGGCAAGTCGCTAGCGTCGATGGATAACAATGTGGATCTCATGGCTTTCAGCCCCGATGGCACCGTTTTCGCCACGAGCGATTGGTATGGCAAAATTCGCCTGTACAATACGCGTAACTGGCACGAAATTGTGACCCTCGACGGGCATACCACGTATCTACACAGCCTTGAGTTTACGCCGGATGGGCGCGTCTTAGCCTCCAGCAGCGGCGACGAAACCGTTCGCTTCTGGGGAATAGCACCCTAACCGATTTTGCGGGGAGTAGGTTCTTCGTAGGGAATAGTCTAGCGTGTTTAAAAAGGCCGATTTCGAATGTAGGGGCGCAAGGCTTGCGCCCTCCGCGCCACCCACCGCAAACACATTTTTTGCGGGCGAATGGTATCCGATGTAGGGACGCCGCGTGCTGCGTCTGCAATCGCCGCCACAAACATCTTCTTCTCGTAGGGAGCGTTCCGTTTGCCGCCTCTCTCCAATCGGTAATCAAGAAATTGGAGAGGTGGATAGTCGCATGATGAAACGCTTGAATCAGATGATCTTCAGCAGGGAGCGTGCTTCTTCAGAACTCTTAACAAAGTGAATGTTTTTCGCCGCACGGTTCAATGATACCGTTTGCAAAATTTGCAGCAGCGACTTAAAGAACGGGTTCGCCCCGACCACGACCACTTTGCCGATGTTCGATGGCGCTGATTGGAATGACCGCGCCAGCACCGACAGTGCGTTACCACCCGGTAAACCGCCGCTTTTGCTAGAATCCGAAAGTATATCGACGTTGTGGTTTACCGAGTTCAATAACGTATCGATTTGCACCTTCGCATCAGCAAAGTCCGCCCATGACCACGAACGTTCATAAGTGACAAGCATCGTATTATGGGCATCACTGCTCCAACTGACTTGAATACCCATGATTCACTCCTCTTAACATTCACAGTATTCGCATTGTAAGCCTGTTTTGTTGCGTTCAAGACATCAATTGTTTTGAGAAATATGAAGAACAGGGCATAAGCTCCTTCTTCACCTCATTATTGATAAGCGGCTCGTATTCCGCCGCCCGCGCCAGCATCACCGGCTGCCCATCTTTCACCTGCTCGGCGCTGTGTACCCTCCCTCATGACCACGCTGCATAGCTAAATGTGTTTCATCAAACTTCACGTTTTAGCCACGCTGTATCGACACAATGCGGTTATGTTAGCGCTATCTCGCCTGTATAAGATTTGCCCTCATATCAAAGGAGACCAACCTCATGACCATCCGTGCCGCCCTCACCCGCCTCGCCAGCCTCAGTGTCGCTGGTATCATCCACAACTACGATGTTGATACCCTGCCTGAAAGCCTCAACCGTGTGCAGTTGCCCGCGCTGATGGTGCTGCCCATCACCCCACCCGCCACTAAGCTCACTCGCGGCACTGGCGAGGCTTTCCAGAGCATCGCCTTCAGCAGTGGCCCGCGCAGCATTACCATTGCCGTCACCCATCTTCTGCTGGTCGCACCCGTCACTTCGGGACGCGGCAGCCGTTCCCACCTGCCGAATGTGGTTGACCTGATGGATGCCTACTGCCTCACCCTCGCCGCCGACCCACGCCTCAACGACACCTTGCTCGAACCTGCCCGTGTGCAGCTTGAACCCGGCGACTTCACTTACGCCCACGCCACCTACCACGGCTGCGCCTTTCGCCACACATGGCTCATTCAGGTCTAGTTACTAACCGCCCGTCACCCACGATCTTCTCGTAGGGAATAGCCTAAGACTATTCTGTTTCTCTTTTCTCAGCACTCAGCACTCGGCACTCAGTACTTCTCTCCACTAGTCACTTAAAGGATTCCTATGCCCTCACCAATCTATCGCGTCTGCATCGACTGGAACGACAACGGCAGCTTTACCGACATGGGCGATAACCGCGCCGCCGATGTTCTGCACCTAGAATGGCGGCTCGGCATGGCAAAACCCTACGACAGCCTCGCCGCACCTGCCACTGCCCGTATCACCCTGCGCAACCCCGCCCGTACCTACTCGCCGGAATTCACACCGGATGATCTGCAACCGGGTAAAGTTGTCCGCATTCTATCGGATGATGGACTCGTCATCCGCACCCACTTCACCGGCTTTATCCGTCGCATCGAGCCGCAAACCGGCGACCACGGCGAACGCTTGGCAGTCATCGAAGTGATTGGTGCCGAATCCGTGTTGGGGCAGCAGCGCATCCGTTTGCCGCCGCAGATCAATACCACCGCTGATGTCGTCATTGCCGCCGTGCTGGATGCAACCCTCCTGCGCTACACACCGCTTGCTGGTCAATGGCTCTTGAATACACCGAACCATGCTGAACTCGGCATCAACACTATGATTGGGGGTTCTGTCTCGCGCTCGCTGGAAGCTGGACGCTCAACCTTTGCTTACACCGCCGATACGTGGGACATGGGTATCACCGCACTGGAAGCCATTCGCCAGATGACCGAAAGTGAACGTGGGCGCTTCTACACCGACCGTTACGGTCAGCTCGTGTTCCTCAACCGGCATCATACGCTGGTGAGCAGTACCTCTTTTGCAACCTTCAGTGACGATATGGATGCGCTCGAATATAGCTACGGTGGCGAGGTTGCCAATCAGGTCGAGGTAACGCTGCTTCCACGCTCGATAGGGACACCCAACAGCGTTATCTGGCGGTTAGCCAGTTCGCAGATCATTCACCCCGGCGAATCCGGCACCCGCACCATCATCGCCCCCTTCCGCGACGCGGCGAATCGCCCCATCGGTGCGCTTTCGCTCATAACCCCCGTGCCCACCATCGACTATCAAGGAAACGCCCAATCCAACGGCGGTGGGGCAAACCTCACCGGATTACTCAAAGTGGTGGTGATGAAATTCAGCGCCTCGGCTGCCGTTTTGGAAATCACCAATATCGGTAGTGTTCCGGTTTATCTTAGTGAAGGGGCGCAGTTACGCGGCACCCCGCTCCTCGGTGGTGATCCCGCCCTCGTCATCCGCTCAGATTACGCCAGCGCCAACATCTATGGTCTGCGCGTGTTTAGCCTGAATGCCCCGTCCCTCAGCACCATCGCCGAAGCCGACCATCTCGCCGGATACGAACTCGCACGTCGGGCTAAACCACGCGGCATTCTGCACAGCATCAGCCTGAGCAGTACGCTGCACATCGACCAGATCCTCAACCGCAGCCTATTCGACCGTATCACCGTCCACGATACCCAAACCAACCATACGGCGGATTATTTCATCATCGCCGAAGAACACACCGTTGATCTGGGTGGCACCCGCCACCTCACCCGCTGGCTGCTGGAACCTGCCGCCGCCAACACCTTCTGGACGCTCAACACCAGCACCCTCGACCAAACCGCCATCCTCGCCTACTAACCTTCCACCTTACGCTTTCTGCATTTCTCGGTACTCGGTACTTTTCTTCCTGCTTGTAACTTCCAACTATCTGAAAGGCTTCTCATGACCGCAATCTGGACACAACCTCGCTCGTGGAGTGTCGGTGAACTCACCACCGCCGCTCTCATGAACCAACACCTGCGCGATAATATGGACTGGCTCAAATCGCCACCGATGGGTGTGTATAGCGCTCCTACTTCCTTTAGCATCACCAGCACCTCGATGGTCGATATTTTTTCACCCATTAACCTGACCTCTGCCGGCGGCGCATTCTTGGTCGGTTTTCAGGGCTGTATATCCGCCTCGGCAGCCGCCGTGGGTGTCTACATGGATGTTATGGTGGATGGTATCAGTCAGGGCAATGGCTTAGGCATCTGTATTTTGAACGGCACTGGCAGCAGTACCATCTTCAACCCCTCATTTGTCATCTATGTCAGCCCGAAAGCTGCTGGCGCTCACACCTTCAAAATGCGTGCCGCTGTCACAGCCGGTTCCGCCACCGTTTATGCCGCCAGTGCGGGGTATCTAGCCCAATTTTGGGTACGGGAGATCTAACCATGAAAACACTCACTACCGAACTCAGCGCCGCGAATGTCCTTAGCCTCGACTACGACCTGCGCGCCGCCCTCGCTGGTCGCTTCTACGGCCTCACCTACGACGGCCAACAGGTCACACTGGTGCTGGATGACACCATGACCTCCGACCAACTGCGGCAGGCACAAACCATCGTCGCCACCCACGACCCCGCCCGTCTCACACCCGACCAGCAGTCTGCTGTGCTGGATGCCGCCAAACTCGATCAAGCCCGAAAAGACTATGCCGCTGCCGAGCTGGACATCAAGACCTATCAGGGCAAAGACACCCTGCTCGAAAAACTGGCGCAAAAAGTCCTCTGGCTCGAAAGGGAAGTGAATGCCCTCCGCAAAGGCTCATAAACCCGCCGTCCATCGGCGCCTCCAGTAACCCAAAACCCATTTCGCATCTGCCGCATCTGCCGCACTTCGCTCCCTCACATCTGCCGTCGAAGCCCTTAGTTGCAACTGCAACATTTGCAACTTTTATGGCGTTTCGAAACCCGATTTCACTCCCGCTCTTGTATTGACTGGCGACTGACAACTGATAGCTCACGACTTGTATTGACCTCAGTACTTTCCCCATCCACTTTTAACTAAAGGAGCCTTCCATTATGAACCTGCTCACCGACAAATCATCCCGTCGCCCCTTCATCGACCCGCTGCTGCTCATCCTCAAGTCGCGTCGAGTGCTGGTCGCCCTGTGCGCATTGATCATTGGCCTGCTTGCTGTTGCCCTGCCGGAACTGCACGCCGTCCAAAGTGAACTGCTCACGCTGCTCATCACCCTCGCGCTAGCCGTCATCGGCGGCTACTCGCTGGAAGATGCCGTTCGCGCCGGACGTGACCGCGCCGCCCAGCCGCAGCCCGACGACCTGCGTGACCTCATCCGAGAAGTCCTTAATGACATCGTGAACCAGCTCCCACCGCCGCCGCCAGCCGAATAAACCATATACACTGTAGGGAACGGTCTAAGACCGTTCCACATTCTCCGCCCAAACAAAAAGGGACGCGCCACTCCGCGCATCCCTGTTACCCTTGAATTATTTTGTGCCAATACCCTGTTTTTACTCCCCCTCTGCCACTTGTGGAGAGGAGGCTGGGGGGTGAGGTTCTGATTTCAACTAACCCGTCCCTGTCGGCGGCATCTTCTCGTACCGCGCCTGTATCTTCTCATACGCCTCATCCATCGTCCGCGTAAACAGCGCAATACGCTTCGCACGCGGTCGGATGTTCGTCAGGATGTCCATAAACACGTTCACCATATACGGCGCCCCCACCATGACCGATGCGAACACGTTATCCGGCATCTGGCGGTCGATCTCTGTCAGGTACGTCAGCGCGTTTCCCTTTGGCAAACTGCCGAGTCGTGATACATCCACCACCGTCGCGCACGGCTTCTCGTACATCCGCATCGCCGCAAAACTAACGATGGCATCCTCCATGAATTCTTCCCACGTCCACGGCGCTTCAACATAAATATGGAGTATCATCTCATATTCACGAGACCATTCATGGCGGCAACCCATAATGGCTTCCTTTCGGCAAACATCGAAGGGCATCTATCCTGAGCATTACATACAACGCCTAACACACCCCTAACATGCTGAAATGATTTTCGTAATAATTGAACACCACTCAAAATAAAAGGGATGCTCCATATGGGGCATCCCTTGTTTGATTCAATCATGAATATGCAAAATGATCCCTTTATGAGTTCCCTCCAACCTGCATCCTTCTCCTTAGTCTAACGTCTTCTCCAAGCTGCGATCTACTTTGTAGCGATAGCATACGCCTTGTCTCGTATCCTTTACCCTTAATCACGTCATGTGAGTGAGAAGGCGTGGATTTCGGCTTGCAATGCTAGCTCGGAGGCGAGGAAGCAGTGTGCTTGCAACATGGCGGTTTCGGTGCGGTTCTGCACATCGCTGACGAACTGCTGACCGAACGGCAGCGCCACATCGCTGCAATCGACATGCTGCATTCCGGTGTTATCGACGAGGAATAGGTGATTATCGCCCTCTCGCCCGCTGATGTCGATGTTCTTCCGCAGTTCGATATAACCTTCCGTGCCTTGAATGAACAGCCGCACATCGCCCCACGTCGGCAAACCCTGCGGTGTGTGCCAATCAACACGCACGTAGCCGGTGGCCGATGGACTGCGCACGATAAGATCACCGAAGTCGTGCATCTTGGGGAACTGCGAGAATTTGAAGTTGCCGACCTGCGAAGTGACGACTTCTGCGCTGGTGCTGCCGGTGAAGTACAGAAATTGGTCGATCTGGTGGCTGGCGAGGTCATTGATGATGCCGCCGAAAAATTGGCGGTCGAACGTCCAATCGGGTCGGTTCGTATGCCCCAGCAGGCGGTGCGGCCCAAAACCGATGGTTTGCACCACGCGCCCTATGGCTCCCGCGTGAACCAGTTCACCCGCCCGAACGGTCGAGCGGTTGGCGAAGCGTTCGCCATAAAACACCGAGTAGATGCGTCCGGTTTCCCTCTGCACCCGACGTGCTTCATCCAAATCCGCAATTGTGGTGAAAGATGGTTTAGCCGAGATGTAGTCCTTGCCGTGCTGCATAGCGCGGATGCCCAACTTTGCCCGTTGGTTGGGGATGGCCGCGCTGCCAATGATGTGGATGCGCTCATCCTCAAGGATCGACTCAATAGAAGGGGCAGCCACAGCCGTGGGAAATGTTTTTTGAAACTCGGCGACCATTTCCGGTTGCTCGTCATACACGCTGGCAATTTCCACGCCAGCATCCCGCAGTGCGCCGGCAAAACCAAAAATGTGATAGTGGGCGAGGCCGATAGCGGCGAAGCGAATAGTCATTGTGGAACCTCCAGAATGCCTTTATTGGTGTGATAAAACGGGTCGTCGGGTGTTAGCTCACCACGCTTAACGGGCAAGCCGGTGCTGGCGGATTTATACAGGCACGAGATAAATTCAACAATGCGGCGGGCTTCGTCACCGCTAACAGGTGGCCTGCGCCCCGCGTCCATCGCGTCGAGCAGTTCTTTAAGCTGGTTGTCGTGCGACCCTTGTATATCCTCGGTCAGCGCATCCCAATGGGCGAGTGTTGGAACGTCCTCGGTGTCCGGCGGCAGGCTGATCTTCCAGTTTTCGTTGTTGTAGCGGTACAGTGTTGAACACTCGACACTCGCCTTTTGGAAGTCGAAGCGCATGTAACTTTCTTGGCGCGGCGATAGGGCGCTGTTGGTGACGGTGGTCATCGCGCCGTTGGCGAAGCGTACCAGCGCCATCGACACATCTTCAACCTCAATATCACGGTCAAGCGTGCCGGTCATCGCCCGAATCTCGTCCCAATCGCCGAGCAGCCACAGGAACAAATCCATCAGGTGAATGCCGAGCGTAACGGTCGGCCCGCCGAAGGCTTCTTTATACGTGCCGCGCCACGCCAACCCGTAGTAATCCTGCGTGCGATACCACAGCGTATTGCACACACCGACCAGCGGTTTGCCGAGCGCATTCGTTTCGATCAACTTTTTGAGGTGTTTACCGGCAGAACCGGAACGCCACTGGAAGACAGTATTGGCATAGCATCCGGTTTCCTGCTCGGCGCGGGTGATCGCGTCAAACTCGGCCAGTGAACCGCATAAGGGTTTTTCGGTGTTCACCCATGCGCCAGCCTTCAGGCACTCAATCGTGATGCGGGTATGCGTCGCCGAGGGGGTGATAACATGCACCAGATCGGGGCGTTCGCGTTCCAGCATGTCAGAGATGCTGGTGTAGCCGTTCGGGATATTATTTTCTCTGCAAATAGTTTGGACACGGTTTTCGTCAATATCAACCAGCGCGACAAGTTCAGCACGGTTAGCATTGGACGCGATAGCCGCAATGTGTGCGCCGACGATACCGCCCGCGCCTACAATCGCAATACGATATTTTTTCATGAATGGTGAATTCCTTCCAGCATGAATGGAAAAACTGTTTTAATCCGTTAAAGCATATCGTAAACCCTCAAATGCGACATCAGCCCTGAAATCCACATTTATAAAACACTGCCTATGAACTTGTAACCGCAGTTTCCCATCCAAAGATCTTCCTGCGCTATCCCAAAGCCCTCGTGATTGTGCGAATAGCTATGAGCGTGACTATTCTGATGAAAGAGGTCGATTTGCTGGCAATCCTGTCACGAAGTATTACAATCTTTGTTGGCATCGTTCTGTTCATGGCGAATGCCTAGATCTGACTGCTGCTGATTATGGATTGTGCAAAAATATTTTAGCCCTGCTGAACTCGAAGCGCTGCTGGTTAAAGAGCCGCGCTCGTTATAAGGATATTTCATGAGTCACAAAAAACGTTATGCTCTCATCGGCACAGGTTCACGAGCCGGCATGTTCGTAGATGCAATCACCAATACCTATCAAGAGTCGGCTGAACTGGTGGCGTTTGCCGACCTCAGCCAGACGCGCATGAGCTGGTACAACGAGCAGTTGGGGCAGCGTGGTTATGCATCGTTGCCAACCTACCTCGCCGCCGACTTCGACCGCATGATCGCCGAAACCAAACCGGATACGGTGATCGTCACAACAATGGATGCCACCCACCATCAGTACATCATTCGGGCGATGGAACTCGGTTGCGATGTGATTTCCGAGAAGCCGATGACCACCGACCTCGATAAACTCCGCGCGATTTATGACGCGATTGAACGCACGGGCAAATCGCTGCGGGTAACCTTTAACTACCGCTACGCACCGGCTTATACCGCGCTGCGCGAAGTGGTGATGCAGGGCAAAATTGGTCGCCCACTGGCGGTCGATTTTTCGTGGATGCTGGATACCAGCCACGGTGCGGATTACTTCCGGCGCTGGCACCGCGAGAAGCACAACAGCGGCGGTTTGCTCGTCCACAAATCGACTCACCATTTCGACCTCGTAAATTGGTGGATTGACTCGTATCCGGCGCAGGTTTTCGCGATGGGCAACCTGTCCTTTTACGGGCGCGAGAATGCCGAGGCGCGCGGTGAACATTACGACTACAAACGTTACACGGGCGAAGCGGCTGCGTCGAATGACCCGTTTGCGCTGCGGTTGGATGACAAGGCTGTATACAAAGGCTTGTACTTGAACGCCGAACCGGAAACCGGCTACCTGCGTGACCGCAACGTGTTCGGTGAGCCAATCACCATTGAGGACACGATGAATGTGACCGTGCGCTACCAGAATGGCGTGCTGCTCTCCTACTGCTTGATCGCCTACTGCCCGTGGGAAGGGCTGCGGGTGGCGATTACCGGCACCAAAGGCCGCGCCGAGTTGGACATCATCGAGAACATTAACCACCTGCAAGGCGATGGGGCGGCGAAGGAAAGTAAAGGCGCGTTCAAAGCCGCGACGCTGCGAGTACACCCGATGTTTGGCGACAGCTACGAGGTTGACCTGCCGGAAGGTGAAGGCGGACATGGTGGTGCTGATCCAGTGATGCTGGAGCAAATCTTCGCGCCCAACCCACCTGATGACCCGTTCCACCGTGCCGCCTCGCACATCGACGGCGCAGCCTCCATATTGGTGGGCATCTCCGGCAATCTCGCCATGCAATCGGGCAAGCTGGTCGATGTGGCTGAACTGTTCCGCCTGCCGGAGCGCGAGCGGGTGGGTTAAACAAGGTGCTAATCGGACATCGGCATCCTGTCCCTACGAAAATTCAATTGCGTAGGGACGCGATACATCGCGTCCGTTGGCTAAACTCACTCCATATGTAACACCAGATAGAATAAATAATTTTTAAATCATATGGTAGTGGGTGCGAGGTAAGTGATGGGTGTGAAATTGACATGCGGACGAGACACGCCTCGTCCCTACAATGTGAACCTATTATTTATTTGTAAGTACAAGCATCACTTACTAGTTGACCATTACCAATCATATAGATGCGAGATTATCAATGTCGAACACTTATTTTTCACCCGACCCGGCCCAACAAAAGATCGCGGCTGACCTCTACGAAACGGTCAAAGATTTACCGCTGATTTGCCCGCACGGGCATGTTGACCCGCGTTTGTTTGCCGACCCGAATTACCAATTTGGCAGTCCGGTTGAACTGCTCATCATCCCCGACCATTACATCTTCCGTATGATGTATTCGCAGGGTATCTCGATGGAGGCACTGGGTATTCCACGACAGGATGGCGGGGCGGTCGAGCATGACCATCGTAAAATCTGGCAGACAATTTGTGACCACTGGTACTTGATGCGCGGTACGCCCACTTACCTCTGGCTGCGCGACGAACTCCGCGATGTGTTTGGCATCGACGCCAAGATGAACAGTGCCAATGCGCAGGCGATTTATGACGCGATTGAAGAAAAGCTCAAGCAGCCGGACTTCCAACCGCGCCGGTTGTTCGAACGCTTCAACATCGAGGTGCTGGCAACCACCGACGCGGCGACCGACACCCTCGCACATCATCAGGCGATACGGGCTTCCGGTTGGGCAGGGCGTGTCATCCCCACCTTCAGGCCGGATGCGGTAGTGAACCTCGACATGCTCGGCTGGCGGCAGAACATCACCAAACTAGCCGAGGTTTCCGGTATCGAGGTCAGCAATTACCAGACTTACATCCACGCGCTTGAACAGCGGCGGGCGTTCTTCAAGAGCATGGGCGCGACGGCTACCGACCACGCGGCAATGACCGCCTACACCGAAGAACTGAGTCCCGGCGAGGCGCGAGCTATTTTCCACGGGGCGCTGGAGGGTACAGCCACAACCACCGATGCCCAGCGCTTCACCGGACATATGCTGATCGAGATGGCGCGGATGAGCAGCGAGGACGGGTTGGTGATGCAGCTTCACGTCGGCTCCTTCCGCAACCACAACCCGCTGATTATGGAACGCTTTGGGCGCGATATGGGCGCGGATATTCCCGTGAGCAGCGAATTTACCCGCAGCCTCAAACCCCTGCTCGACCGCTTCGGCAACCATCCTGCCCTCAAGCTGGTGCTGTTCAACCTCGACGAAACCACCTACAGCCGCGAACTGGCACCGCTGGCGGGGCATTACCCGATCCTGCGCCTCGGCCCGCCGTGGTGGTTCTTCGACAGCCTGAACGGGATGCGCCGCTACTTTGATGAAGTGGTCGAAACGGCTGGCCTGTATAACACGGCTGGCTTCAACGACGACACCCGCGCCTACCCCTCGATACCCGCCCGACACGCCCTCTGGCGCAGGGCAGCCGCCGATTGGCTGGCGGGGATGGTGGTACGCGACCAGATTGATACCGACGATGCCCTTGAGATGATCCGCGCGATGGCTTACGACCTCGCTAAGACGACCTACAACCTATGACCAACTTAAAACCGCTCAACCGACAAACCGCTAATCAACCCATCATCTATCCCGAACGCATCGTGCAGTTCGGCGCGGGGAACTTCCTGCGCGGCTTCGCCGATTGGATCATCGAGCAGCTAAACGCACAGGCCGCTTTCAACAACAGCGTGGTCGTAGTGAAGGTCACACCGCAGGGCAAGTACGACGCGCTGGATGTACAGGACGGCCTATTCCATGTGCATGTGGAAGGCATCCAGAACGGTGCACCGGTCAACCAGACCCACCTCATCACCTGCGTGAACCGCACGGTTTACCCGCACGATGATTACGCCAGCTATCAAGCGCTGGCACGGCAGCCGGACATCCGCTTTTTGATCTCGAATACCACCGAGTCGGGCATTCAATTCAACCCTGACGATAAAGCAACTGACCAACCACCGGCTTCTTTTCCGGCTAAACTGGCGCTGTTCCTGTACGAGCGCTACCAGCACTTCGCGGGGGCGGCGGATAAGGGCTGCATCATCATCCCCACCGAGTTGATCGAGGACAACGCGACCAAGCTGCGCGAGATGATCCTGCGCTACGCCGAACAGTGGGACTTGGAGGCGGGGTTTAGCCAGTGGGTGAGCGATCACAACCTGTTCTGCAACACACTGGTTGACCGGATTGTGCCGGGGTTCCCGTCGGCTCGTAAGCCTGCTTTTCTCGATGAACTTGGTTATAACGACGAAATGCTGGTGATGTGCGAGCCGTATCATCTGTGGGTGATCGAAGCCCCCCAGAGCCTCAAGAACGAACTGCCGATTGACCAAACCAACCTCAACATCAAGATTGTGGCGAGCGCCACACCCTACCGCCTGACCAAAGTGCGCATCCTCAACGGCTTGCACACGTCGATGCTCCTCATCGGTTCGCTGTTGGGACTGCAAACTGTGCGCGAGTGCATCGAGCATCCGCTGTTGGGGGCGTTCTTGCAAGCCGAGGCCTATGACGAGATTATCCCCGCGACCGATGTGCCAGCCGACGAGCTAAAACAGTTCACGGCGGATGTGTTTGACCGCTTCCGCAACCCCGCGATTGAGCATAGGCTGTCGAGCATCGCGCTGAACTGCACCTCGAAGGTAAAGGTACGCCTCATCCCGACCATACAGGACACTGTGAATACCCGTGGGGAAGTGCCGCAGCGGGTGGCGCTGGCGCTGGCGGCGTTCATCCAGTTCTACAAGGGCGAGTGGCAGGGGCGACCGCTGCCTGTCAGCGACGACCCGCAGGTGATGGCGTGGTTCCGTGAACAGTGGCAAAATGCCGCGTCAATCGACCTGCTGGTGATTACGGTGTTACGCAACCAGCAGTTGTGGGAACAGGACTTAACCCTGATCCCCGGTTTGCAGGCACAGGTGACGCGCGATTTGACACAAATCGCGGAAGTGGGTGTTGTGCCGATTTTGGAGGCGTTGGTCTAGTTGTAGACTCGGTATTAGGCGGCAAAAGCCAAAGATGCTCGTGCCGCTGTCAAGAAACAGATGCCAGCGTATGTCAGCCTATTGGCAGCAGAGCGCCTGCCTGACGGAAACGCATTACAGTAGGTTCGCTGCCCTCAAAAGTATAACTAGCACCGCGACAATAACCGCCATAACCGCAGCGACTGTCACCCAATTAACTGGCGATAGGGTTGTGTTTCTATTCATACGGTTTTGACGATTAACCCACCGGTCAATATCGCTTTGTTTCATTATGCCTCCTGCGTTACACCAAATTGTGGCTGTTTATCGGTCTTTTAGTTTTTCCATTTGTCGATAAATAAACGTGGTGAGCGCAATCTTGTGTCCGTTGGGTGTCATTTTGATCCACTGAACCGATACTTCATTGACCACCGTGTATTTACAATCGATCAAACCATACGTGATCAGGTTTTCAAATAGGGTAGTAACTTGTTCTGTGTTCAACGTTCGCCCCAGAGCCGTTTGTAGATAACTCTCGGTTTGTGGCTTTATGGGATGGTAATTGAGCCACCCGCGTTCTCGAAAGGGGAGGCTGCTGTCTAAATTTTTGACACCCTTCCGTTTGTCATTGCGGGCTTGCCCTTGATGAGTCGTATAGATCGCTTTTAAAACCAGTTGCTCGTGCGGGGTTAGATCATTCCATGTGTGCATAACAACTCCCCCTTCGCAGGATTTGGGCTTCCTTATGAAGCATTTGCAAGCTAAAAGATGCTCATTCAACGACGCGATTTTAAGTGACAGGTGTTGGTTGATCGGAGACTAAGGTTTCGATTGTGAGGATCATCGCGGCAATCGAAGCGGCACTTTCAACCGCACTCCGTGTAACACGGGCAGGGTCAGGTATACCGATGGTAATCATGTCCGCATACTTTCCAGACATCACATCGTATCCAATCCGTAGATTTTTATCCTCATTCTGCATCCGGCGAACATTGGCGATAATTACGGCGCCTTCTTCTCCGGCATTTTCAGCGAGGCGGCGCATGGGGACTTCGAGGGCAGAGCGCACAACACGCACGCCGGTATTAACGTCTGCGTCATCAAACTTAAGGTCAACAAGCGCGGCCACAGCATTCATGAGGGTCACTCCACCACCGGGAACGATACCTTCTTCAATGGCGGCACGGGTGGCGCTCAGGGCGTCTTCCACGCGATGCTTCTTTTCTTTCAATTCGATTTCGGTTGCAGCACCCACACGGATGACGGCCACTCCACCGCTGAGCTTCGCTAGACGTTCCTGAAGTTTTTCACGGTCATAATCGCTCGTACGCGGGGCGGCAATCTCGTTACGAATTTCGGCGATACGCCCCTTGATAGCAGTGTTTTTGCCCGCACCATCCACAATTACCGTATTATCCTTGGTGCTGACCACTTTGGCTGCCCGACCGAGGTCGCTCAGGGAAAGCATTTCGAGGCTGCCTCCCGTTTCTTCGTTGATGACAGTACCACCCGTAAGAATGGCAATGTCGTTCAGCAGGGCTTTGCGGCGGTCACCAAAACCCGGCGCTTTGATCGCGAGGACATTCAGGGTACCGCGCAGCTTGTTCAGCACGAGCGTTGCTAATGCTGGGCCATCAACATCTTCAGCGATGATAACCAGTTCGCGCTGGTCATTCTGGAGCAGTTTTTCCAAAATAGAAATCATGTCCTGCGCGGCGCTGATCTTTTTTTCATAGATCAAAATGTACGGGTCTTGGATGCTGGCTTCCATTGTCTCGAAGTCTGTGACGAAGTACGAACTCAGGTAACCACGTTCAAACTCCATACCCTCAACATAGTCCGTTTCAAATTGGAGTCCCTTACTTTCTTCAACTGTCACCACGCCGTCACGTCCCACTTTGTCCATCACTTCGGCAATCAAGTCGCCGATCTTCGGGTCTTGTGCGCTGATACTGGCAACTTGGGCAATAGCCTCGCGGGTGTTCACCGGTATAGCCTGTTCCATAATATGGTCAGAAACAGCTTCAAGCGCAGCCATGATGCCTTTTTTCAGCAGCATCGGGTTCGCGCCGGCTGCCAAATTGCGCATTCCAGTATGAACCATCGCCTGTGCCAGAACTGTCGCGGTAGTCGTGCCATCACCGGCGATGTCATTGGTTTTGGAGGCTGCCTCTTTTAAGAGCTGCGCCCCCATGTTCTCAAATGAGTCCGGCAAGGATATTTCATTCGCTACAGTCACGCCATCATGCGTAACAGTTGGAAAGCCGTAAGTCGCACCGAGCGCTACGTTGCGTCCTTTTGGCCCCAGCGTAATTGCCACCGCATTCGCAACTTTATCGATGCCCCGAAGCAATTGTCTCCGAGCCGTGTGTGCAAAAACGATTTGTTTTGTCATGAGCATTCCTTCTTCAACCTATAATTTTTCAAAAGCGGCGGGATTGACGTTGCACATGACTTACCATTGATGAGTTGCTTTTTTGAATGCTCGTTCCTGCCGATGAAGCTGGCGTTCAAGCGTTCGTTGGTGTGACCACGCGGGCAGCGTGTTTGCCTCAAGCGCGGTTTCCGTTTGGGTTTGCGCGGTAGGCTGCTGTGTCGCTTCGAGTTTGGCGATGTAGTCTTCCAGCAACGCTTGTAAGCCGACGGTGTAATGTGAACCAATAACACTCAAGATTTCGGTGATTTCACGCGGTCTATTTGGTTGTTTGGCTTCTAAGTTAACGATGTAGGTTTCAAGCTGGGTACTGATTTTAATATCTGCCCCTGAACAAATCGTTTTTAAGATGGTTGTGACTTCGGAAGGTCTATGGGTAAATGTCATTTTAGGTTTATCCTCACATTTGAGATGCGTTATGGATACTTATGTTGTGTTCAATAAACTCGATATATTGCGGAGTAAGCGTACAGGCGCCTTCGCCCGACAGTGGCAAAACCATGCATGATGTCCGTCGCACGACGCTTGGCTAAAAGACGCTATGGTTTGAAGTTGTCTGATGTTTAAGCAAGCTATTTAAAGATAATCAGGGGTGAAAGCACATAGGCTTTCGTTTTAGTTGATGACTGGGAAAAAAGTTGATCTTAATTGATGCTAGTTCGGAAAATAAAAACAGTGTGAACCTAGACTCACACTGTCTTCAGGAATATAAACCTTGAGAGCGCGGGTACTTAGAAGCGACCGCGCCCGCCACCATTGCGTGAGCCGAACCCACTGTTTGAAGAACGTTCTTCACGGGGCTTGGCTTCATTGACGGTCAAGGCGCGGTTATCGAGCGTGAAACCATTAAAGCGTTTGATGGCTTCTTTGGATTCTTCTTCGGTCTTCATCGTGACAAAGCCAAATCCCTTGGGACGACCGGTGTCGCGATCCATAATAAAGGCGATTTCGGCGATTTCGCCAGCCTGTGCGAACAAGGTGCGAATTTGGTCTTCGGTGGTGTCATACGACATATTGCCGACATATAGCTTGGTTGCCATTTGTACTTCTCCTAAAACGATACAGATATGAAATTGATAGAGCAGATTAGCTGTTGGAAAACATTGCAGAGGTGAAAAAGAAGTTCAGATGCAGTGGAAACCAAGACGATTTGTACCCTACTACAGTGCAGTATCACACACTAAAGTGGTGGCGTATAGGGTCAATAATTGGCACTTCGGCACAATAATTTTCACAAAGGGTTATGAGAGGTCAATCTTTGCCTGTGACGAGAATATGAGAATGTGTTCATCAGCGCTGATGAACATGGCAAAAGCTAGTGTGTATTGTGTAACCCCAGTAGGCGAGTTAGGGTGATTTGCAGGCGAGAAGAAGCGTGTATGGTGTTAAGTCATTGCCAAGTCTGCTGCGTATAGTCGCACTTCTGCTGGTTGGATAAAACCAGTAAGATCACAACCCAATAAACAACCTATTAAGAGGTAAGACGGCGCATGGAAAGTATTGGCTTGTTAACGATTATTGTCGGTTTGTTAGGTGGGGTTGCGGTAGGTGTGCAAACACCGATTGCCAATGTGATCGGTCAAAAAGTGGGCAGTGCGGCGAGCAGCGTTGTGGTTCACATATCGGGACTCATCTTTTCGGTGCTTGTGTTGCTTCTTTATCGCGGCGAAAATATTCAAAATTGGCGTTCGTTGCCGTGGTGGGCATATCTGGCAGGTTTGTTTGGCGTCATCCTGTACCTGACTATTAATTACACCATCCCACGCATCGGAACGCTTGGTGCGATCACCTTGATTATCATCGGGCAGCTCGTGACCGGAACCGTCATCGACCATTTCGGGTTTTTCGGTAACGTGGTGCGTCAAGTGGACGCTGGGCGTTTACTCGGCTTGCTGCTGTTGATCGCCAGCAGTTACTTGCTGACGCGGTAGCAGTGGTTCGCGCTTCAGGCGCAGGTAAAAAGTTAGGAAACAGTTTGTGCTTCCTAACCGTGCCTTCATAAATCGGGGTCATAAAGGGTCTGGTTGCCTGTTATTGCCTGTTTAACAGGCAGCTTTTTACCCCGTATTAAATGATGTGGAACGCTGTCTGCCGCCCGTCTAAATACACCGCGCCATTTTGCGTAAACACCGCATCCTGCTCCAACGGAAACGCCACTTCCTGCCCGCCCCATTCCGGCACCGCACAGGTCACGCCCAGCTCGACGGTATAGCAGGTATCGTAGTACATCTTCACCTCGCCCCGCCCACCCGTGTTCACCTGTTCCCAAGGCAAGCCCATCAACGGCCCCGGTTCATGCAGGTAATGGCTCAACGAATGGGAATAAATCTTGGGTTTGCTGATGCCCCGTTCACGAGCCGTGTTTAGTGCTTTATTCAGGATTTCGTTCCCCGTCAGCCCCAGTTCCCATGTGTCGGTAAAAATATCCTGCAACTGGTTGGCCTGTGCCATGCCGTTCAATAACCCCTGCGGCACATTCGTTTCCCCCGGTCGCAGCACATACGCCAATTCTTGATGGTCGGTAATCAACCGGCAGTATTTGAAGCCCACATCGCAGTGGATCATATCCCCCGGACGGATGACCTTATCATCCTCGCCCCACCGCATACGGTTTTCTGGCCCCCGCATAAACCGGAAGAACGCCGGAAACGACACCGGCAGGCCAAGATCGGTGGTTTCCTGCCAGTACCACCAGCGCAAATCTTCGGAAGTCGTTACCCCCGGTGTTACCACCTGCCGCGAAAAACAAGTTTTCATCACATGATGTGCAATCGCACAGGCATGTTGGTAAAGTTCCAGTTCGGCTGGCAGCCGTGACTCCAGCCAACGGGTACACAGCACCTCGGCGGATTCCAAACGGCTGGTTAGGTTTTCGCCCAGCGTCGCTACCAGCTTGTCGCGCAGTGCTGCCGTCAGCCCATCGGCTGCCCAGATCACATTCGACTGGTTGATGCCGATGCGCTGTGGATTACGCTCCTCGACCACTTTACGCAGCGTCGCCCATTGGTCATCGGCACTATCTAGCCCCCAGATGGTCGTCATCAAACCCTGCATGTTGGTGATCGAAATATTCAACCGTTCGATAGGCTGTCCCACACCGGGGTCATAAAACACCACCATTTGCAAGATCGGTGCCCAACATTCCCACGGGATGATGGTGTTAAAAATCGGGTCGTGGTTATCCTCGTAGCAGATGGTAATCCACATATCGAAGCCCGTTTCGCGCATGACGGTTGGCAAGATTTTCTCGAAACGCTCCGCCAGAATCGCGTTCGTCACCTGTGCCTGCTGCCGTACTGGCATCACGGCTGGCCCTGTGTAGGTCTTGTACATCACTCCCCCTTAACTTCGGAACTGGATACGCGGATCAATCCATGTATAAAGCACATCCACCAAGATATTCGCACCGACCAAAAACGCCGAGTACAACACGGTTACGCCGACCAGCAGGTTATAGTCACGGGTTGTTACGCTCGTCACGAACGTATCGCCAAGGCCGGGTATTGCAAACACCAACTCGACCACGAATGTCCCCGTTAGCACGGCAGCCAGCAGCGGCCCCAGAATCGTCACCACCGGAATCAGGCTGTTGCGCAGCCCATGCCCGTAGATGACGTTACGTTCAGCTAACCCCTTCGCCCGTGCCGTTCGGATGTAATCCTGATTCAGCACTTGAAGCAAACTCGCCCGTGTCAGCCGCGCTATGCCCGCCGCCATGCCCATCGCCAGCGTAACAACGGGTAGAAATGCTGTCGAAAAATAGGTGGCCGGATTAGCCTGTGGCCCATTGATCCATGCATAGGGGTTGACCACCGGAAACAGCTTCAACTGCACCGCGAACACGATGATCAGCACCGGCCCGATGACGATATTCGGCACGGCACGTCCGACCACCGCGAAAAACATGGCGATGTGGTCAGCCGGACGGTTGTGGTTGACAGCCGCCAGCACGCCCAACGGCACGCCGGTAATAATGGCTGTCACGACCGCCATCACCCCCAGCGCCATCGAAATCGGCAGCTTCGTCGAAATAATATCGCCAACAGGTCGCCCACGATTGGTCACACCTAATGATGGGCCAAAGTCCAGCCGTAGCAGGTTAAAGAAGTAGTTACCGAACTGGCTCTGGAACAGGTCGGAATAAAGGACAGAACGTGTCGTGGTACGGATAGTTGGTGATACCGGCAGCTTGGAGAAGTCCGCACCTTTATAGGCATCAATCGCATTGGTGATCTGCTCTGCCGCCTCGCTGTCGCCCACGGTTTCTTGTAACGTCCTCAAGTCATCGAGTAGGGCTGGCATCTCGGCACGAGTCACCCCTTGATCTTTGTAGAAGGCTATTCGCTGTACCTGAGTGTTGTACTGCCCATCGAGCAGGGTTTGTACTGGCTCACCCGCGACCGCTTGCAAGACTTCGCGCATCTCCGGCTTGAGGCTGACGACTTCCACCCGTTCGCTAATTGGCTCATCGACGTAATGTAAAAGCTGCCAATCGGGTGACGACCCCGGCAGGTTGAGCAGCAGCGGACGGTCGAGACCGTAGTATTTTTCCATCGCCGCCATGACTTCCGGTGTTTGGGCTCGTTGGCCGCTAGCGACGAACGGCCCACCGGGAATGGCACGGATCATAAGGAATGACACCAGCACAATCATGAACAGCACCGGAAGGCTGGTGAGAACCCGCCGCGCGATATAACTGATGATGCCGGACATGCCGAGTAATGAGCGCATGACAGCCATCGTTACCTCCCCGCGCTTAACACGGTTTCAGATACCCAACCGGACAAGTTGTTACAGGTGACTTGATAATATGTTTCGCCCCCCGCCTGCTGAATGCCCTCGATTACCACCACAGTGTCGGCATAACAGGCGGCGTTCGGAACGCGGTTGCTGCGGGTGGGGGCTTCAGCCTGTTTGGTGATGTACAGCGGCGCAATGCCGGTTGTCACCACGGTTACTTCTTCGCCCAGCGCATATTTACTGGTGAAGTTTGGCGTAGGTGGAATATCAGTCGGCGCGACGGTCGCAGTTGGCGGGATGAATAGGGTATCGCTTGACCAGCAGGCCATTGTTGCCAGTGCCAGCATGACGAGGACGAAAAGAGTTGGTTTCCTCATGGTCTACTTGCCTCGCATGTGTGGGTCGAGCGCGTCCCGCAGACCATCGCCGAGGAAATTGAACGCCAGCGTCGTGAGTGCCAGCGCGATACCCGGTATCAAGATGAGGTTAGGGAAGGACGTTAAACTCGCGCGTCCGGCGCTAATCATGCTGCCCCAACTGGGCGTGGGCGGGTCTACACCAAGGCCGATGAAACTCAGGAACGCTTCGGTAAAGATGTAGCCGGGGATTTCCAGCGTTTCGGCGACGATCAGCGGGCCGGTGATATTCGGCAGCAGGTGAACGAAGATGATGCGGAAGTCACTCGCGCCGAGCGCCCGTGCGGCCTCCACGAATTCGCGGTTCTTGTACGACAAGATTTCGCCGCGCACCAGCCGCGCCATGTGAATCCAACTGAGGGCGCTGAGGGCGATAAACAGGAAGAACAGGCCGCCCATGCTCTTGTCGATGTTGATGAGGGTTTGGGCGAGGCCACCGGCTTTGCTCTGCTCCAACGATTTGAAAAAGGTTTGCAGCAGGATAATTAGCACGAGGCTGGGGATGCCGTAGAGGAAGTCGATGATGCGCATCATGACGTTATCGACGCGCCCACCGTAATAGCCAGAAATCACACCGTAGATGACCCCGATGCCGAGGCTCATGCTCGCGCCGACGAGGGCAACCAGCAGCGAGACACGGGTACCGTAGAGGGTGCGGCTGAACACATCGCGCCCCAAGTTATCTGCACCAAAGACGAAGCAGAACTGTGGTGTGCCGGGGGGATAGGGTTTCTGGTCGGGCTGCAAGGTGGCGCACGACAGCGGAGCGGCTAATGATGAACCGCGGTGTTGGTCGTTGATGTCCTCGATGAAGCCCGTGCCGCGAATAAGATCGGCGGAGAAGGCCAGCACCACAAGGAAAATGATGAAGATCAGGCTGATCACCGCCAACCGATTGCGTGACAGTTGATGCCACGCATCACCGAAGGCGGTGTGCGTCTTTTGGCTGCTGTTGCTCGGTGCAAGAAGGATGGGTTGTGCGACGTTGGCTTGGGACATGGGTACACCCTACTTCTGGCGAATCGCCTTCTCTAAACGAGGGAGCGAGACATCATAACGATATGGCACATTGATATGCCCATCGTTGAAAAGTTCAAAGTCGTGTGCCAAGCCCAGCGCCTTGAGCTTGTTAGACATAATCCGCGTGCCAACGGGGAAGTTCAACTCGTCCCACAGGCCGCAGTCCAAATAGATATAACTCAACTGTCGCCATGCGTCGATGTGCTGGGGTTGGTCGATCATGCGCACAGGGTCCCATGCCAGCCAGCGCTGCCATACATCCTCGACCAGCGCACCGGTTTCGAGATCAACCGGCATGTCGAAGCCGCGATGGGCTGCCGGATTAGGAGCATAAGCCGCACCGTAGCACAGCATCCCCAGCAGCGAGAAAAACGGGTCGTGCGACTTGGGCTTGATGGTCGGGATTTGCTCAATAAAGCCTTCCAGCCCGTTAAAGCGCAGGAGGTTGGCGTGCATCTTGGCGAGGTCGGGCAGCAAGCCGAACTCGAAATAAATATCCCCGCTGTGCGAGGCCATTGCGCTAAACACTTCGGGATGGCGCATACTTTGCACCATCGCCCCGTAGCCGCCGCTGCTCTTGCCGGTGATGGCACGGTGTTCGCGGGACGCTAAAGTACGGTAGGTACTATCGACATAAGGAATGAGTTCTTGAATAAGGTAATCTTCATATTGGCCGAGCGCTGATGAATTGATGTACTGCGCCCCGCCAAAAATCGTCCAACAGTCGGGTAAAACGGCGATGACGGGTTCCATCGCACCGGTGCTAATCAGACGGTCAATACGCTCAGGGAACGATTCGCCCCACGCGACCGGAGCCAGCATCAACGGGCCGCTGCCGCCATGCCCTGCCAGTACATAAATGACGGGATAGCGCTTGTCAGGGTTGTCGTCGTAACCGGGCGGCAGGTAGACAGGCAGCATCCGCTCGGTCGCGTCACCGGGCAGGTTGCCTTGCAAAATTTGGCTTTGTAAGTAAGGGGTGTCTACACGTCCGTTGAGCCGCATCTCGGTTACTCCATAAGTTAAATCGGATTGTGTAGGGGCGCACAGCCGTGCGCCCCATATGCATCAACTTAAGAAAAATTTTCGCTCAAATACCTGCTTTTGAAGTCGCTTTAGCAGACTTGTCTTATGGTTAGCTGAGTGGTGCTTAGGGGGTCGGTGTACTCACCGACTGAAGTCAGCGAAGCCGACCCCGCGCAAAGCCCTCATGCGGCGCAAACAGCCAACCTTTTGGGATAGCACACGCCTTAACTTGGTGCATATGAGGCGCACCACCGTGTGCGCCTCTACCACAACATTTCTCTCTAAAATCACAGAACTTTACGACGAGGTATGAACCGCGTCCTGTGCTGCCTTGTCAATCGTGTACCAATCCCAATGCTCGCCGCCAACCTGACCGTCGGTTTCAATCGGGCCGCTCAGGTAAGTCTGGTAAAGGGCGTAGTTCGACGCGAGGCGGATGGGGGCAATCGGGTAAATCCCTTCTTCGCCAAAGAACATTTCCTCGATGTCAGCATACATCTGCTTGCGGGTTGCGGGGTCGGTTTCTTCACGCGCGGCTTGGATCAAGTCATCGACTTCCGAGCAGGGGCGCGAGGTGAAGGCGTTGTCGATGTCGCATTTGATAATGTCGCCGTCATAGTTGTTTGGATCGGGATAATCCGGCCCCCAGCCAATCGGGTGCCATTCGGGGCGGTTTTCCATATCGTTGCTGATGCTGATGACGGGGATCATGTTGCTGAAGTCCTCAATGACTTCATTGCTGAACAGAGCCGGATCGCAGCCGAGGATGGTTGACCACGACTTGATGAGGAATTCAACATAGTCGGTACGGCGACCGGGTTGGGACACCGAATGCACTTCAGGGAAGCCTTCGCAGCCGGGGTACGGGCTGAGTGCTAACTGGGCAACCGCGTATTCAGGGTCATAGCCCACGCCGATCTGATCAACAGGCGGCGCACCGGGGATCGACGGCGGAATCAGGTGGATGGTGGGGGTACCCAAACCATTGGCGGCGTCACGGATGATCGCTTCGCGGTCGATGGCGGCGCTGAACGCGCGGCGGACGTACACATTATCAAACGGTGGTTTGCCGTTGTTGAAGCTCAGATAGTCGATACTGACACCGTTGATGAACAGCAGTTGGTCGGCCAGCGCTTCGTTGGCGATCAAGCCTTCGGTTTCGCCGGTGGGCAGGCTGCCGGAACGCACCATATCCACTTGTCCGTTCAGGTACGCCGAAAGCAGGGTGCTGGTGTCGTTGATGACCAACACTTCAACACGGTCGATGTTACCGGGGCCGCGCAGGTCGTCCGGCAAGAATGGGTTGCGAATGAGGGTGCGACCAACACCGGCTGTAACGGTATCCGCGAGGAAAGGGCCGTTTGACCATGCATTTTCGGGGTCAATCCACGCCGCGCCGAAGGTGTCGATTTGTTCAGCAGGGACGGCACGCAGCGTCCACAGGCTGGCGACCGCTGGGAAGAAGCCGGTGGGTGAAGTCAGGGTGAATTCGACGGTGTGTTCATCAACGGCTTTGACGCCCACGCCTTCAAATAATTCCTGTGTGGGTTCGGCGCTGGCGAGCACCTCACTACATCCGGCAACGAAGCTGGCGGTGACGGGGCCGTAGCTGCCGCCGAGTGTGGCGTTACACGCGCGGCGTGTACCCGTGACCACATCTTCCGCCGTGACCATACGCATCACTTTGGCTTCCTGTGTTTCGGGGTTCCAACTGACCCACGGCACATCATCGCGCAGTTTGAACGTCCATGTCAGGCCATCCTCGCTGGCTGACCATTCGCTTGCCAGTTCAGCGCGGACTTCCGCTGTTTCCGGTGAAAGGTCGGTCAGGCCGAGGAAAATATTATCGACCCAGCGCACCGAGATGGTGCTGCCCGCAAGCTGCGGATCGCGCTCGACGCTCAGGTCGCCATCATGGGTGTAATAGGTGACCAATGCAGGATCATCACGGTCGAGTGTGACGGCATCCTGCGCGAATACCACCGACGACAATGGGCTGACTGCCAGTATGAGGACACCCAGCAAGATTGAGATAATCGTTTGTTTGCGTAACCGTTTTTGAGACATACCCTTACTTCCCCTTTTTGGTTCTTGCCTAACAGAGCAGATGAAATGGGTTTAGTTGTAACAATATGCCAGGCAGACTCCTTTCATCTCGGTTTCCGGTTGTGAGCTTGTTTTGCGCCACAAGATGCCCGCACGATGAGCGTGGTTGGCACGACATCAGTACGCGGGGGTAAATCCGTCTGCTCGATGCGTTCGAGCAAGCGGGTAGCAACACGGGTTCCAATCTCATGTGTGGCCTGTGCCACAGTGGTCAGCGGCGGGTTGAGCGAAACTGCCCACGGCATATCGTCAAACCCGACGACCGCGATATCCTCTGGAATGCGCTTGCCGTAGTCGTGAATGGCGTTCAACGCACCCAACGTCATCATGTTGTTTTCGATAAATAAAGCGGTCAGGGTCGGGTTATCGTCCAAAAGTTGCCACGTTTGTTCATAGCCGCTCTGGTGACGGTGATCGCCAAAACGTACCCAGCTTTCCTCAATAGGCAGCTCGGCCTCGTGCATCGCCTGTTGATAACCCTGATACCGTTCGCGTCCGCTGGTCAGCCGCAGCGGCCCGCCAATGTGACCGATCCGCCTATGACCGAGATTGATAAGGTGTTCAACCGCCGAACACGCGCCAGCCACATTATCCGACAGCACCATATCCACTTTGCCCTTGGTCATGCGCCGGTCAATGACCACAATCGGCAGCCCTTTATCGGCAAGGTTGGCGACCTCGTCTACATTTTCGCTGGTGGTGGCGATCACCAAACCCGCCACACCTTCGTTTTCCATCATGCTCAGGTAAGCGCGTTCCTTGGCAGGGTCGGAGGCCGTGTTGCTCATCATCAGGCTGTAACCTTTGTTGAAGAACACACTCTCGATGCTCGCCATAATGGTGCTAAAGAACGGGTTGGTGATGTCGGTGACGATCATCCCGATCAGGTGGCTTTGGGTCGCACGCAGGCGCTGCGCCACACGGTTCGGTTCATAGCCGAGTTGGGCAATCGCCTCAAGAACTTTGGTGCGCAGTTCGTCACGAATATGGGGGTAGTTGTTGAGGACGCGCGAAACAGTCGCGGGAGAAACCCCGGCCTGTTTTGCCACCTCCAAAATGTTTGGAGGGGGGTTGCGCTGCTTACGCGATGGCATAATCGGCGACCCTCAAAATGACTCTTGAAAACGTTTTCAAGATAGTAAATCAATTTATTTAGGCTGTCAACAAACTGAAAGCAAACGGCGTATATTCGTCAAAGTGGCTCAAAAATATGCGGCGGAATGCACTAGAATCAACAAACGCCCGACGTAAACAGCAGTCTGTCTCCAATCGGTTTGGGGGCGAGGTCTAGACGTTCATGCGCGTGTGCAGTTTTTGCTCAATCGCGATGGCGATGGCGCGGGTACGATTCTTGGTGTTGAGCTTGGAGAAGATGTGGGTGATGTGGTTTTTGACAGTCGATTTACTAATCATCAACTGCTCGGCAATTTCGCGGTTGTTGAAGCCGCCCATCATCAAACGCAGCACGGTATATTCGCGGGTCGTTAGGTCGTAGCCGAGTTTTTGCGGCTGCCGTCTGCTGGCGATGAGGCTGGTGAGCGCTTCAGCGGCGATGGTTTGCTGCCCGTGATACGCCGCGCGGATGGCCTGCGCTAACTCATAAATGGATGCATCTTTGAGGATATAGCTAATGGCACCGGCCTTCATGACGTTGTGAATAATCGTTTCGTCTTTGGAGGCAGTCACGGCGATGATGCGTGTGTTCGGGGACTTCTGGTGCATCAACTCGGTCGTTTGGACGCCATCCATACTCCCCGGCATAATCATATCCATCAGGACAACATCTGGCTGTTTTTCGAGGCACAGTTTGATTCCAGTTTCGCCGTCGCCCGCATTACCAACCACTTCAAAATCACCGATGCTTTCCAGCAGCACCACCATACCTTCACGTACCATCGGGTGGTCATCAACGATGAGCAGTTTGATTTTGGGTTTGGTGACCATATATCGCCTTTGGGTTATAAACAATACGCTGAATGACTCTCATCGAGCGTAGCATAAGCTGCTGCCGTATCTGTGAACCGAAGTTCCTATTCACAATAGGCCATAGAGGGAGAAAAAAAGCGGTACTGGTTAGTGTGGAGATTAGCTTTCTGCCGCCGGCGCTTTGTGTTAGAGTCTGCCTACTGAAGTACGAAGGAGAGACCAATGACTGATACAACCGCGTATATTGAAAGCGATAAGGCACAACTTCACCCACTCCAGCACCCTAGCCGTCACAGTGCGCCGCTGGTGATCGAACGGGCAGAGGGCGTTTATTTGTATACCACCGACGGTAAGAAAATTTTGGACGGCATGGCTGGCCTGTGGAATGTCAACATCGGCTACGGTAATACTGAACTACCCGAAGTTGCCCGTGAGCAAATGCTCAAGCTCCCATTTACCTCCAACTTTGCTGGTATGACCAACGTGCCTGCCTCTGAATTGGCGGCCAAACTCTCCGGCTACGCCTATCCTGATCTCAAGACAACGCTTTTTACATCCGGTGGCTCGGAGTCGAACGAGAGTGCGTTTAAAACCGCGTTCTTCTACTGGCAGCGGATGGGCAAGAAAGACAAGCTCAAGATAATCGCTCGTACCAGCGCCTATCACGGCATCTCGATGGCCGCCACCAGCGCCACTGGCATTGGGCGCTACCACACACCCTTCGGGCCGCAGTTCCCCAACTTCTTGCACATCCCTGCGCCCAACCCGCACCGCTACGAGGGCGACATCAAAGCCGGTGAAACGGTCGGGCAGGCGGCGGCACGGGCGTTGGAAGAAGCGATTTTGCGCGAAGGGCCGAACACAGTAGCAGCCTTCATCGCCGAGCCGGTGCAGGGTGTGGGCGGTGTCATCGTCCCGCCGGATGATTACTTCCCGCTGATCCGCGCTATCTGCGACAAGTACGATGTGCTGCTGATCGCCGATGAAGTGATCACGGGGTTTGGGCGCACGGGTGAGATGTTTGCACTCAATCATTGGAATATTCAGCCGGACATTTTGACGTTCGCCAAGGGCATCACCAGCGGCTATATCCCGTTGGGCGGAATGCAAATTTCGGACGCCATTCGCGAGGCGATCTGGAACGCGCCGGAAGCCGAGTCGTATATGCACGGCTACACCTATTCTGGTCATGCCACAGCCTGCGCGGTTGCCCTCAAGAACATTGAAATTCTAGAACGTGAACATCTGGTGCGGAACGCGCGTACCAGCGGCGAAATTTTGCTGGAAGGCTTGGGCACGCTGACTGAGTTCCCGCAGGTCGATAACGCACGCGGCAAAGGCTTGATCTGCGCCATCGAAATTGTGAAGGACAAAGTGAGCCGCACACCCGATATGGCGACCGCCAACGCACTCATGGGCGCAGCGATGTCGGCGGGATTGCGAACACGGGTGGTTGGTAACGCGCTCGCCTTCTCGCCGCCGCTGACCATCACCGCCGAAGAAGTCGAGAGCATTGTGCAGACGATGGGCGATGTGCTGGTGCAGTGGAACTCGAAGTAAGAACCGATTTGGAAATTATTCTAAAGAACTGTATAGCAGTTTCACGGAAAGCGTCGCACGACGTTGTGTTTACAAAATGCAAAATTATTGCGAATGCTCTGTTTGTTTGGATGTAGGGACGCGATACAAGGCTTGTCCGGTACTCATTTTGCCACAATTTGCGCGAGAAATGAGCTTTATTCCTGTTCAAACTAGAAATAAAATGGGTTACCTAAGGCGAACGCTATCCCTTGAAGTCGCTTTAGCAGACTTGTCTGCTTGTTAGCTGAGCGGCTTTAGCCCTCAGCGGAGCAAACGCAAACCTTTTTGAGTACCGGACAGGCCTTACATCGCGTCCGTTTTGACCATCCATTCCGAATTTCCAAACAGGTTCTTAGGGTATTCACAAATCCAGTGATGGCTTGACATTTTGTTGAGCCTATCTTATATTTGGAATGAGCGTTCATTCCAGTGATGGGTAGTGCTGTGCAATGAGTAATAAGCGTGACCAAATACTTCTGGCGACCCGCGATCTCATTTTCGAACAGGGATTGCAGGATGTTACCATGTCGAAGGTAGCCGAGAGGGCGCAGGTCGGGATAGGAACCATCTACAACTACTTTCCCAGCAAAGAAGACCTCATATTTAGCCTGTTCAACGAAATAAATGCCACCATGACCCAACGTATTCTGGAACGCTATGACGAAACAGAACCGCTCGTTGTACGCGTTTTATACCTGCTCAAAAGCATGGTTCAGTATGGCCTTCGACACCCGCGTGAATTCTTGCTGTCCAACCAACTCGCAATGGTTCCCTTTATTCATGAACGGGTCAAAGGGAATGTGAAAGCGCTGGCTGAGGCCTTCGATCAATTGTTGAATGATGCTCAAGAGCAGCATTTGCTCAAGGCGATGCCACCTGCCGTTATGTGGGTGTTAGTCTCTGGAGCAATGAATGCGTTGGTCGAAGCTCATATGTCAGAGCAAATTCAACTTGATGACGCGACCATCGAGCAAGCCATGTCGGCCTGTTGGGATGCTATTAAGCGTTAGGCTCTTTTTTTGCCTAATGATTGGAATGAATATTCATTCCAATTTTGAAGATTTATAGGAAAGAGGGAATAAGATGGCAGCACAATGGACGGAAAACCAAATACCTGATCAGACCGGACGAGTGGCGATTGTCACCGGCTCCAACAGTGGGCTTGGTTGGGAAACAGCGCGGGCATTGGCGAACAAAGGGGCGACGGTCATTATGGCCTGCCGCAGTATTGTCAAAGCTGCCCCTGCTGCTGACCACATTAATGCGCTCAAGCCATCGGGCAAGGTCGTCGTCATGGCGCTTGATTTGGGCGACTTGGTATCCGTTCATGCTTTTGCAGAGGGCTTTCGCAAAGACTTCCAACGGCTCGACCTCCTGGTTAATAACGCGGGTATAGCGGTTCCACCTTACGGGAAAACCGTGCAAGGCTTTGAGCAGCAGTTTGGAACCAACCATTTGGGGCATTTCGCGCTGACCGGGCTGCTGCTGGACAGGCTGATGGCGACCCCCAAGGCACGGATTGTGGTGGTAAGCAGCACAGCACATCAGTCAGGGGAGATTAACTTTGATGACCTGAACTGGGAGCAGCGGGATTACCAGCCGATGGCAGCCTATGGTCAAAGCAAGCTGGCGAATCTGCTGTTCACCTATGAGTTGCAGCGTCGGCTGGGCGCAGCCGGTCAATCAACGTTGGCGGTAGCGGCTCATCCCGGTTGGGCAGCCACCAATGCACAGCGGCATTCCCGATTATTGCGCGTCCTGAATCCGCTTTTCGCACAGCCTCCGAAGTTGGGCGTACTGCCGGCTCTCTACGCAGCTACCGCACCGGATGCTCAAGGCGGCGCGTACTTTGGCCCCGGTGGGCTTGGTCAAATGCGTGGCTATCCTAAGAAACTCGATTCGAGTGTGCGCTCACATGACGAAGCAGTTGCGCGGCGCTTGTGGACGGTTTCTGAGGAGTTGACACAAGTGAAGTACCCCTTCGCTGGCTGAAAGAAGTCGAGGGCATTGTGCTGGTGCAGTGGAACTCGAAGTAGTCGTCACTTATAAATAGTTGTTGGGGCTTGCCCCTGGCAAGCCTCATATGCATCAACTTAAGAAAATTTTTCGCTCAAATATCTGCTCTTGAAGTCGCTTTAGCAGACTTGTCCGACCGTAGGTAGCATGATGGCTTTAGCCTCATGCGACGCAAACAGCCAACCTTTTGGGATAGCACACGCCTTAACTTGGTGCATAGGGGGCTTGCCAGCGGCAAACCCCCACCAACGTCTGCCATGATCTTGACCCTAGGAACCCACTACAAGGCTTGTCCGGTACTCGTTTTGTCAGAAATTACGGGACAAATGGGCTTAAAACGGCTAACCAGCCTGCATTTTAGAGGCGAACGCTATCCCTTGAAGTCGCTTTAGCAGACTTGTCTGGCGATCAGCATGACGGCTTTAGCCTCATGCGAGGCAACCGCACTCATTTCTCAGTACCGGACAAGCCTTATATCGCGTCCACTTTATCTGCATCTGATTTCATAGGCGTAATCCCCTCTTGACTATGACCCCTTGTGGCCTACAATAACCCTGCCCACCTATTAATACAGTATTGAAACGATAACCTGATGCTTGTCGCTCGCAACCTCCGCCTTATTAGTTGGTTCAACTTCTGGGCTGATTTCCGCCCCTATGCCCCGATTGCTATCCTGTATTACTCGCAGGTGTCCGGCTCGTATGCCCTCGGCATGAGCATTTACTCGGCGGCGCAGTTGGCACAGTCGTTGTTTGAAGTGCCAACGGGTGTGCTGTCGGATCGAGTCGGGCGCAAACAAACGGTGGTTTACGGTGCCGTGGCAGGGGTGTTCGCCCTCACATTTTACGCGATTGGCGGTGCGTATCTGCCGCTGCTGATCGGCGCGATCTTCGAGGGGCTGGCGCGTGCCTTTTACAGCGGCAACAATGATGCGCTGCTCTACGACACCTTAGCCGAAATGGAAAAACGAGAGAGCTTTCAGGAATATTTAGGTCGCACGTCCTCAATGTACCAGTTCGCGCTGGCGATTTCGGCGGTGCTAGGCAGTTTGATCGCGACCATTTCCTTCCAGACGGTGATGTGGGTATCGGTGATCCCGATGGTGCTGGCGTTCATCGTGAGCCTGCGTCTGGTCGAGCCAAAAGTACATATGAAAGGTAGCGGGAACATCTACGCACACCTCGCGACTGCCTTCCGCAACTTCCGCCAGAACCCACGCTTACGGACGATGAGCGTGGCGTGGATTTTGAGCTATGCCATCGGCGAGTCGTCGTGGTTGATACGTTCAGCGTTTATCGTGACGCTGTGGCCGGTGTGGGCGATTGGGATAGCCCAGATGATCGGCAACGCGACGGCGGCGATCAGTTTTTACTTCGCGGGGCGGCTCATCCGGCGCTTCGGCGAATTCCGGCTGTTGATCGGCGGGATGTCGATCAGCGAGTCGATCAACATCTTCGGTTTGCTGGTACCAACGGTGATCTCGCCTGCGTTGATGGCCTCCAACTCGATCTTCTTTGGCGTGAATACGGTCGCCAAAAACAGTCTGATGCAGCGCGAGTTCAGTGATGAGCAGCGGGCGACGATGGGTTCGCTCAGCAGCTTCGGCGGGAGTATCGGTTTCGCCGTGTTCTCGTTCTTACTCGGTGGTTTAGCCGACCGCATCGGCATCACCTCCGCGTTGGTGGTGGCGGCGCTGTTGTCGATTATCCCAATGGTGTTGTATGCGCGGGTGCTGCGCCCACAGAAGGTTGACATGCCAGCAGTGCAGCCGCTGGAAGGATGATGTAGGGGTTTACCATCGGCAAACCCCCACCAAACACTTACCGTAAAATCTGCCCGAAGCCGATGTCGTTATCCTCTAAATCTTGGATGCCAAACTCCTTGACACCATAAGGCGTGGTATACAGGGTGTAGTCGATGGTCGCGCCGCTGGCTTGGAACTCGGCATACAGCGCTTCGGCGTCATCCACCCAGAAGTACACATTCCACATTTTCTCGACGACCTGCCAGTGTGGGGTAACGGTTTGCCCCACATTTAACTGCGACAGCATGATTGCCAGTCCATCGCGCCGGATGATGGCGAAGTAGGGCGGTTCGCCGTAGGTTTGCTGGTCGGTGAAACCCAACTTATCGCGCCAGTAGACAGCCGCTTTGGGATGTCCTTAACCAGCAGCACCGGTGCGTGACCTGTCAGTTTAGCAGTTGTCACTTCACCCAATCCATTCCTGCCACTGTTTGGGCATCGGCTTATTCATCGCCTTCATGTACACCGCGATCTTGCCGTAGTAAATGAGCAGCGCCTCGCGGTAGATGTGCAGTTGGGTAAAGATTGGAACCGGCCAACCGCGATCAATCGACTTGCTCAGATCGTCGTCGGTTAAGTCTTCCATCACGGCTTTCAGGTCAGCATCCAATTGGGTAAACCACGTTTGCAACTGCGACACGCTGCCGGATAATCCCACCTGTGAATTACGGTAAGACCAGTCGTGCTTGAACGTCTTGAAACTTTCGATATAAGTATGTTCGACATCGCCCATTTCCTTGAGGATGTCGCCGAGGGTGGGGTTGCTGCCGCCGGGCGTGAAGGCAAGCTCGGCATCGCCGAGGATGCTTGTCAACTGGTCACGCATGACCTGTGTTTCGTGGTACATGTCGCCATATTCTTTTACAAAACGGTTCACGATTATTCTCCTTCGTGTGATCCGATAAACAAAGCTAATTTTAGGCAAGCGGGTGGATGACCACTGGCAGCCCCAGAAACGCGCCGTAAGCATTCGCCGCTTCTGCCAGCGCTTCGGTTTCGTCATCTGTTAGCGGGCGAAAAAGTTCCAGCGAGATTTCGACCACCTTCTTCTTGAGCGTCCGCTTCCATGTGCCGATCACCCGCCCGCCGCTGACAATCGTTGACACAAACACGCCGTTGCCACCGGGGCAGATTGCATCCGCGAAGGCTGCATCCAGCACAGCGCTGCGGTCTTTATAACCGAGGATGTACTCGTCAAAGCCCGGTAACAGATACAGCGATTTTTCCGGCGGTTGGTGGGCTTCCGGCGAGAGCCAGTAGGTTTGTCCGTCGATGATTTCCGCAACCAACTGCGACTTCACCGCTTCCAGCGCGGCACGGGCGACAGTGATCGGTAAGCCTGCCCAGTGCGCGAAATCCGCCAGCGTAACAGGGCCGCGGCTGGTGAAGTAGCGCCGTGCAAGCTCGGCAGCCGCTTCGTCCGGCGGCAGCGTTTTGCCCGCTGCCAGTGTATGAAAAGTCGTGTCCTTACCGCGCATCTCCCCCTGATACACCAGCCGTTCTAACCCTGCCCGTTGCAGCAGGTGAAAACCGCGCTGCCCCTGTGTCGAAATTCCTTCTGCTTGCAGCACGTCAAACAGTTCAGAGCGCGTCAGGTGCTTGCCACCGTCGAGCGCCTTCACGATCAACTCGACACTGCGGATGAGTGTCGGCTCATCCAATTCAAGTTCGCGGTAGCGTCCGGCATTGCCCGTAATCTGGCGCGGGGCGATGAGGCCGAGTATCCAGTGAATATCCGCTGGCGCGACGTAAAACAGCGTGCCGCGTACTGCCCACGTCCGCATAATCTGCCCATCGTTAATGGCTTGCCCGATGTTCGCCTCGCTGCTGTTCGGCAGGCGCAAACCGAACGCCCATTGGGTGCCGAAGTAATCCTGCCCCTGCATTGCCCCCAACCACGATACGACTTCCGCCGCGTTCTTAAAATGCGGGTGGGTGATGCGCTGGTGATACAGTCGGCGTAATCCAATCGCTGACACGGCATTCCCTTTTGATGTAACCGAAAGAAACGTTTTAAAGCCCCTCCTTGTTACTACGGGGAGGGGTTGGGGTGGGGTCGAAGGTAAATTCGACCACCAGATGATATAAGTTTAGTATACCCCAACCTTTCTATTTTGGCGAACAAATATTCGCTTTTGTGCCGTGCAAAATTTGGCGAAAGCGCGTTATACTCCACCGTATTGGAATGGCTTATTAGAAAGAAGCAACGGTTATGTCGAGCCTCAATCCTCAACGGACGATTGATGAACTGAAAGAACTACGCGCTTTAACCGGCGATGCGAACGGGGCGCAGCGTATCGCATGGACGGAAACTTGGGCGAAGGCGCGGGCGTGGCTGCGTGCCAAGATGGAACAGCTTCCCGTCATCGTCGAAACTGATGAGGCGGGGAACGTCTGGACGACCCTCAAGGGCGAGTCCGATGATGTGCTGATTATCGGCGGTCATATGGATTCTGTACCGAACGGCGGTTGGCTTGATGGCTGCTTGAACGTGCTGGCGGGCTTAGAAGTCATTCGCCGCATCGCCAGTGAGGGCAAACCACCTGTCACTGTTCGCCTCGTCGATTGGGCGGATGAAGAAGGTGCGCGTTTTGGGCGCAGCCTTTTGGGGTCAAGCGCCGCATCCGGTACGCTGAACCCTGACGATGTGCGCGACCTGAAGGACAAGGATGGCATCCGCTTGGAGGATGCGCTGGCAAATTATGATGTCAGCCTCGATATGGCGACCGATGCCCATCGTCAACTTCAGAACGCCAAAGCCTACCTCGAACTGCATATCGAGCAGGGGCCGGTGCTCGAAAGCCTCGACTTGCCGCTGGGCGTGGTGCTAGGTACCGTCGGGGTCGAACGGCATTCCATTCGCTTCGTCGGGCAGGAAGCACATTCCGGCTCAACACCGATGGACAAGCGCAAAGATGCGCTGGGTGGCGTAAGCAAGCTGCATCTCGACATTCGCCAGATCGCCAAAGCACATAAGGGTGTGGGTACGGTTGGGCGTGTGGTGACGCAGCCGGGCATCGTTACGGCGGTCGTTGGGCAGGCCGATATGACACTTGACCAGCGCCATCTTGACCCGGACGAACTGGCCGCCATGCTCAACGAGGCCAAAGCTGCCAGTGAACGCATTGCCGCCGAGGAAAATATCGAGGTGTCGTGGAGCCGCCTGTGGCAGATTCAACCACTGCCGTTTCATCCTGACCTGATCGAACTCTGTGATGAGGCAATTATGGAAACGGTTGGTGTGTCGCATCGGCTGCCGAGTGGGCCGCTGCACGACGCGGCGGAAATGGTGCGTGCCGGTGTGCCAACGATTATGCTGTTCGTGCAAAGTCTGCGCGGCATTTCGCATAACAAGATCGAGGATACGAAGGAAGAACACCTGCTGCAATGCGTCGAGGCGCTGGATAAGCTGGCGACCAAAACAATGGCGTGGATGCAGCAGTAGTTAGCCGTCTGTAGTCGATAGTTAGTTAGTCTATAGAGAGCGTGGGCGTGAGTCTGCGCTTTTTTTATGGAGTCGTTCAATGCTCATCGCAAAAGAACAGATGAAATAAAAAGGCACCTGTTTTACAGGTGATAACAGGTGACTTGATCCTTTGTGACCCCGATTTGTGAATGTGCGGTTTACTTCCCTAAACCGAATTCAAACTTTAAAATCGGATAGTAGCCGATTTGTGACTAAGAATTGCAACAATAATGCAGCATTTCTCTTACAATATTTGATTCAAATAACGAACGTCTTTCTTGCAGGAAATTTCTATTTCTGTGAGTAAAAGTACTTTTTAGAGAGTAGATGAAAAGATGCACTACATGGGTTGATTGCGGGGTTTCTTATTCTTCTTGACCTTATAATGAGAGTAGAATTTGATTTTGGATTAGATCAAGCACTAACCTTCAGATTCTTAAGTCTCTAGCTCATCACGTGCGCCGTTAATGATCATGCGCATACTTGTGTCGAAATGCATCTTGTAGTCAGTTTTTATCCAGTCTGACATTGCAGTCATAAGTATCGGGGCAAATTTCTCAAAGGATTGAACTTCGTAAGTCGCGTCAGTCTCTGTTGGTGCGGCCTGTTCTTCGATAACAAAACCGAAAGTAAAATAGGTCACTGTCACGCTAATCGTCGCAGCCTTGCTGAGGTCGAAGCCAGATTTATGCAGGATGCGAACTGTCAGGTCGAAGAGTTTTATGAGTATATGTCCAACATCCCCAATTCGTGATCCGGCAACCACACGTCCACCCTCACGGTGAGCCAACATCGCTGCTCGCAGTTCATGACCAAGCATATCCAGCCAGACCGTCCACTCACGCTGATCATTTTCAAAATCGAAGCCTGCAAAACGCTCTTCCAAAATAGTGTTCGCCATCTCACTAAGCAGCGTTTCTTTGTCAGGGATGTAGTAGTAGATCGCACCGGGCTGCACATCGAGTTCTTTCGCTAACCGCCGCAGGGTTACACCATCCAGTCCATCCCTATCCAGCACTTCAATTGCCCGCTTGATGATCTTATCTTTCTGTAAACGCATTGATTTTTCCTACTTGACAACCTATGAAAATGAGAATAATCTGAACGGTGTTCAAATTTGAACACCGTTCAAAAATATGGTAATGACAGTAATCATACAGATAGAACGCTTGTTGAGGCAACATCGGAAAGCGCAGCAGATCGTTCTTGCTGACATCCGCTTCAACGTTGAAAGCAGCGAATTCGAGAAGAACAATTACTTTCTATGAATAGACAACAAATCAAAATCTTGGGTGTTCTATCGCGTTTTGCGACAGCAATTATGATGGGAGTTTATCCTTATGGCGAAAGACAATAGCATTCGGGTACTGGTTTCCGGAGCCAGCATTGCCGGTCTCACCACCGCCTTTTGGCTCGTCCGCTACGGTTTCGAGGTCACAGTGGTCGAACGTGCGCCACACCTGCGTCTGGGCGGTCAGGCGCTTGATGTACGCGGTCCGGGCCTAGAAGTCGCTGAGCGGATGGACATCCTGGCCACTATTCGTGATCGAAGAACGAAACTAAACGGTGTGTCGATGGTCGATTCAACTGGCAAGGAGACCTATAGAAATACAGAAAGGAGCTTTACGGGTGGGCACTTCGATAGCCCTGATGTTGAGATCATGCGCGACGATCTGTGCCGCATCCTGTACGAAGCTGTCGGCAGTCAAGTGGAATATATTTTCGACGATGCTATCACATCGCTCACGCAAGATGAGTCAGGTGTAGACACCACGTTCGTCACTGCTCCACCTCATCGCTTTGATCTTGTTATCGGTGCTGACGGATTACATTCGGGTGTGCGGCGGCTTGTGTTCGGTTATGAGGAGCAGTTCATACGCGATCTCGGCATGGGATACATTGCGACATTCGGAATTCCAAATTTCTTAGGTCTTGAGTACTGGGAAGTCTTCTACCTGCACAAGGATGTG